>JAHFUX010000040.1 GCA_023264875.1 Nitrosarchaeum sp.
CTAAGACCATAAACAACAACTTTTGTCCCTCCCAAATCATTGCAGCTAGGCAGAAAGGCTAAGAAAAACTTTTTCCACCTTAGAATTATATCGAAAATGTTTGAAAATCTGGTTAGATATACTTACTCCAAAACAGCTTTTGTTTTTTGAGCCTATGATCAGAAAATTACAAAAAAACAACAAATTACTTTGTACCTCAAGGAATTATCGTGAAGTAGTAAAACTTGCCAAAATCAGAGGCATAAATCTTGTATTTGTTGGAAAACACGGCGGATCCGATAAAATTAGCAAATTAGATGCAAGCCTCACACGAATGTATCGTTTATTATCAATAGTAAGAAAATTTAAGCCTGAATTAACAGTTAGTTTTTGCTCTCCTGAAGCATCAAGAATTTCGTATGGACTTGGTGTGAGGCACATCGCCTTTTGTGATTCTCCTCATGCAGATGCCGTAATGAGATTATCTTTACCAATCATACAAAGACTTTTGATACCATGGATTATCCCAAAAAAAGAATTTACAAAATACGGTATTTCTGAAGAAAAAATATCATCGTACAAAGCAATTGATGCGGCTGTAATAGTAAAAGAAAGATCAAAAAATGATTCGAATTATAATTTTCTTTTAAAGAAAAAAAAGACCATATTAATACGACCTGAGGAATCAGAAGCTGCTTATGTTTCTGATAATAAAAACAGAATTATCAAAATTATACGTGAGATCACTAAAGAATTTCAAAATTATAATATAGTCGTTTTAGGGAGATACCTACCACAAATAAGTCAACTTAAACACAAATTTGGAAGTAATGTAATAGTATTGGACCGAGTTATAGATGGAAAAAATTTACTTAAATTTACAGATGTGTTTATCGGTTCTGGAGGAACTATGACGGCAGAAGCTGCTTTAATGGGTGTACCAACTATATCATATCATGCTGTACCAAACTACATAGAACAATATCTTGTAAAAAATGGTTTAGTAAAAAGGGAGGAAAATCCACAAAAAATAGTTTTCCTTGTAAAAAAGATTTTGAAGTCAAATAATAAGAAATTTAGAAATAGAGCAAAAAAAATATTAAATTCAATGGAAGATCCTTTTTCAAAGCTTATTATTAACATCAAAACTTTGTCAATAAAATAATCCAAAATATTAAAAATTCACTTAATTGGAACTTTATACTTACTGAATAACATTATAAAGGAACTAAAATCAACAGTCAACGCCCGGAAAGCCCGGTAGAGGAAAAATCCACCGATTGTAGCGGTCAAGCATAGGGGCCTTTGGAGCCCTTGACCCCAGTTCGAATCTGGGCCGGGCTACTTTTTTACTATGATTAAAGATAAGGGGTTTTTGGCATCATATCAAATCTTGGTAAAAGTGAAATCCCAATTATTATTGGAACCACAATTATGGCTATTGAGATTGCAGTGAGGATGATTCCAAGTAATAAACAATTTCTTGCTTTGTGCGGATCATCATCTTTTATGATAAAATAAGCTATTACACCTCCAATAATATTAAAGAAAATGGGTAGAAGAAACCAAAAACTGCTCCGTCTTCTTGACTCCATGGTTGGATTACTAAATTGTTGGATTTAAATCAAGATGTATTTCCTATAATTCAAGTTTTGCAAGAAGTTTTGTAGCTATTGAAAACAAAGTTAAAGTTAATGTAACCAAAACTAACATTTCTATTGCCACAAATGTATCAAAATTTCCAAATATCCCAGCACGTACAACGTCTACAAGATAAGTTAATGGATTAAAATAAAATGCAATAGAAAGTGGCACAGGCGAGCCTTCTGCAGGATAGAAAGCAGTGCTCACGAATGCAAAAAATAGAAATACCGTGTTAATCACTACGTTGAATCCTTCACTTGACTTTAGTCTAGTGGATATGATTGAGGCAATCGATCCAAAGAGAATAGATCCTACAACAGAAGCAAAGACCAAAAGTGGCATAGTAAGGAAGTTAAATTCTACAGATTCAAAGAAAAGTGGGTATCCAACGGCTGTAATTAAAGTAGCACTAATCAACCCAATTATTCCAATTGTGTAGACATTACTTAGGATGTAGTGTGTTCTAGTAAATGGTCCTACAAGGATCTGTTCGAACATACCATGTCTTCGATCATTCCATATTATAATGCCAGAAACAAGAGCACTATTCATTATGTTAAAGCCAATCATACCGGATGCAATGTATGCTGGATAGCCTAGTGTTTTGTTACCATATGAAACAGAATCAATCAAGGCAGTGTATGCAAAACCACCAACAAAAATGTAGATTAAAGGAAAGATTACTTGCCATATCATAAATCCCTTGTTAAGAGATATTGTCAGATTTCTATTTACTAATCTAATTACTGGATGCATTTGATTTGTTCACCACTGAGAGAAAGATTTCTTCTAGACTCGTAGGGATTGCAGAAAGATCCTCTATCACGATGTTATTTGCAGTTAAAATTTGAAGAATCTTTAGTAATACTTCTTCTGAATCATTAGATCGTATAGTTATGTTTGTTCCAGAGTTAAAATCAAGTTCATAATCTTTTATTCCAATCAGAAGATCAGATAGATCTTTTCTGATAGTATCTAAGTGAATCTTGATGGTTTTTTCTCTCCCAAATTTGTTTTTTAGTTCTTCTGGAGAATCAACAGCTATTATCTTTCCTTTGTTTATGATAGCTACTTCATTGCAGATATATTCAGCTTCATTTAGTAAATGTGTAGTAAAAAATACAGTCAAACCATCTTTTGCTTTATCTTTTATAAAATCAAGCAATCCTCTGCGTGCTGAAGGATCCAAACCTACTGTGGGTTCATCAAGAAATAAAAGATTCATGTCGTGCATAAATTCACGAGCCACCTGTACCCTTCGTCTCTGCCCTATTGAAAGCTCATCATTTTTTATATTCCTTAATTCTGCTAGATCAAAAGATAAAAGAAGTTCCTCCACTCTATCCTGTCTTAACTTTCTTTCAACATTCCACATCATTCCATATTTTTCAAGAGATTTTTCTACACTAAGAGTGGGTTCATAGCTTGGCTGTTGTAAAACTACCCCAATTTTTTTTCTCACTTCTAATGGAGATCGTATAGCATCTATTCCTAGTATCTTCATAGTTCCAGCTGTTGGAGGTATAAGAGTAGTAAGGAGTTTTATTGTAGTAGTTTTTCCTGCCCCATTTGGTCCTAAAAATCCAAAAATCTTACCATTATTGACAGAGAGATCAATGTCATCAACCGCATTTATAACCCCATATGATTTTGAAAGCGATTTTGTTTCTATACATGACATTAAAACTAGTTTTAATACCCTACTAATTTAGCTAATGAAATTTTTATTAATACACACTTCTATTTCAGAGTGACTTGTCAGAATTTGAATCATTATTAACCAAGCTTTTGGAACAAAAACCAGAGCTTTCGCGTTCAGATATACAACAGATGATTAACAAGAAAAAAGAAAAGATCGGTGCAGGTTATCTGACAGATCAAGGTGCTTTATTTCTTATAGCAGCTGATCTGGGGGCATCATTAAATGAACAGCTAAAAATTGAGATGGGTCTCAAAGATCTGTATGTAGGTGCAAAAGAGATTACATTAGAAACTAGAGTTATGAATGTCTATCCAGCAAAACAGTTTTCACGTAAAGACGGTTCGCAGTTTCTTCTGCGTACCATGACTGTATATGACTCAGATTCAAGAGCTAAGGTAAAGCTATGGGATGAGAAGGCAAACTTGCCAGGAATTGAAAATCTGAAACCTGGTGATCTTGTTAAGATAATCAAGGCTTATGTCAAGTCAGATATGACAGGAACACCGATAATTAATGTTGGTTCAGGTTCAAACCTTGAAACAAGTGGGATAGAGAGTAAAATTCCCTTGCTTGATTCAATAACAGAGGATGTTAGTGAAGTAAAGGAGAATCAACAAAATCTTGTAGTTTCTGGAATCTTGGATGGAAATATCAGAATGACTGAATTTACAAATTTTAAAGGTCAGCCTGGAAAAGCGCTTCATTTACGATTAAAGGGAAAAAATGACACCGTAACAAGAGTTGTCTTATGGAATGCTGATGAAAAATCAATTCCAAAAATGATTACAGCTGGTGCAAAAACAAGATTAATTGGTGTAAGAACAAAAAGAGGTCAACAAGGATTAGAATTACATGGTGATGAAGGTACGGTGATCGAAATAGAAGGTGTGGATGAAGTGCAACCAATAGTTGTTAGAATTTTATCGTTAGTGAAAAATGATTCTGGTAACATCCTAATGTTAGTTACCGATCATGATAAGAGATTTCTAAACATTACTGATTTTATTGGTATAACAAAAGATCTTAAAATTGGAGAAGTAATAGAAATAGTTCCAACAAAAATATATGGAAATTCTGTGACATTAGCAGACGATTCATTTGTTAGAAAGATTGATGATGAAAAAATTCCTACAATTTCAGAACTTAGAACAAAGATTCGGGATCTAAAACCAGGTGATGGTACATATTGTATTGAAGCAATAATACTAAAAATGCCAGAAAGACGAGAAATCCAGACAAAGAATGGGGAAACAATATCGCTGTCAGAGATGTTTATTGAAGATGAGACGGGACAGATTTGGCTTAAAGGATGGAGGAATCAAGCCAGGATACTAGACCAGTTTTCTCAAGGTGAAATTATTACTGTAATAGGCGTAACCGCAAAAGCTGGTCTTGAGAATAGAACAGAGTTGTTTTTGACGCCATTTTCATATATTAAAAAGAAGAATTAGGAATCCCAGAAACCACGAGTCGTTACGTATTGTCTCTCTGCTTCATAGATCTGCTTGTATAGTTCATCTTCCCCAATCATGTTTCGCAGTATTCGTGCTCCTGTGTCAGCTCCCACTCCATACCCTGAAAGAACAATAAGAGCTGTCCTTCCAAAGTTCTCTAAAAGTGAAGAGATCTTCCATGCTCTTACAAACTTGTGATTTTCTTCCGTTGTGAGTTTTTTTCCAGTATGTTTTTTCTGTACTATTTTTGCCAGATCATAATCAGAATAATAAGTAGCTGTAATCTGATGAGATTTACAATAATGACATGAAAGCGTGTTATTTATTTCTCTAGTCTCGACAACTCTTTCCCATTTTCCACATCTGGCACAAATCAGTCTGTGTTTTGTTTTCAAGAGTCTGGTTTTAACTAGATCTAAAATTCCTTTATCTATGTTCGCGGGAGACGCATAATATTTTGTAGTATGATCAAGTATAGATTCTGCAAGTTTAGAGAAGTTTTCTACTTCTATCCACTTTATTTTAATTTCATTAGATCGAATTTTTTCTAATAATGTTCGAGTATTTTTCAAGTCATATTTGTCATGAAATAATTCACGCAGTACTTCTTTTGCAAGTGGAGTTTTTGAATATTTTTCGTAGATGAATCTTGCAGATTTTCTATCATAAACTGCTTCTCTGCCTACAATGCCAAATTTTTTAGCTACACACCAAGTTCTCCAGTTTATGTTATGTGTTC
>JAHFUX010000003.1:0-83798 GCA_023264875.1 Nitrosarchaeum sp.
GTGGAGGAACTACATCTGGACAACCATCTGTGTCTTGAAATCCGTTAACTGTCTCATCTTGTGTAATACAGGAGTCTGAAGAATCTGGAATACCGTCACCATCTGTGTCAGTTGGTGGAACTATATCTGGACAACCATCTGTGTCTTGAAATCCGTTAACTGTCTCAGCTTGTGTAGGACAGGAGTCTGAAGAATCTGGAATACCGTCACCATCTGTGTCTGGATCTTGAGCAAATACATTATTTGGCAATAAAATGAATAGTAAAATGAAACCGATTAAAAGTGACTTGGTATTGTTTTTCATATTTCTTTACCTATCTTGTGTTTATCTCAATTCCGATATAAAAAACGTTGAGATCATTTCATCCATATTTCGTGAATTTTAGATATTTGTAATAAAAAGTTATGAGTTATTTTCTAGATTTCAAGTGTTTGTGAACTTTGAATCCAATTACAGCTGGTGCTGCAATATACATTCCCAAGTTTAATGTAATTACAGAAATTCCCAATCCTAAGACTTCAGCTTCAGAACCATCATCAGCTAATGTCATAATCGAAAGTGTAGAAATCATAGGAGTGATAAAAGCTCTTACTGCCTCTTGGAACATAGGATGCTCTCTTTCTAGATCAGCAATTGTAGGTGAGAATGAATAGTATAGTTGGTTAAATCCAGTCATAAAAGCCATACCAGATGTAGTACTCATTACAGTGTTATCTCTGATTTCTCTAAGGAATTGTACTTGAGGAGCCAATTCAGTGCCATATGCAGCAGTTGCAATTAGACATCCTGATTTTCCTTCACCTGTAGTTTTGACAACTTGACAAATACCATTTACCAATTCAGTTCCTTGACCACAAGTAGGTTCAGGTTCTGGTGTTGGTTCTGGTGTTGGTTCTGGTGTTGGTTCTGGTGTTGGTTCTGGTTCTGGTTCGGATTCAGTAACACATTTTCCATTAATCAAAGTTTGACCAGATGGACATGTTAGTGGTGTTGTATCACCACCAGAGATAATATCGCCAGAGCCACCAGTAAATTCAAACGTAATTGTAGATTTTAACCCAGAGAAATTAGCAAGAACGGTATAGTCACCAGGTGCTTTGAACTGTGGACCATCTGCTTTAAGACTTGTTTGAAAAGAGCCATCAGCATTAGGATGTACTTGAGCTATTGTGACAATATTATTATCTGGTGCTCGAACAATAATTGCAACATCACCAGTACTAAGATTTTCAATATTATGTATCATGCCAGTAATAACAACTACACCACCTTGTCCATAGAGATCTTTATCAGTTTGTAAATTTAGATCATTTTTTGGAGGATCTACAGCATTAACACATTCATTATTTTGCCATACTTGATCAGATTCACAGTCTTCCGGACCTAAAGCATTGATAGTTCCAACAAAACTATAAGATAATAAAGAAATTACAAATAATGCTAGGAAAGCCCCACGCTTCATTTTCATTTTGAATCAGGTTTGAGGGTATTTATGTATTCAATGAAATAAAAATTGACCTGATTATACTCGAATTATACCTTTTTTGACCAAGTATTGAAGTGATTTTATAAAGTCATCATCTGAGATTTGATCGCTAGACCACCATCTTGCATTATTTTTGATCCAAGCAGGGATTACTCTTTCAGATATTGAATTTTCTTTTGTAGATATAATAATTCTGTCTTTAATCATCTGCTCCAATCCATCAATAAATTCAGAATCAGAGATAGAGGTAGAAGACCATCGTCTTGCATTGTCTTTAACCCAATCAGGAATATTTTGAGTAGAAACAGTAAATGAAACTAGTCCAACATTAGTGTCATCATAAGATAATTGAATTTTATAAACACCTGGTAGAGAATTTTCATTTATTAAAAATGCTGCACGATAACTACCGCTATTAGTTATAAGTGCAGCAAAATTTTTAACAACACCATCAGGATGCGTTAAAGTTATAGCTAAAGGAATACCCCTTTTATGATTAGCAATACTACCAGATAGAATTATTTCTTCAGAGTTGCCCGATGATGGAATTGTAATTTTATTTGTGCTTAGTTGTGGGGAATTTGAAAATTGTGTAGTATATTTATCTCGTAACAAACTGAATATGTTCGAATTTCCAGAGACATCTCTAGAGTCATGATATTTTGCATCAAGACTGCCTCCAGCAGTAGAAATTAATTTTGTTCCAGATTGGTTACAAATCTGGGAAGGCATTTTGAATGTCCCTTCAAACACACCAGTGCTTGGTCCAGTCTCAACTAAAGTAAAACCTGTAGAAGCTAAACCACCATACTCAATTCCATTTACAGTACATCGTTTATAACGAATATCTTTAATTAAAATCTCCAACAAAATATTTCCATCTTTACCAACAGTATCTACATTTGAAGAAGTGGGATCATTGTTTACCAGATATATATCAACATTGTCACTTTTCAAATTAAGATCTGAATCTTTGAGAGTAAATGTTACAGGTTGACCAAATCTATAGGTAGATGAACTAGTAGATACAACACCTGAATTAGTAGTAATGTCAGATTTAGTAGAAGTTGTTGTGATTACTCCAACGTTATCTAAATCAGAATAAGAAATAGAAATTCCTTTTTCATCAATTAATCTATTAGTTACAATGAATTTAATTTCATTATCTATTGTTCTTATTGTTTCAATGAAATTAGGATCTAAAATATTGAGTTGATTGGTTACAGCATATTCAAGAGAACCAACAAAGTTTGATGAGTTATCATTTGTCTCTTCTAATTCAAATCGATAAATGGCGTTGTTGATATCATTGTCGTTATCAAGTCCAAATGAAAATAAATCAAAAACAATTGGTTGATTATTTGTTTCAGTAGAAATATTTCCTACTCCAGAATTGTTATTAGATGAATCAAAATTTATCACAACATATACAGTTCCACTTCTGCTAGATATTGCCTGAATATCGGAATCATCCAGTTGAATTAATCCATGTGAAGAAGATAAATCTCCAGAATCAATTATAGTAATAGGTAAAGAACCTAAAGTGGTAAATGAAAGAGTAATTGAAGTATCTGTAAAATCAGTAATTCCAAAATCATTCGTAAAAGATCTGAGATCATAGTTTAACCAATTGGTCCCATTAGTATTTGAAAGAGAAGTGTTTATGAGAGTAGATCGTAAGTCAGATGCTGAAACTCCGAGATTCAATGATATTTGCTCAAAGGGAGAAATGGCTACATTTGATGTATCAATAAATAATCTTGCAGAATTTTTGTCAGGTATAGAGGAATTTGAGGTATCACCGCCAACTAATGTTGTGGATGATGAATGAAATTGCACATCATTTGCATTTCCAAGAGTAATTGGATTTCCAATCTCAAGTGTAGGTATAAGAGATGTGTCTCTGAAGACATCCAAATCATCTTTAATTCCTGAATTGATGTTTTGATCAGGATCAAGAAGAGATACAGGGAATTTTGTTCCAGGTTTTAATGACTTGGACCCACCACCAACAGTCAAGATAGGCTCATTTATTGAAACAGAAGATGTTGAGGAACCGGTAAGAACAGAGACAGATTTTTGATTATATTCTATTTGTCCAGTTTGACCTCTTGGAGCATCATCGAGAATTGCAATTATAGATTCATCATTATCATCAGCGCTATCAAATATTCCAGAGTTTGGACCACTCTCTACTAAAGTGACAATGTGTGAAAATGGGTTTCCAGGTATTGCATCATCAACAGAAGTATCAGGTTGCTCATCATTTGAATTTAATTCCATAATATTTCCTAGGGTGATTGAAAGTTGTCCATTATCTTGAAAACCCAAATTAGAAAGATACGGAATCAAATTTACTAATCCTGCATTGCCGTTAGCAGAATTAGAACCAGAATCATCATATGCCTGATAAAAAGTGGCAATTGTGGAATTAATGTTGAATGTCCATGAATCTTCATCAGTTGGATCTTGATTTAATTGAAAATCATTTACAGTTAGAAAAACTTCTGAATTCTGTGGATACAGATTTCTATCTATGTTCAGAGAAATATTTGCACTATCATCATATTCAAGAACAACATTTTGTGGATTTCCTCCAGCATTATATTGAATTGTCACATCATCAAAAGAAAAGAGCTGGATTAATGGCCAGGCATCTGAGTCTAGCCCAATTTGTCCAGAGGGGATATTTGGATTAGTGTTAATTGATTTGGCATTTCTTACAACATTATTGAGATTGGTAGAACTTGTGGGTATTCCAGTGCATTGATTAAATGAAGCAGCACCATTTGTAAAACCAGATATACCATTATTTCTTGGAACAGCAAAACCATCAGTTTCAGAAAGAGAGATTCCAAAAACAGAGGATGCAGTATCTCTACTACAAAAAACACCAAAGTCTAAACCTTTACCAGAGGTAGCAGATTGTGTAGAATCCGCTATTTTTGCTTTGTCGATATTTGCAAAATATGCATACCAATTACCATCAGTAGATTGAACCATTCGTAAAGATTTACCATTAAGCGTAACATCAGGTTCACCTTTTCCTTCATCTGTATCGTGAAGATTTGAATCACGAATTACAACTTCAACTACCATAGAACCAGAAAAACTATTGTCAAATAGGGAATTTTCAGCCGAAACAAACAGATTTGGGTTACTGGCAGCTTCCACCTGTATAATTGGGATTAAGAACATAGAAGAGATAATGGTAAGTAAAATGATTGATTTTCTGCGTAACACAACAAAAAATATTACTTATCACAAATAATCTTGTCGCATGAATTATCTTCAGAATACTTGTAATACATGAGAGTAATTACTAAAACAGATAGAAATGTTCATTCAGAGAACAAAGGTTTTACAGATTTCACTATTAGCCATATTTTCCGCATTTATTGTGGAATTAGTTTTTGGTTTAATTTCTAACAGTCTAGGTCTGATTACAGATAGTGTTCATGCGTTGCTGGACAGTGTTGTTACAGCAATACTGCTTTTGGCAGCTAGAATGGCAATCAAACCTCCAGATGAAGAACATACCTATGGTCATGGAAAAATTGAATCACTTGGAGGAATGATTGGTGGAATTGCGATTTTTCTAATAGCAGGATTTTTCATTTATGAATCAATTCAGAGATTACAAAGTCCTCTACCTAGTACATTGCCAGGGGTTTTTGCAATTATTGGTGGGCTATACACAATAGGAATAGATATTTTTAGAATAATTCTTCTTCGAAAATCAATTAAAAAAATTGGAGGCACAACTCTCAAAGCTGATTTTTATCATGCGTTTATGGATCTTGGTTCAACAATAGTTGCAATTGTAGGAATTGTGTTAGTATCATACGGATTCTATAATGGAGACTTTGTTGCAGCATTAATTCTAGGAGTAGTTTTAGCAATTCTCAGTTTAAAATTAATTCACAAGACAGCGCTAGAGCTTACAGATATCATATCACCAGAACTTGTAAGAAAAGTAAAAGAAATTGTTGTAAATACAGAAGGAGTAATAGGAGTTGAAGCAATTCTAATGAGAAGATCAGGGGACACAATATTTGCAGATGTCACAATATCATTAAGAGGAGATACCAGTTTTGATAGAGCACATGAAATTAGCAGTATGGTTGAAAACAATATTAAAAATAAAATGTCAAATGCAGTAATCACCATTCATTTTGAACCAGATTGGAAGAATGTCCCTCTAGATGCAAAGATTAACGATATTGCAAAAAGTGTAGACGGGGTCAAGGGAGTTCACAATATAATATCTCATAAAACCAAAGGAAAGACATATTCAAATCTACATGTAATGGTGGATAGAGAAATCAACCTATATTCTGCACATAAAATATCAGAGGTAATAGAACAAAAAATTCAAGAAAACATACCTGAAATAGAACATGTAACTATTCATCTAGAACCATTTCTTACGGTTCCAATAAATTTAAACATAGAAGATAAGATCACTGAAGAAAAAATAAGAGGAATTTTAAAAAAATACACAGCAATAAAAAAAATAGGCCGCATAGTTTCTCTAAATTTTGAAAATATTCTTAAAATTGACATAGATTGTTCATTTGACAAGGAATCATCTATTGAAAAAGTCCACGACTTAACATCAGAAATCGAACATGTAATAAGAACTCAGATCAAAAATGCAGTAATTACAATACATCCTGAACCTATTTGAAAAATCAAACCAAGATACTTGTAAGATACATGATAAGCATTCCAACTCCAATTCCAGATACAATTGATGCCTGTACTAGTTTTTGTTCACTTTGGTAAAGCCATTTCAAAATTACCAGTGCAACTTGGAAAATTGCTCCTGCACCTATTGACAAGAATACTATTGCAGTATAGGGAGAATAGAAAAATCCTCCAATCCAAGTACCCAAGATAGCAGGAGAACCTGCAATTAGACCCAAAATAATTATTTTTGATATAGGGGATTTTGTTTTGGCAAGTGGTGATGCAATGGCAATGCCCTCAGTCGTATTATGGAGTGCAAATCCGACAATCAGAAAAGTGCTTAAAGCTACTTGGCCTAAACCGATCGCTGCTCCAATAGCTAGTCCCTCACCCAAATTATGCAGTCCTATTCCAATTGCAATCATCAATCCAATAGCAAGTGGTTTGGAAGATGCTGTAAGATTAGTTCTTGAAGTTAGTTTTTCAGCAGAATAGTACAGTCCAAGAAATGACAATAAGGTAATAGTTATGATGAGTAATTCTCCATTGAAATTAGTAGAGAAATTCTCTTTTGAAACCTCAAATCCTTCGAGCATTGCATCAATACCTAGAAAAACTAATAGACCGATGGTTAATGCTAGAAAAAAATTGTATTTATTTTTCCCAATTCTTTTGATAAATGGTAACCATAACAATCCAATCATTACAGGAATAATTCCCACATAGGTTCCAATAATAGCAAAAAACCCAGCTAATTTGTAGTCAGATTTGATTGCAGGAGTTGCCGCTTCAATAAATTTATCAAATCTCACACCATCATCAAGAGTAATTCCAATTGTATATGGTTCTGCTTCATTCCAAGAAAAAGGAATTCTGACTAGTGCAGTTTCAAATCGCTCTAGAGATTTATCAGGCTCTATTGCAGCAGATTGAATTCGATCATTAACATCTGCCATTGCTATTTTCACAGGAATTGGACCGGTGTTGCGAACTGTAACATGTATTTCAGAATCAACAAATTCAATTTTTTCTATAGTTATTTCTGGTAAAGATACTCCAAATTCAAGCAAATCAGAACTAGGACCAATTAAATATAATATCATAATAACAAGAAAACCAAATGGGATTATTCCACTTGCAATGGTTTTTACCTTTGAGTAGTTTTTCTTAATTTTCATAATCTATTCCTGTTTGTGATTTTTGATCTGGGTTATCATTTACTAGAAATATTCCAACCCATCCTTTTTCTGAAAATTCTACCTTATGTGCATGAAATAGATATTTTCCGGGATAATCATATTTGAATTCCATGATACCTCTTTCAGTTTGGGATAGTGTTATCATATCAGTATATGTGGAAGGAACAGTACTAGTACCTGTAGGATAGTAGTTGTACAGATTTCCATGTAGGTGGAAATTATTTATTGGATCAAATTCCACCATATTTACAACATAGATGCGAATTAGCTCATTTGTTTTAATTTGGATTGGATGATGTTGGTAATAAAATGGAATTGAATTAGCAGCATAGAAATTATTTTCAGTATCAAAATCAGTATCAAATCCATTTAGAACCATAACCATTTCATCAGCTGACGGTCTTCCTTCTTTTGGATCTACTATGTAAACACCATAAAGACCATGTGAAATATGTTCTTCAAGTGGCATAACATGACAGTGATATGGATGAACTCCCACAGGACCAGCTTCAAATTCATAAGTAAATTGTCCGCCACCAGGACCCACAGCTTCAAACACACCATCCATCTCAGCTGGATGAATTCCATGAAAATGCATTGTGTGGGATTTTGAGCCATTGTTGATGAAATGAATTCGAACTAAATCACCTTCAGTTGCACGAATTGTAGGACCAGGGACAGTTCCATTAAAAGTCCAAACATTGTAAAAAACACCAGGCGATATTTCTTGTATTTTATCATCTTCTGCAATTATTGTAAATTCTCTAATTGTTTGACCATTTAATTCAGAGATCCTTCCATAATTAAAATCTCGAAGATATTTGCCCGGATCGAATTCAACTGTTGAAGCAGTATAAAGTGGATCTAAAACATCTCCAGATGTTTGAATTACTTGACCTGAATGAGTAACAAACACTTTTGGTTCTAATTGAGCTTCGGAAAATACCGAAAAAACAATAATTGTTGAGACACCAATAATTGCAGATAGCATCAACATAGTAGTTGATCGATTAAGTTTCAAGGATAATCAATAAATGTAATTTGTTTATTTAAAAGTTAGCCTAGGCTAACTTTTTTAGCCTAATCTAAATTTATGAAGTAAAATGAATTCTATAGATTAAAAATTAGGTTTAAACTAAAGAATATCACAAATAGACTATGCAAAAATCAGGCATTCTTTTTGTGATTGTAGGTAGTATAGTAGGCGTGGGAATAATACTATCTTTTTATGGAAACCAAGTAATTTTTGAAGACTTGAATAAAGGAGAGGGTCAAGTTAAATTTGCAGAAAATTTGATAATTCCAGTTGAATTAGATAATACAGAAACACAAACTGGAATTTATGCAGTTCAGATAATTAATTTTAAAGAAGGAATCACAGCAAAAATATTAGATCCATTTGACAAAGAAATAGAGTCTCAATTAATTGATGAAGAAGTTTTTGAAGGACGATTCAACATCACAGTATCAGGAATATACAAACTAGTTATAGAAAATACAAACGAAGAAGAAATCAAAGTCTTTGGAGTGATAGGACCAGAACCTGATGCAGGTAAGAAATCACTAGGGTTCATTTCCCTATACATTCTCATAATTGGATTGATTGGAATTGTAGGTGTTGCCATTTATGCAATCAAAAATCGCAAGAAATCTTTTAGTTAAGATAACTATCCATTTTTTCCAATCCTTCAATTGTTGCATTAAAGGTATCACTGTTTTCTACAATTTGAGTTAATTTTTCAGTATTTGCAGAAAATATAGATTTTCCATTATTAGAATTTTTAAAAATAAATCCATGATCTATTAAATAAGAAAGTCTTTCAGAAACCTCACTTTCGGAAATAGAAATTTTTTCTGCCAAAAAGGAACATTCTTTTTCACCATCTTCTAATTCAGCTAAAATAGACGATGTAACAGGATCAAACATACAATCAACCACTTTTTCTCTATCAAAAGTATCATCCATTTGTAATCATCAATCTTTATGTGAATTTATAACTTTTCTAAGTAAAAATTGAACATGATTTACACCAATAGGATAATTAGTAAAACATTGTAATTACAAATAATGCAGAAATTATGTATTAAAGACACATCAGGAAAAGGAGAACATTGTTTCTGTATCGAAATAGATGGTCAAAGAGGAGTAAAGAAGTGCTGCAAATGCAATCAATGGAATGTACAAGGTAAAGACTGGACAGAAGATTCAGACTTTAGATAAATTTTAGAATTTAACTCAATATTTCAAATTGGAGGCCAAAATAAGAGATAAAGTGTGAAAATTATAATATTGGACCCATACTGAATCCTTTTGAAACGCATCTAATTGACGCCTAGCATGGTTTTTATCGGGGTAACTAAGAATTTTTCAATACTTGAGCACTCAAGAATTTAGACACATTGTTAGGATTGTAGGAAATGATATTCCTGGAGCCAAAAAGGCTATTGTGGGATTAACCCAGATTAAAGGGATAGGGTATAATTTTGCCACAGCAATTCTAGATACATTAAAAATTAATACTAATACAAATATTGGTTTTCTATCTGAATCTAATGTTCAATCAATTGAGAAATTAATTACCAATCCCATAGCAGGAAATTTTCCAGTGTGGTTTCTTAACAGAAGAAAAGACATTGAGACGGGAGGAAATATGCACCTATTGACATCAGATATTCCTTTTACTTTAAGAAATGATATAGAAAGAGAGAGAACCACCAATAGTTGGAGAGGTTATCGTCACATGTATGGATTAAAAGTCAGAGGACAGTGTACAAGAACTACAGGCAGAAAAGGAGGTGCAGTAGGTGTGGCCAAAGCTGGAAAACCAGCTCCTGCACAAGCAGCAGCTGCACCGGCAGCAACAGCAGCTGCACCGGCAGCAACAGCAGCTGCACCGGCAGCAGCAAAACCTGCTGCAGAAAAGAAAGCAGCACCTGCGGAGAAAAAGAAATAGGTGGATTGAGTGGGAGATCCTAAATATCCAAGAAGAATGTGGAGAAAACCAAAGAGACCACTTAATTACGAATTAAAAATGGAAGAATTAAAAACTCTTGGTACATTTGGTTTAAGATCAAAAAGAGAATTATGGAAAGCACATACAGAATTATCTCGTGTCAGACATCAAGCAAGATCACTGCTTGCTTTGAGACAAGAGATTAGACTAGAAAAAGAACCAATTTTGATGAAATCATTATCAAGAATAGGGTTAGTCAGTAATGAATCCACATTAGATGATGTACTTAATCTTCAAGTAAATGATTTACTTTCACGCAGATTACAAACACTAGTATCAAGAAAGTTTGGATTTAAAACACCATATCAAGCAAGACAGGCAGTAATTCATGGACATATAATGATTGGAGATAGAAAAGTAAACATTCCATCATACATTGTAACATTGGAAGAAGAAAAAAATATTCATTTTTCACCAGAGTCTAATATTCCAAGCATGTTAGAAAGTACTAAAAAACCAGAATCAAAACCTGAAATTGATGCAGTAGCAGAGACAACTGAAGCAGAATCTTAGAATAGAAAGATTTTCAATTGAATAATTATAAGAATAGGTTTAACAGTAAATAACCCCTCATATTATCAGATAGATCAGTCATGTGTTCAATTATCGGTTATTATGGAAATGAAATAGCCGCACCAATAATAGTCAAAGGATTGAGGAGAATGGAATATCGCGGATACGATAGTGTTGGAGTTGCAACTGAATCAAATAGTCAAATTGAATTAAAAAAAGGAGTTGGAAAAGTAGAAGAGGTAAATTCTAAGATTCAACTGGATACATTACCTGGAAAAGTTGGAATAGGTCACACTAGATGGGCAACTCATGGAAAAGTGACAGATGCAAATGCACATCCACATTCTAGCAATTCTGGAAAACTGGCAATAGTTCATAATGGGATTATAGAAAATTTTGAACAACTGAAGAAAGAATTAGAAAAAGATGGATATATTTTCAAAAGTGAAACAGACAGTGAAGTAATAGCAAATCTTCTTCAAAAAAATTATGAGATTGCCAAGAATGTTAAAAGTTCAATAATCAAGACGGTTTCAGAATTAAAGGGTCATTATGCATTTGTTGCAATGTTTGAAAATGGACAATTGGCAGCTGCGAGATTTCATGAACCATTAATTGTTGGAATTGGGAAAAATAGTTATTTTCTCTCAAGTGATGTTTTAGGATTTATTGAACAAACAGATAATGCCATTTACATTGAAAACGGTAATTTTGTCATAATTGACAAAGATAAATTACAAATTTTAGATTTTAATGGAGAAAACGTAAAACAGCAAATTACAAAAGTATCAAAAGAATTTGCAGATGCATATAAGGGTGATTATGCACATTTTACATTAAAAGAAATTTCAGAGCAGCCAGATACCATATTCAAAGCAGGAGAAAATACAAAAGATGCAATTAAAAATACAGCAAATTATATTAAAAATTCAAAGAACATCTACATAACTGGAAGTGGAACTAGTTATAATGCAGCATTGATTGCAAAACAAATTTTAGCTAAATATGCAAAAATAAAAGTAGATGCAATAATTTCAAGTGAATTACCATTTTCTTCAGATACGATTGAACCAAATTCAACATTAATTGCAATTTCACAAAGCGGTGAAAGTGCAGACGTATTAGATGCAGTAAGTATTGCAAAAAAAGTAAACTGCAAGGTTATTTCTATAGTAAATTCCCTTACATCTTCTTTGGCAAGAGAGTCAAATATTGTGATTGGGATGAATTGTGGCCCAGAGATAGGCGTTGCAGCAACAAAAAGTTTTACATCTCAAATGATCATAATATACAAAATCACAGAAGAGTTGTGTAATGGAAAATTTGAGATTAGCTATAAAGAAATATCAAAAGCAATTTCAAAAATTCTTGAAAATCATGCTCAAATTAGACACATTGCTAAGGAAATTAAAGAAATTTCAGATATCTATGTTCTAGGTAGAGGAATTCACTATCCAATAGCTATTGAATCTGCTTTAAAATTAAAAGAACTGACATACATTCATGCAGAAGGAATACCGGGAGGAGAATTAAAACATGGTCCATTGGCACTTATGGATTCCAATGTATTTGTGATCATAATTAATCCAAATGATTCAACATATTTGGATACATTAACAAGTGCTAGAGAAATTAAAGCACGTGGTGCAAAGATCATCGGTATATCAGATGAGAAAAGTGATGTCTATGATTATTGGATAGAAATTCCAAAAACTAGTGAATTAGCATATCCTATTTCAGAAACAATTCCAATACAATTGCTTTCATATTATGCAGCAATTGAAAAAGACGCTGATCCGGACTATCCAAGAAACTTGGCTAAATCAGTCACAGTGAAGTAAAAAGTCGATGATATTCTTTTTCAGATAGTGTTAAAAAATGAGTGGAACCATTTCCTGTTTTGATCATAGATGCAATAATACTACCACCTGCACCGACACCTTCTTTTGCAAATCCTTGTGAGAATGCTTTTAGTCCTGAAAATTTAGAATTTTCTAGTCCGGGGTTAACAACGATTACAGGAATGTCTACAATTTCTAAAACAAGAGATGTAAAATTAGCACTGTTATCATTGGAGATGTAAGAAGTGGTTCCAATAGCAGTATTTTGTTCATTGAATCCAATTTTTGAAGCAAATGCTAAAACAGCTGCCATTTGGGTACCACCTGCCAACATTACTTTGGTGATTTCAGATGCGGAACTTAGCATACCAGCTACAAAGGCAATCATAGGATCACCAACTTCAGCTATTACATGATATGGTTTATCGGAAGTTAATCTCCCTAATGCTAGATTAACAATTTGATTTTTTAATTCAACTGGATTATTTGGAATACTAGAACTTACTTTAGCTTTGAATCCTAATCCTTGTAATACAGCAAGAGCAGTGGTTGTGCCACCAGGAATACTTTCTCCTATTATCAAACAATCAGTCAAAGATGCAAGACTTCTTCCTACCATTCTTCCATAATCTACTGCCTGAGATACTTGAGAATCACTCATTGCAGATTCAACTGAAATGTTTTTCCCATGTACCAAACCAGTGTGGATGAAAGGTAGCTGTGGCGGAATTTTACTTCCAGCATTAATTACAACATGAGGAATACTGCATGACTCTAATGCAGTTTTAGTAAGTAATGCTGGCGTAGGCTTACCATCAGGAGTCATTGGAATTTTATCAATTGTTTTACAATAACCATAGTAGAGATATTCAGCATCTGCAGGAGGAGTGAATTGTATTGAATCTTTATCAGCACCGGCAAAGGTAATGCCTGGGATTTCACATGTTTCAGTATAAGAAATTACAAGTGAAAATAAAAAATTTCCAGATTTAAGTGTGTCAATAAAATCATGAGCTTTGTTTACATTACCAAAAAATTCAAAATCATCTAAATAGGTCATGGTCACATCATGTCAACAAATTCTTGTTCAGTTCGCTTTTGCATGACAAGATTAGTTATTTTCTCTTGTCCGATTGTAGATGTTAAAGAATGGCCATAATTATGGCCAGGATAAAGAATAAGATCATCATTCAAAGAATAAAGAACGTCAAAAAGACTATGATACAATTCTTTTGCACTACCTCCAGGCAAATCTATACGTCCACAATTCCCTACAAAAAGAGTATCACCAGAAAAAAGTTTTCCATCTCCAATTAAACACATGCTATCTTTAGAATGACCAGGAGTATGTAAAACAGTTAGTTTAGAATTCCCAAATTCAATTACATCACCATCTTTTACTGCAATGTCGTGTTTTAATTCAGATTTTTCATGTTGGATTAGTTTTGCATTAGTTGATTTTATCATTCCTTCATTCCCCAAGGTGTGATCAAAATGATGATGAGTGTTGATAATATATTTTATTTTTAAATTATTTCGTTTGATGATTTGTTCAATTTGATCAAGATCCCAAGAGGGATCAATTATTATTCCTTCATTGATATCTTCGTCTTCCACAACATATGTAAAATTCTGCATATTCCCAACTTGGATTTGATGAACTTTCATAACACACCCATTTCAGCTTCTGGTGGAATTCCTATTTTTTCAACAAATATTTCACCACACAAATCTCTTCTTTTTTGCATTCCCCTCTTCATTTTATGAAATGTAACTGTCATGTCACTTTGTACAAAGATATTTGCAGTTTCTCCATTATCAGGATTAACTCCAGATGGAATATCAACGGCAATTTTAAAGCAATTTGAATCATTAATGTATTTTATTGCACTTGCATATGGTTCTCTTATTTCTCCAGAAATTCCAGTTCCTAGTATTCCATCTATAATTATGTCTGGAGTAAAATTGAGATCATTCATGCTAGATATCAATTTAACAGAGGGCATTTTTTCCAGTAGTGACCAATTCCATTTACTTTCTTCAGTTTTGATTTTATCTGGAGTTCCAAGTAAAACCACTACAACTTTTGAACCATAACCTGCAAGATGTCTAGCCATAACTAATCCATCTCCACCGTTATTTCCCAATCCAACAAAAATCAAAACATTCTTTGATTCAAGAGTATCAAATTTTTCTGCTAGTCTTTTAATTGCTATAGCACCAGCATTTTCCATCATAAATTTTTTTAAAAAACCCATACGATGTCCATTATTTTCTATTTGCATCATTTGTGCTACAGATATTTCCATAATTAGAATACATTTGAAGTAAAATAAGAGCTTTGGGAAACGATTTATCCTAGGTTTTATTCCTACATGAATATGACATTGAAAAATGTAAATCCATCTTTGAATAAAATTGCAAAAGCATTATCAGAAATTCAAGATGCCAGAGAATTTTTGCTAAAAAATACAAGAGAGATAATAATTCTTTGTAGCAAATCCATCATATCAGTACATAAAGGAGATATGAAATCTGCAAAAAATAATCTAAAACAAGCAGATGTGTTGCTAAAAAAATACAAGAAAAAAGCTACACCTGATCTTCGAAGATATATGATTACTCCAGAACAAGAATTTGTTGAGGCAGCATCTCTAATTGCCATTGTTGAAAAAAATGAAATTCCTTCAGAAAAGCAATTAGATGTAATGCCAGAATCATATGTTTTAGGATTAATGGATTGTGTGGGAGAATTAAAACGGATGATTTTTGATAAAATTAGAATTGGGGATATAGATAATGCCTCAAGAGTTTTTGAAATAATGGAAAATTTGTATCTGCATTTGTATCCATTTTCAATGTATGATAAAATTGTAAAAGAAGCTAGAAGAAAAATTGATGTAGATCGTATTTTAGTCGATGATGCAAGAGGTGCAATCACCGAAGAAAAAAGACGCTCTGAACTAATCAAAGCACTAAACAAACTACAAAAATAGAATTTGTAGAAAATGAAATTAGTGCGGGTGATGGGATTTGAACCCACGAACTCCTAAGAGACTAACACCTCAAGCTAGCGCCTTTGACCGAGCTGGGCGACACCCGCAATAGAAATTTCTTGAATGGTTTTTATAATCCTTGATTACTTTTTTGTTCGTATGTTAGTTCCTGTAAGATGCTTTACTTGTGGAAATTTAATTGCGGACAAGTTTGAAGATTATCAAAATAAAGTAAGATCGGGAGAAGATCCAGCTAAAGGACTAGACTCTTTGGGAATAAGCAGATATTGTTGCAGAAGGATGCTATTAACCACTGTTGAAACTATTCAACAAGTTATTCCATTTTATGAAGCAATACAGAGAAGACACCAAGAAGTCCAATCTGAGTTAGAATAGTTTGCCAAAAATAACCTCCATTGAAGGACGTATAATTTACAATAGTCGAGGAAGCAAAACTATCGAAGTTGATATCATATCAGAAAATAAATTTCTAGGTAGAGTTTGTGCACCATCTGGAGCTAGTGTTGGAAAATATGAAGCAGTTAGCTTCCCAAATGAAAAACCAGAAGAAAGTCTAAGAATATTAAATGAAAATTCTCAAAAATTTATTGGGGCAGAATCATCAGATCTTAAAACAATACATGAGACGCTAAGAAGTATTGATCAATCGCCAAATTATTCAAAAATTGGTGGAGCACTAGCATTTGCAGTAACTATTGCATCAATGGAATCTGCTTCAAAATCATTAGACAAGCCATTATTTCAAATATTATCATCTGAATCATCTTTTAGGTTTCCATTTCCATTAGGAAATATTTTAGGAGGTGGGGCTCATGCAGGACCAGGAACACCAGACATTCAAGAGATTTTGATTTGTGCCATAGGGGCAAAAACAATTAGAGATGCTATTGAAACCAATTTATCAGTTCATAAAGAATTACGTCATGTTTTAGAAAAAGAAGATCCTAGTTTCACTAATGGGAGAGGAGATGAAGGAGGATGGGCACCAAAATTAGAAAATATAAAGGCATTAGAACTTTCAGCAAAAGCTTGTGAAAATTTAGGATTTACGTTGGGAAAAGAAGTAGCTTTAGGAGTTGACTTTGCAGCATCTACTCAGTGGAGTGAAGAAAGACAAAAGTATGTTTATGAAAGAGCAGGATTTGTCAATTCTTCAGAACAACAAATTGAATTTGCTGCAAATATTATTCAAAAATACAAATTAATTTATGCAGAAGATGCAGTTCATGAAGAAGCATTTGATGATATGGCAGAACTAACTGCTAAATTTCCAGACACGTTGGTTACAGGAGATGATCTAATTGTTACCAATAAAGACATTCTAACCAATGCAATTAATTTAAAATCTTGTAATGCTGCAATTCTCAAAGTTAATCAGGCAGGTAGTCTTTATGATGCCTTTGAATTTGCCAAAGTAGCAAATCAAAACAATATAAAATTAATCACATCACATAGATCGGGAGAATCTATAGATTCACATATTTCTCACATAGGATTAGCAACAAAGTCAAAAATGCTCAAAGTTGGGATAGTTGGTGGAGAGAGAATAGCAAAACTAAATGAGCTTATACGTCTATCAGAGCATGATTTAATACGCGGTATGGCAGAGATTTAAAATCGCTATGAGTGAACAAACAGAAACCACAGAAATCAAAAAGAAGATTCTATCCACAGGGATTAGAGTTGGAACTCCAGTTAAAACAAAATTCATGACACCGTTCATTACAAAAGCTAGTCCTGAAGGACTATACATGCTTGATATCGATATAACTTTAGAAAAAATTAAAACAGCTGCCAAATTCATCAACCGTCTTGGAACCGATAAACTCATTGTATGTTCTGCCAGACAATATGCAAATACTCCAATTGAGAAATTTTGTGAAATGCTAGGATCTAAAAAATTACTAGGTAGATTCATGCCTGGCACTCTTACTAATCCATCCTTACCATACTACATTGAGCCAAAATTGGTTCTAATTTCTGATCCTCAAGTAGATGTACAAGCAATTACTGAAGCTACCAATGCAGGCATTCCAGTAATTGGAATTTCAAATACGGATAACATTACGTCAAAACTAGATGTGATTATTCCAGCAAACAACCGAGGAAGAAAAGCTCTTGCCACAGTATATTGGCTATTGGTTCGTCAAGTTCTCATAGAAAGAGGAGAACTAAAAGAAGATGAATCAATGAAATACGAAATAGATGATTTTGAAACAAAGATAACGGAAGAGGAAATAGAGTAATGCAAATTAGAACGCCGGCAGTAGCCGGAATGTTCTATCCAAGTGAAAAAAAAGAATTAAAAAAATCCATCAAAGAGTGTTTTTTGCATAAATTTGGTCCAGGCAAAATTCCACCATCGAATATTAAAAAGAAAATTTTTGGAGTTATTTGTCCACATGCAGGATACATGTACTCAGGGCCAATAGCATGTCATTCATTTTATGCAATATCATCAGATGCACCAGAATTATTTATAATAATTGGACCCAATCATTGGGGAATTGGAAGTAGTGTTGCAACAATGAAAGATTGTAAATGGAATACACCGTTGGGAGATGTGGAAGTAGATTCAGAAGCAGCAGAAGAAATTTCTCACCTATCAGAAATAATTGATATTGATTATTTTTCTCACACACGAGAACACAGTTTGGAGGTACAAATACCCATAATGCAAGAAATGTATTCAGATTTCAAAATCTTACCAATATCTATGATTAATCAAAATAAAGATGCCGCTAAAGACATAGGACTGGCAATTGTAAAAATTGCAGAAAAAAAGAAAGTCATGATTATCGGTTCTTCAGATTTTACTCATTACGAACAAAATGAATTTGCACATGAACAAGATATGGCTTTGATTGAACCAATATTGAAATTAGATGTAAAAAAATTTTATGATGTTTTAGAAGATAGAAATGTAAGCGCTTGCGGTTACGGAGCAATTGCAACCACTATAATAGCATGCAAAGAATTAGGTGCTACAAAAGGAGAATTGCTCAAATATGCTACAAGTGGAGATATTACAGGAGATACGAGCTCAGTTGTTGGGTATGGATCAATAGTGTTCACTTGAAATCTAAGGCTTCTGCACCTGGAAAGGTAATTCTTTTTGGGGAGCATTTTGTAGTTTATGGAGTAAAAGCAATACTGTGTGCAATAAATAAACGAGTTACAGTAAGTGCCAGCAAAATACATGAAAATACAATTTCAATTAAATCAAACATAGGAGATTTGAACATACCACCAAATAAACCAATTACCGAAATTAAATCACCATTAAAACCATTTTATTTTTTAGCAAATAAAATGATAGAAAAACATAATCAAAACACAGGAATAGAAATACTAGTTCAATCAGAAATTCCTTTGGGAGTAGGTTTGGGTTCTTCTTCTGCTTGTTGTGTTGCAGGTGCAGCAGCTATCTCAAGATTATTTTCTGAAACATCAAAAAAAGAAATTCTAGAGTTGGCAATTGAGGCTGAAAGAACTATTTTTCAAAATACATCAGGAGCAGATTGTACTGTGTGTACTTTTGGAGGTATCATGGAATATGATAAAAAAAATGGATTCTCAAAAATAAATTCAGAACCTAATTTTCATTTAGTAATTGCAAATTCAGAAATAGAACATTCTACAGAAGCAATAGCTACAAACGTAAAGCAATTCAAAGAAAAAAATGAGGAAAAATTTTCCAATCTATGTAAAGAAGAGTCAGAACTGATCAATAATGTCCTAGTTCTTTTGAAAAATAATGATTTATCAGGTCTGGGTAAAAATATGTTAAAAAATCAAGAATACTTGGAAACAATAGGCATATCTAATGAAAAATTACGTTCAATGATTGAATTGGCCCAAAAATCATCACTTGGAGCAAAAATAACAGGCGCAGGTGGAGGCGGATGCATTATTGCATTAACTGATGAATCAAATTTAGAAAATGTGGTTGAACAATTTAAAAAGAAAAACTATGAGTGTTTTTCTGCAAAAATTGACTTCAAAGGATTGGATACTTTTTAATGGAATGAATATTTGGTGACAGCATGATTCTAATAAAATTAGGCGGTTCAATCATCACCAACAAAGAAAAGCCATTATCCCCAAGGAAAAAACTAATTGAAAATATCGTTAAACATTTAAAGAAAATAGATGAGTCAATCATAATTGTTCATGGTGGAGGTTCTTTTGGGCATTATTGGTCTGTAAAATATGACATGCATACAAAACCAATGAAATACAATACACATGGAGTGTCTATTGTTAAAAATTCAATGATTGAATTAAATAAAATTATTCTAGACACATTTTTAAAAAATAAATTAAATCCATATTGTCTTCCACCCACAGATTTTATGTCAGGGGATAAACCTATTACAAATAAAATAAAAGAAATTGAAAAAATTGCAGATGCAGGACTAATTCCGATTACTTTTGGAGATGTACTTTGGCATGGTCACAAAAAAACATACATTTTATCAGGGGATAAAATTATGACACATCTTTCAAAAATTCTAAAACCAAGATTGTGTATTTTTGCGCTAAATGAAGACGGGTTATACTCTGATCTAAAATCGAAAAAATTAATTCGTGAGGTAAAAGGAGAAAAACTAACTATTTCAAAAAATAATATGGATGTTACAGGAGGCATGACAAGGAAAGTTGAAGAAGCAACAAATATTTCAAAGATGGGGGTAGATGTGTTTTTTGTAAATGGTAACAAACCTGAAAGAATTGTGAAAGCGATTAAAAATAGGAAATTTGAAGGAACAGTGTTTAGAGGAAAGAGAAATGGGTGAAGAATATCTTGTTTTAGTTGATAAAGACGACAATCCAATTGGATCAGAAGAAAAAGTAAAGTGTCATTTACCAAATGGCAAACTACATCGAGCATTTACAGCGTTATTATTTGATAAAAATGGAAGATTGGTTCTAACCAGAAGAGCTAAAGAAAAAATGCTGTGGCCAGGAGATTGGGATGGAACCGTAGCTAGCCACCCAAGAAAGCCTGAAACATATATCTCATCAGCAGAAAGAAGAATGCCAGAAGAATTAGGCATCACATGTAAGTTAGATTATTTGTTCAAATTTGAGTATCATGTCCCATACAAAGACATAGGCTCAGAAAACGAAATTTGTGGTACCCTTATTGGAATAGTAAATGATTCAATTCAATTTAAGGTAGTTGAAGATGAGATAGATAAAATCAAATGGATTTCAGCTAAGGAATTACTTTCTGAATTAAAAAACAACCCAAAAGTATATTGTCCTTGGATGCTAATTGCATTAGAATTATTAGATAAATCAGAAAAATTAATGTTAAAAAAATATGAAGATATTTTATCATTATGGATTAATTCCGAATTGCAAAAAGAATTACAAAAAGCAATTAGAGAACAGATTCCAGATAATAAATGGAGATTAGTAAAATGAAAAAAACAAAAACAATTGAAAAAAATGCAAGAATTGTCAATGAATATCTAAATTCCAAACTAAAAGGAAATCCCAAAATGCTTTATGATGCTGCAGCACATTTGATTATTCATGGTGGAAAAAGACTCAGACCACATATGGTGATCAAGAGTTGTCAAATTTTGGGAGGAAATACAGTAATTGCAATACCAGCTGCCAGTGCAGTAGAAATGATACACAATTTTACTTTAGTTCATGATGACATTATGGATAATGATGAGATGCGTCATGGAGTGCCTACTGTTCATAAAAAATTTGGAATGCCTATTGCAATACTAGCTGGGGATGTATTATTTTCAAAGGCATATCAAATAATTTCAGATTCAAAATTATCTAAAGATGCAACAGTTCAATTAGTTTCCAGATTAGCAAAAGCATGTGTAGATGTATGTGAAGGACAATTATTAGATGTAAAAATGGCAGAGGAGAAAAGAATTCCATCACAAAAAGAATACATTACAATGATTGGAAAAAAAACTGCTGCGCTATTTGATGTATCATGTTCAATGGGAGCGATTTGTGCAACAGGTAATCAAAAAGATATTTCAAATTTATCAAATTTTGGAAGAAATTTGGGAATTGCGTTCCAAATTACAGATGATCTTATTGGAGTTATGGGGGATCCAAAAATTACAAAAAAACCTGTTGGAAATGATCTAAGAGAAGGAAAGAAATCACTTCCAATTCTCATGGCAATAGAATTAGCCAAGGGAAAAGATAAAAAAGTAATTCTCAAGGCATTTGGCAATCCAAAAGCAACTAAAAATGACCTCAAAAATGCAGTAGACGTAATTCGCTCGCTTGGGATAGAGGTGAATGTAAGGACACAGGCTCTAGAATATGCAGAAATGGCAAAAAAAGCACTTTCAAAATATTCAGGTTCTGCTAAAACAGAATTAATAGATCTCTTAGATTTTGTAGTAAAAAGGAGTCTATAATTTGGATGAAGAAATAAAAAAAGAAATTCGAAAAATAGCACTGCAAAATGCATTTGAACATGAGGGAAAAACTCAGGATAAAATCGTATTAGCAAAAATTCTTGGAACAAAACCAGAATTCAGATCTAAGGTAAAAGAAATTGTTGGGGATATTGCAGAGATTGTTTATGCAGTTAATCAAATATCATTTGAGGAACAAATAAAAGAAATAGAAGAAAACTTTCCAGAAATTTTAATTCCAAAAGAAAAAATTGAGGAAAGAGAAGGATTACCTCCATTAAAAAATGCAGAACAAGGAAAAGTCATAACGAGATTCCCACCAGAACCTAATGGATATCCACACATAGGACATGCTAAAGCAGCTATCATTAATGCAGAATATGCAAAGATGTACGGTGGTAAATTCATCTTGAGAATGGATGATACAAATCCTGAAGCTGAAAGAATGGAATACCATGCTGCAATTAAAGTTGGATTAGATTGGCTAGGAATCAAATTTGATATCATAAAAAATACTTCAGATGATATGGAGTTATTTTATAAAAAAGGAATTGAGTTGATCAATTCTGGAAAAGCTTACGTCTGTACTTGTAAGAGAGATGACATAAGCAACAATAGGAAGGAAAGAAAAGCATGCAAATGTAGCAGAGAAGACATTAAACAAAATATTCAGGGTTGGGAGAAAATGTTTGACAAGTTTAAACCTGGAGATGCAATCGTGAGATTTCGCGGGGATATGAAAGCAGATAATGCAGTAATGCGAGATCCAGTATTATTTAGAATAATTGATGAGAAACACTACACATTAGGAAACAAATATCGGGTTTGGCCAAGTTATGATTTTGCCGTAGCAATTGAAGATAGTAATGATGGAGTTACTCATGCATTTCGTTCTAAGGAATTTGAATTAAGAAAAGAGCTAATTGATGCTATTTTAGATGCATTGAATATGCGAAAACCATATCAGGATTTCTTTTCTAGGCTCGAATTCAAAGGAATGCCCATTTCTAAAAGAATCCTCAAACCATTGATAGAAGAAGGAAAAGTATCATGGTATGATGATCCAAGATTACCCACTTTAGAATCACTCAGAAGAAGAGGTATTAAACCAGAAGCAATAAAAAAATTCATCTTATCTTTAGGATTAACTAAAGCAAATACTCTAGCACCATTTGATGCACTTGAATCATTCAATAGAAAATTTGTTGACGCAGATAGTATTAGATTATTTATGGTGAACAAACCAAAAAAACTTACAATTAAAAAATTACCATTTTCATTTGTAGAAATTCCAAATCATCCAATAAGAGATATGGGGAAAAGAAAAATCAATTTAGATGAAAATTTCTATATTTCAGGAGAAGATACAGAAAATATCAAAGAAGGCACTAAGATCAGACTATTAGGATTAGGAAATGTCATAATATCAAATATCAATGGAGAATTAGAGGGTGAATTCATAAAAGATGGAAACATTACAGACATACAAAAAATTCAATGGGTATCACAAAAAAATGCCCACACAATCAAAATTCTCATTCCAAAACAATTGTTTATTGATGATAAATTTAATGAAAATAGTTTAGAAGAATTAGAGGTTTATACAGAACCACATTACTTACAATTAAAAGATGGCGATGAAATTCAATTTGTCAGATTTGGGTATTGTAGAAAAGATTCACAGAATCAAGCAATTTTTACACACAAGTGAGTGAGAAAATTATGAAGATAGCGCGACTATTCCATGAAAATAGTGAGACATATGGTTTTGTGAAAGGAGATAAAGTTGCAACAAAAGATGAAATAACTTATCAGACAGGAGTTCCAATTCCACAAAGCATCAAAGATTTTCTTTTTGATGGATGGTATGATGAAATCAAAGAACAGTTGAATGCTTTGCCATATGAAGAAAATATTTCAAAATTTAAATTACTAAGTCCAATTCCAAATCCGAATAAGATCATCTGTTTAGCTTATAATTATGTAGATCATGCAAAAGAACAAAATCTGTTACCACCAGAGGAGCCAGCTATAATTCTAAAGCCAAGAACTACCCTAACAGGTACAGAATCAGACATAGTTTGTCCTGATTTTGTCATTCAGTTGGATTATGAAGTAGAATTAGCCTTGATAATAGGTAAAAATTGCAAAAATATCAACGAAGAGCAAGCAAAAGAGGCAATATTTGGATACATGATTCTAAATGATGTTTCAGCAAGAGACATTCAATTCAAAGATAAACAGTTCACTAGAGGAAAAAGTTTTGATACATTTGCACCATCTGGGCCATGGATAACAACATCAGATGAAATCAAAGATCCACAGAACTTAAAACTGACAACTAAAATCAATGGAGAGATACGACAAAATTCATCCACAAATAATATGTTTATAAAAATACCAGAAATAGTATCCAAATTAAGCAAAGTGATGACTCTTGAAAAAGGAGATATCATTTCAACTGGAACTCCTGCAGGAGTAATGTTAAACAAACCAAACGCAGTGTTTCTTAAAAATGGAGATAAAATAGAAATGGAAATTGAAAAATTAGGAATTTTAAAAAATACGATAAGATTTGTGAATGAGAATTAGCGCAGAAATTTTTGCATTAAGGTAAATGTGATTTTATGCTCTAGAGTATGTAAAAAAGGTAATTTCTCTTTAGTCAAGATTTGTATTTTTTTATAATTGTTTTCTGCACTGTAATTTTGTATGTATGAAACAAGATCCAAAGTGTTATTTTGAGAACCTGAAAATAAGGTTACAATCAGAGTTTTATCAAAATGTTCTGAATCAGTTATAATTGCAGTTGAAACATCATCAAACTTGCCTGAAAAAATTATTTTGTTTTGTACTGATAGTGAAAGTAAAGTTTCTTCATCTAAAACTAACCATCTCCACGATTTTACATAATGAGTTGCCGTAGAATTTAAAACATTACCAAATTGTATTTTATGACTATTATTAATCTGGGGAGAAAGAGAATAAAAATTCCAAGTTTGAAATATATGATAATTGAGACTTTTTGCCATTGAAAGAGAGGGTAAATTTTCAGTATCAATAAGCATGAATGAAGATAGTATCTGTTTTTCTTGAGCAAGTAATTCTATATGTCTAACTAGATCTGAAGCAAAACCTTGTCTACGAAAATTTGAGTTAATTCTGATTCCTTCAATCCATACTTGATTTTTAGAGAAAAATGCATGACATACACCTACAGGATATTGTTTTTCAATAACTAGTAAATTACCTTCAGATAACCAATAATCCCAAACATTTTGAATATAATCACCCCATGAAAAAGTATCTTTACAAAAACTCAATACAGAAAATTTATCTGAATTGATTGCGTCTCTTACTATTGTCTCCATATACGAAAAAATATTAAGAATGACAGACTAAAAACCATAATGGGTAAAATAATAGCTGGAAAAACTACAGATATTACTCCTGGAAAAATGATCAAGGTTTCTGTGGACGGTAAAGAGATAATGGTTGCAAATATTGATGGTAATTATTGTGCCATGGATGATTCTTGTACTCATTCAGGTGCAAGTCTTTCAGAAGGAAAATTAGATGGATGTACAGTAATATGCGGATGGCATAAAGCTGAATTTGATTGTAAAACTGGTAAATTAGTTAAATTTCCTGCTAAAATCAGAGATTTAGCATCATACAATGTTTCTATAGAATCAGACAACGTATTTGTAGAGATGTAACTATATACTTCAAATTTTCAAGAAATGGTGTAAAAAATGATTGATGATAAACAAAACAAAGAAGCAATGAAAGAAGCAATAGAAACACTAAATCAAATTGCTACAAACCATTCAACACCCAAGACAATTAAAAAATCTATTACTGACCTGATAGTAGATTTGAATAATGAGGAATATTCACTATCAGTCAGAGCTAACAATACAATTAGTTTGTTAGATGATGTAACACAAGATCCCAATATGCCTTCATATGTAAGAACACAATTATGGCAAGCAGTCTCAAAGCTTGAAAGCATAAGAGAATAAATCCTATACTATTTTAATCATAATATTGAAAATAGAAGAATATCTAAAATCACTACCAGAAAATATAGTTAGTGGAGAAGATGTCCAGTTACCAGATAAGGCATTTAGAGAAATTTTTAATTTTGTAAATTTAGGAAAAAATGATATTTTTTATCATCTTGGATGTGGGAATGGAAGAGGAATTATGTTATCCTTGAAAGAGTATAATGTAAAAAAGGCTGTAGGTATTGACAATAACCCAGATAAAATCAAACAAGCAAAAGATATTCTAAATCAAGATAATCTTTCAGGAGAGTTAATTTGTGAGAATATACGAAATGCAGATATTTCGGATGCCACTGTGATTTTGTTTTGGTTTACTAATGAAGAAATTATCAATCACATGATGAATAAATTCAAAGATCTAAAACAGAGTACAAAAATAATCACGATTTGGGGACCCTTGCCAGATTGCCTTCCTGAAAAAGTAGAATTTCCCTATATAATTAACCAAATTCCTTTCAAGAAAGCAAATAGTTTGCAAGAACAATTATTAGAAATTTTTGGAGTCAAATGTATTAGTTTTGTTACTGCGTGGGAATTTGCAGAGAGATATACAAAAGCAATTAGTACACCTGAGATTGGAAATGACAGATTTTTGACAATAATTCAAACTTTAGTAATTTGGATTAATGCAATGAATTTAGGAGTTGCATGTGGAGATAAAATCCCAGATTCCATTCAAACATACATAGACATTATGAAAACACATTTTGATATTGATTTTGAACATCTTTTAAAATAATTGGTGCAACCCTTTTATTTTGTGATAATTACATACAATCATGATAGATAAAATAAACATCAATGTATCAGCTGTAGATTATGATAAAACAAGTAAAGCAATAACGCAGCAACTTTATCTTTTAGAGGAGATGGTTCATAGTCAAGAAAGCTTTGTTATGACAGATTCAGAATTTGCATTTGGGTGGCATTTTTTTGTTGTAAGTGTTAACAGAGCATTAGTGGAAAAACTTGTTGATCAGATGGGATCAGATTTTGATAGACTAAAAGGAAAAGGCATTGAGAAAAAATTTCTCACATGGCTTACAAATAGTTTAGAAGGTAAAACGCCCCGATTCAAATTAGCTATTAAAGAAGAAATGGAATCAAGCAAGTACGGTATTTTTTAAGAATTAAGGCCCTCGAGGGTAATCGAAACCCTGTCCGGGGATCCACAGTCCCCTATACTAGCCACTGTACTACGAGGGCCACAAGAATAAAAAATTGGGTATCCTGTAATAATCTTTGATTTTAATATGATGAAAATTAGCCTGTAGATTTATTATTAACCAATGAAAATTCTAGTTATGAGATTTTGGTGGGTAGCTATGGCAATAACAATTGGACTCACATGGGTTGGCGTTAACTACTTACTACCGTGGAAATAATTTAAAATTCAAGATGTCAAATTATTGATTCTAATGAATTGTTAGAATTTTTATCAAAATAACGATCGCTTTAAATTTGTTGTAACAAGTTACCATTCAACTTGAAGAAAGGATTTATCGTCAATAGACTGCATGTTGGGAAAAAAAACCCAGGAATAGTGGTGGAAAGAAAGATAGAAACAGTTCAAGGTAAGAAATTTTTATGGACAGATTTACAAAGTCCAGATAGAAGTGATGTTGAAAAATTAGCTGAGAAATATAGTTTCAACACATTAAATATTGAAGACTGTATGACTAAATTTGAGCTTCCAAAATTAGATAGTTATGACGATCATTTCTTTGTAATATTACATTTTCCACCACTCTTACAACAACCTGGAAGTTCAAGAAATAGTCAGCTTTCCATATTCATAGGAAAGGATTTTCTAGTAACTGTTCATCAAGGAGATTTAAAACCATTAGTAGATTTAGTGAATATTTGTAAAAATGATTTGGATCAACATAGAAAAGAAAGATTACTAGAAAAATCATCAGGATATCTACTTCACGAAATAATAGATATTTTAGTAGATGATCTATTACATATATCAAGAAAAGTAATTGCTAATTTAGATGACCTTGAGGATGAAGTATTTGATGAAACAAAATCAGTTGCAAAAAGTATTGCCTTACTTAGAAGAGAAATCAACATAATGAGAAGAATAGCAAACCCATTAAAAAAATTCGTATTAGAAATTGCTAAAAATATCAAGAGATTTTCAGATGAGGAAGATCTTTCATTATATTTTGATGATGTAATTGATCATATTGACAAAGTGATTGAAACTCTAGAAGAATCCAGAGAAACTATGGAGATTTACAAAGATACAGATTTCATGCTCAGTACTGAAAAAACAAACAAAATACTTGCGGCATTAACAATAGTTTTTACACTTTCAATTCCCGGAACAGCTATTGCAACATTTTATGGAATGAACGTAAATTTACCTGGCGGGATTATGGATATTAATAATATTCCAACGCTTTTAGGACCATATACAGTATTCATAGTAATAATTCTAGCAGCATTAATACCAACAGCATTAATGTTTGTTTATTTTAAAAAACTTGGTTGGATTAATTATTAAAAAATAATTTAATCCAATGATTTTTCATGCAGATTAATTTTTACTTTAGTTAAATCTAGTTTTAAAATATCACGTATTACAATGAACTGAATTTTTTTCACATTATTACAAATATTAAAATAAGTATTGATTGCAAAATTCTTCTTGAACATAGAAGATAAAAAAGGATCTTCGAGTTAATTTCTTAATTCAATGTAGAATACATAAAATTACATCAAAAGCAGTATTTTTGTCATGTATTGAAACTGAAATTCATAAGAAAACAGATTTTTTGAAGTGTAAATTGATATGAATTGAATGATACTGCTTTACCATTTTTTTGTTGTTCTGGATAATGAGCTTAAATAAATACAAGATACAATAACCACAATTATGGGAAAAATTAGAATTAGAACAGGTAGAGGCACCGGATCAAAAGAAGTCGATGACGGTGGAAAAGATTGGGCTGGAGATGCATACAAAAAAGTGCAAGATGAAAAGAAAAAACAGGCAGCAAATAGAATGGTTCACACAGGCAGAGGAACTGGTTCAAAGAGATTAGGAGATATGCCAGATTCAAAACCAAGACCATCAACTGAGGGAATGACCAGAATTACAGGTAGAGGTACTGGGTCAAGAAAGAGCACAGATAAAGGACAACAATAAAAAACCTCAATTTTCATTTTTAAAAATATTATTCTAATCTATAATACGTGAATTATAAATTGTTATATCAAATTCCTGCTTTTAGTTTTTTCCAATCAGATAGAAAATTTTCTAGCCCAATATCAGTCAGAGGGTGTTGTAACATTTTATCTAAAACTGCAGGGGGTAGAGTCACAACATGTGCTCCAATTTTTGCTGCGTCAATAACATGTATTGGATGACGAATACTTGCAACAAGAATCTGCGCTTTAAAATCATCATCTTCATCCTTATAATTATCAAATATTTTCTTAATGTCTCTAATCAAATTCATTCCATCTTTACCAATATCATCTAATCTGCCAATAAATGGGCTGATATATTTTGCACCGGATTTGGCTGCAAGTAATGCTTGATTTGGAGAAAAAATCAATGTGACATTTACCGGTATTCCTTCAGATGTTAGATGTTTACATGCTTTCAAACCATCAGGAGTCATAGGAACTTTTACAACAACGTTTTTACCATATTGACGTAGACGTTTACCTTCTTCAATCATGCCAGAATATTCAGTACTTACAACTTCCAAGCTTACATCACCTTTGATAATTTTTGTGATTTCTTCCATGATGTCTTTTGGATTACCACCTTCTTTAGACATGAGAGATGGATTTGTTGTAATACCATCTAACAGACCCATGTCGTTGAACTTTCTGATTGATTCTAGATTTGCAGTGTCAAGAAAAATTTTCATAATTTTCTACTCCTTATTTCTTTTACTTGTTTTGCTATATTAAAAGATGTTATTCCATGTTTTTCTAAAAGCAGTGGAATTTCATGGTCTCTAGCAGACTCACCAAACATGTCTTGAGCACCTATTCGTTTTATTGGAACAGGGTATCTTTCAGAAACAGATTCCGCAACAGCAGAACCCATACCTCCTAAGATATTGTGTTCTTCACAAGTAACTATACCCCCAGTTTCTCGTGCTGCTTTTTCCAAGAGTTCAGCATCAATTGGCTTTATAGAAAACATGTCTAATACTCTACAGGAAATTCCTTCTTGTTGTAATGATTCAGCTGCTTCAAGTGCCATTCTTACTGTTATGCCACATGCAGCTATAGTGCAATCAGAACCATCACGAATTGTAATTCCTTTACCAATTTGAAAATCTTGAGATTCAGAATGAACTATCGGTGTATTCGATCTTGACATTCGCATGTAAAATGGACCATATTCATTTGCCATCAATCTAGTTAATTTTGAAACTGCAAAAGTATCAGCAGGTATGAATACACGAAAATTTGGAATTACGCGCATAATTGCAATATCCTCAATTTGTTGATGAGAACCACCATCAGGTCCAACAGACAATCCACCGTGAGAGACAACTAATTTTACATTTAGACCTTTTTTGTTTCCAGAAGAAGGATAAGCAATTCCATTTCTTATTTGATCCACTGCACGTCCAGGCAGAAATATTGCATAAGTACTAGCAAATGATATTTTTCCAGAAGCTGCAAGACCAGCAGATAGAGAAACTAAATTTGCCTCTGCAATTCCCACATTAAAGAATCTATTTGGAAATATCTTACCAAACCCAGAAGTTTTAAGAGAATCAGTTGTATCTGCACCCAAAACTACTATGTTTGGATTTTCTCGTCCAAGTTCAATTAGCGTTTTTGAATACTCTGAACGCATATCAGTCATGATTGGAGGGTTCAAAGATAACCTGCCTCTTCTGCTATTTTCTTAATCCGCTCTTGTTTTTCACCAACAACATGCAATCCAATCCATTTCTTTACAAGAGCAGAATCTCCTAATTCATTTGCTTTATCAAGCAAGATTTTTTGTTTTGTTTTGAGAACTTGATTCCTAAAATCCCTTATAGCACCACGTACATCTTGTTTTCCAATAATTGCGCTACCGCCTACAAAAGATCTAGCGCCATCTACAAAACAAGAACCAATATTATCAAGAGTTACACCACCATCGGCTTCAATACAGCCTGAAAAATTGTGCTCATTTAGAACAGTATTCAATCTGATCATTTTTCCATGTGTTTCTTCAATGTATTTTTGGCCTGATTTTCCAGGTACAACAGACATTACAATGAGTTGATCAAGTGTAGGTATGAATTTGTAAGACCATCCAGGAAGTTCAGTATCTGGATTGATTGCAAGACCTATACCAACTTGGTTCTGTTTTAACAAATCATGAATTTCACCAAAGCTTGATTCATCACAAACTTCAACATGAACTGTAATGATATCACTTCCGGATTCAATATAGTCTCTAACATGTTTTACAGGTTCGTTAATCATCAAATGAGAATCAAAAGGAATTACAGTTAAAGATCGTAATTCTTGGATTTTTTTATGATCAAAAGTTTTGGTCGGAACAAATTGTCCATCCATTATATCAAGATGAATATAATCAGCTCTTCCAGATACACAGCGTTTTATTTCATTTTCCAGATTTGTCATATCACCTGCAATGATTGAAGGGGCAATCATAAACTGAGAGTCAAGTTCTAAATTAATTATTGGTGATACATCAGAATCTGGAGCTTTTCCATGCCATTGTGGATTATCTTCCATATGTTCAACTCCTTTACCTTTAATTGTTCTAGCAATAATTATTGAGGGAATACCTTTTGTTGAATTTGCTTTAGTAATTGCAGCATCAATTTGCTCAATTCGGTGTCCATCTATTTCAATTACATTCCAACCAAATGATCTCCATTTATCACCAGTTTTCCACCTTGATGCATCTTTCCACATTTCAGAAATGTCATCACCTTCCAGTTTTTCATCTAATGGCATAATTTTTTCAGTGTAAGAATCCTGTTGGATGAAATTTCTATCTAAAAATGCCGTAAGATTATCTACTTTGTATTTTGCAGCAGTCATTGCAGCTTCCCATACTTGTCCTTCATCAGTCTCACCATCACCCATTATAGTATAGATATGGTGATTCTTACCATCAGTTTTTGCAGCAAGCGCAACACCTACAGAATAAGATAATCCAGTACCTAATGAGCCACCACAAAATTCAACTCCTGGACATTTTAGATCAGGATGCCCCTGTAATTTACTACCAAATTTTCTTAAAGTTTCAAGTTCAGATTCTGGAAAATAACCTGCAACAGCCATGTTTGAAAATAACCCAGGTGCGGCATGTCCTTTAGATAAGATTAATCGATCTCGATCATCCCATTGGGGATTTTTAGGATCATATTGTAGATGCTTGTAAAATAAACATCCGAGAATTTCAGCCATCGAAAAAGAACCTCCAGGATGGCCAGAACCTGCGCTATTTGTTGCTTTAATCACTAATTTACGGGCTCGTAGGACATTTTTCTTGATTTGATAATAATTAAGACCCATTTCTCAATTACATTGCTTCATAAATTTAATAAAAATCTACTTCTGCAAAATTTTAATCTGATGGTTACTAAGTGATATTATGCATATCAAAGAAAAAATGCCAGTAATAGTTTATGATAATCAATGTTATTTGTGTATAAAATTTGCAAAAATGATTGAATTTCTTACAAGAGGTAATTTGACAATGATCGGGCATCATTCGGAATTTGGCATACAACTAAGAAAAACAATATTGGGGGAATCAGCATTAGAAATGTTTTGGTTAATAGATGAAAAAACGGCATATGGTGGAAGAGCGGCGCTTTTACCATTGTTAAGAGCAATAATTACAGCAAATAGAAGACACGTAAACGGAATTAAAGTAAATGAAAAATGTGAGCAAGAATGCAAAACGATAAAGGCTGTTTTTATAAGATCTGCAAGTTTATTCTCAAATAGTAAAAAAATAGATCTACAACAATCTAAATAGCACATTAAATTCAGATTTTCATAATGATGAAGATAAGAGTAGAAAATCCAAATAATGTGAAAAAAACAACAATGCTTTGTGGATTTGTCTTAGAAGATTCAGATAAAGTATTGGGATTAGAAAATGTGGATTCTAGAATCATCCCAGCAATAAAACAGTCAATAAATGATATGGGTGGAATATTTGGCAAAATAGTGGTCATTCCAACTACAGGTAAAACAGTACAAAGAATACTCTTAGCAGGGTTAGGTAAAAAAGAGAACATCGCTAATGACACCATAAGATTTGTTTCAGGTAAAATTGCTCAAAAGGCTAGAGAGTTAAAACTAAAAGAATTTTCTATAATAACACCTCCAAGTTCTCTAATTGAGCCTATTTCAGCTGTAGTCCAGATAGTAGAAGGATGTAAAATGTCTCTGTATAAATTTGAAAAATATAAATCAAAAAAAGAAAATAGCATCCCAGATCTTACAATTTTAGTTTCTAAATCAGAAAAGATTTCAAAAGCAATAAAAATTGCAGAGATTGTTTCGGATGGAGCTATATACACAAAGAATATTGCTAATTTGCCTCCAAACGAATGCACACCTGCAACATTGGCAAATTTTGCAAGGATCATATCAAAAAAGAACAATATGAAATGTAACGTCATTTCAAAAAATGATCTCAAAAAGAAAGGATTTGGTGGAATTACTGCTGTAGGACAAGGAAGTAAAAACGAACCTAAACTGATAATTTTAGAACATAATCGTGGTTCTCGAAATGAAAAACCAATTGTATTAGTTGGCAAAGCAGTAACGTTTGATACGGGTGGTATTTCGTTAAAACCTGGTGATAAAATGGATGAAATGAAATTCGATAAGTGTGGTGGATGTACGGTCATTGGAATAATGAAAGCAGTGTCAGAATTAAAATTGCCAATCAATTTAGTAGGAATTATTCCATCAGTTGAAAATATGCCCAGTGGAGAATCGTATAGGCCTGGAGACATTATAAAATTATACAGTGGAAAAACTGCCGAGATTTTAAATACAGATGCAGAAGGCAGATTAATTTTAGCAGATGCGTTATCTTATGGAGAAAAACAATATTCACCAAAGGCAATTATTGATTTTGCAACATTGACAGGAGCATGCATAATTGCACTAGGTACGAACATAGCAGGTATGGTTTCAAATAACGATAAACTAGCACAGAAGATCATAGAATCATCAAAAAGAACAACAGAAGAGATTTGGGAGCTACCACTAAATGACGACTATATGGATATGATAAAATCAGATGTTGCAGATATGAAAAATGTTGGAATTGGAAGAGCTGCAGGTACCATTACTGCTGCAGCATTCTTAAGAAATGCGATTGAAAGTACACCTTGGGTGCATATTGATATTGCAGGTGTTGCATGGACACAAGTAGCAACAAAAGATAAGCCTTACAATTCAAAAGGCGCTACAGGTTTTGGAGTAAGATTAATTTTGGATTACTTACAAAATATATAAATTCAAAAATACAAATTAGAACAATATAGTTATTGAAAATTAGTAGCCTCTACTGTTTCTATCGGGTTTATCGATATTTGGATTTCTAAAACCATGTTTATCCATCATGTGATTTAGAAATCGTATATCATCTGAAAACTGTTGTCCACAGACAGCACAATTAGGCATTGAAATCATAGAATAAATCATAAATTCCATATTAAAAGATTGGTTGAAAATATAATAGAAAATGCCAGCACTGTTGCTTCCCAAGAGCTCTCGCACCTTAGTAGCACAACAGCGACATTAGGTTTGACTTCCAAGTTCGGAATGGGATTGGGTCGCACCCTAACGCTATGGCCGGCTTGAACAATGTTGACAGATTCTTATCTATTAAGGTAACGCCCTATTTGAGATAGTTCAAAAGAGGTATAAAGCAAGGAATAATCGAATTACGACATGACTCACAGAGTTGCAGTACTAGACAAAGACCTTTGCCAGCCAAAAAAATGTGGTTTAGAGTGCATAAAATATTGTCCAGTCAACAAATCAGGGGCTGATTGCATCATACTTAACGAAGAAACAAAAAAAGCCCAGATAGATGAAGATATTTGTAATGGATGTGGCATATGTGTCAAAGTTTGTCCCTTTGATGCAATTACTATTGTTAATTTACCATCTGAATTAGCATCAGATAAAATTCATCAGTATGGTCCAAACTCATTTCGATTATACAAATTACCTACACCAAGAAAAGGGGAAGTTGTAGGATTACTAGGCAGAAATGGAATGGGAAAAAGTACCGTAGTAAACATTCTTGCTGGAAACTTGAAACCAAATTTAGGAAGATATGAAAACCCTCCAGAATGGGATGAAATTTTAAAGCATTATGGCGGAACAGAATTAAAATCTCATTTTGAAAAAATTAAAAATAAACAACTTCGTGCATCAATTAAACCACAACAAGTACATCATGTTGCACAAGCATTTGATGGAACTGGAAAAGAGTTGATGGAAAAATATGATGAGCGCGGAGTATCAAGAGAATTAATCAAAGAATTAGAATTAGAAAATTCGATGGAACAAAATCTCAAAGAACTTAGTGGAGGAGAACTTCAAAGATTAGCCATAGCAGCTGTTGCATCAAAAGATACAGAATTTTACTTTTTTGATGAACCATCATCATATAATGATGTTTTTCAAAGAAAAAGTGTAGCGAGAGTAATTCAAAGTTTATCTAAAATTGGAAAAAGCGTAATGGTTGTTGAACATGATTTAACATTACTTGATTTTCTTAGTGATTACATAGAAGTGCTTTATGGCGAACCTGCAGCATACGGAATAGTTTCTAGTGTATTATCAACCAAAATTGGAATCAATGTGTTTCTTGATGGTTATCTGCCAACTGAAAATGTTAGATTTAGAGACAAGAAGTTTTCTTTTGACGTATCTTCTTCATCTACTGATGAGTTTCAAGAAGGAAGTGAAATTATGGCATATCCAAAACTAGAGAAAAAATATGCAACATTCTCAGTTACTGTTGAGCCAGGCAGAGTAAGAAAAGGTGAAGTATTAGGGATAATGGGTGCAAACGCACTTGGAAAAACAACACTGATGAAGATGATTGCAGGTGTTGAAAAACCAAATTTAGGAGAAATTGATAAAAAAATAAAAATTGCATATAAACCGCAATATCTTCAAAATGATATTGATGCTGAAGTTATTGCATTACTAGATAAAGCAAATAGTGGTGCAATTGAAGGTAGTCAGGAAGAAGAACAGATACTAGAACCATTGAAAATTAAAAAACTATACAATAAATCAGTAAAGAATCTATCAGGGGGAGAATTACAAAAAGTTTCAGTTGCGGCATGTCTTTTACAAAAAGTAGATCTTTATGCATTAGATGAGCCATCTGCATTTTTAGATGTAGAAGATAGAATAACGATTGCAAAATTCTTACAAAAATTTGTTCGATCATTTGGAAAAACGGCTATTGTGATAGATCACGACATACAATTAATGGATCTTATATCGGATTCTATGATAATTTTTGAAGGTGTGTCTGGATTATCGGGACATGCAACATCTCCAATGCCAAAAGCAGATGCAATGAATAGATTCCTCAAATCACTTGACATGTCATTTAGAAGAGATGAAAGAAGTTTGAGACCACGTGTAAACAAATTAGCAAGTAGATTAGATAAAGAGCAAAAAAGTTTAGGAAATTTCTATTATAAAAATTGACTCGAATGTTAAAGAGATCATTGGAAAATATACTTACTTCACAAGAAAGCCAAGAACTAATCTCATCTTTTGATCAGATTGGAGATATAATTATAGTTAGAATTCCTGATTCGTTGCTAACAAAGAAGAAAATCATTGGTGAAACTCTTCTAAACGAAGTAAAAATTGCAAAGAGTGTTTTTTATCAAGCTTCTGCTGTTGAAGGAGATTTTCGTACCAGAAATTTAGAGATTCTAGCAGGAGAAGATAAAACAGAAACAGAATACAAAGAATTTGGCTGTAAATTTACAGTGGATGTTGAAAATGCATTTTTTTCACCTAGATTATCTACGGAAAGAGAAAGAATTGCCAATTTAGTTCAAAATGGTGAAACTATAGTCAATATGTTTGCAGGCGTAGGCATGTTTTCAATTATGATTGCAAAAAAGAAGAAATGTACGGTATACAGCATAGATATCAATCCAATTGCAGCAAAACTTTGTGAAAAAAATATAATCTCAAATAAGCTTGCAGGAAACATCATCTCAATAAATGGAGATGCATCGCAAGTAATTCAAGAACAATTAGAGAATAAATCAGATAGAACTTTAATGCTTCTCCCTGAAAGATCAGACGAATTCTTAGAGTCTGCAATTAATGCAACAAAAAGTGGTGGAATAATTCACTATTATTCTCACATTCATGCAGATAAAAAATTAAATGCGGGAAAACTTTCGGAAGAACACTATTTGCAAGTAACTCCAGTTAAATCAGAAATTTTAGGATCGAAAATAGTCAGAGCTGTAGGTCCTAGATACTATCAAACAGTTGTAGATGTAAAGATTTCAAAATAAATTAATTATCTGATGAAATTGATGCAGATGAAGGTTTTGTAGTTGCCATCACATACCCAATCCAAGCTACTACACCAAGTATTCCACCTGCAATCATCAAAATAGATAATTGTAATACAATAGGACTCCATTCAGATAGCATTAGCAAATATGCATAAAGAAAGAATGCAGTAATGCATAGTACAAAAATTGTAATCCCCATTCCTTTACGTTTATCCATTGAGCTAAAGTTTGGTGTGAGTTATTTATTGGTTTGAACTAGTTTAGTTCAATTGCCATAAGATATGCGTCTTCACCATCACGATAATACACACTGAGTTTTTGTCTAATAACAAAACCTAGTTTTTCATACAATCGTACAGCATCATTATTACTACATCGTACCTCAAGATAGAACTCGTCACATTTTTTTAGCTTAACGCCATTTACAGATTCTTCAACTAATGCTTTGCCAATGCCTTTTTTTCTATATTCATCAAGAACTGCAATAGATACCACATGGCCTTTTTTTACAAATCCTAATTTTTTGAAATTAGAAAAACCATATTCAGTTTTACACATTATATATCCAACATGCTTTCCTCCAATTTCTGCAACAATGAAAGCCTCCGGAATTTCCGCAAGCAGACTTTCATAGAAATAATCAGAATAATGTTCAGGAAGCGTTTTCAGATTGATTTCCATGACTGGAATCAGATCGCTTGGTTCTGCACGACGTATGTTACAGTCACCTAATTGTCTGAGAATTACTTGCATAACTAGTATATTTTATTGTCAATATTTAATTTTAAACCACAAAACCATTTAATGGAAAGAAATAGCCGTAAACAGAATGAGTGATCCTACGCAGGAAGACGTGATTTCCTTAGTCAATTCATTGTTTGAGGTAAATCAGTTCAACAGAGAAATGTATTCTTTGGAGTTTAGGATCAGTGATCATGATTTTAAATCAAAATTTGAGGATTTAGCCAGAAAATTAGAAAATATGAACTATGTTTGTAAGCTTGAACAAATGGAAGATGGTAAATATATTATCATTCAAAAATTTACTCCAAAAAAACAAAAGAAGTGGTTAAGCGCATCTTGGACTCCACGAATTTTGTTTGCAGTTGTCATCACATTTGTAATGATTGACGGTTATTATCGTACTACAGGAACAAATTCCATTATAGATATTGGGGAACCACTAGAAATGGCAGGAATCTATACACTTTCACTTTTAGGAATTTTAGGAATTCATGAGTTGGGTCATCTAGTTGCAGCTAAGGCTCACAAACTAAAGACAACATGGCCATTTTTCATACCAGGATTACCAATTATTGGAATTCCAACCTTTGGCGCATTTATTCAATCGCGTGGATTAACAATTAATCGAGAAATTTTATTTGATGTAGCAATAGCAGGGCCAATTGCAGGACTGGTAATTACAATCATAGTTTCAATGTATGGTGCATACACTGCACCAATACTACAAGAAAATGTTGCACAAGGACTTTTTGCAGATTCAAAATTAATGGAATGGAATCAAGGAGAACCATTACTAATGACTGCAAGTTTAGCGTTGTTTGGAAAAGGTGGGACAGGTCATGAAGTAATAATGACGCCAGTTTTATTTGCAGCTTGGATTGGATTTTTAATCACGTTCTTGAATTTATTACCAGCTTGGCAGCTAGATGGTGGTCACATGGCAAGAACTCTACTTGGTGCTAAACGTCACAAGTATGCAACAATTGGAAGTATGGCAATTCTTGTTTTGTTAAATTATTGGTTAATGGCAATGTTGATTCTTGTTTTAAGTTCAAAAAATCCTAGTGCAACACCACTTGATGATGTTTCCCCATTATCAAAAAATAGAAAACTTGCATACTTGGGTATCATAGGATTAGCTGTTTTGTGTGCACCAATACCATCAAATTTTTTACCTAATTTTTTACCTTAGTAAAACTCTAGCCCCATCCATTACAACTGCAACTTTTTGTCTAGTACCTTGAGTTTTCAGAATATAATCCAAAGAGGGTTTGATTCCAGATAAGGAAATCATGTTTAATTTCTTTACATAATATTCTGGAAGAATTGAAACCAACCCAATTTGAAAATTCTTTTGTATTTCTGATAAAAATAATAGATCCTCCATTCCAGAAATGTATTTAGTCGGATTTCGAAGTTGATCAAGACTCAGTCTACCCTCAATGTATTGCTGAAGTGCATCAGAACCCAAGCCAGATTTACATTCTGCTACCAAGATAGATAGACCTCCATTTTGTATTGCACTAGCACAATTCCAAAGAGAGGAAAGAGATTTTCCAAGATTATCATTACTTGAATCTTTTCCAGTGCTGATTATCATTGATTTGTGGTGACCTATATCTTTGATTGCAAATGATTCTAGAGTTTTTACAGATGAAACAGTTTCGGAAGGATGACCTATTGTAAAATCAACAATACCTTGTGAATTTGCCACAATTTCAATTGCCTTAATTTCAAAATTATCAGCAAATTTTTTAGATTCATCAAAACTTTCAGTCATTTGTCCAGGTGTAGGAAGATTACTCTTTCTTTTTGCATATGCCGAAAGCATTGATTCCTGACCAAACTTTTTGATTAATCTGGTAGAAATTGTTTCATATCCAAATAAACCATCAAATTCCATTTCCCCGACAAAAACAAGATTGGAATTAGAAAGATCAGCGTTGTCAAACTCATTAATTGAGCTTCCTTCGGGTAGACCAGATTTTACTAGATTCATTATTTTTTTCTCAGCCAAAATTTTAGGAAACGGTAATGACTTTTGTTCACATGTTATAAATAATGATGAGATGATTTTTTGAATAGATTTTGAGTTATGTAAAACTACAAGTTCCATAGGTTTTGTTAAATCAATAGTACTCAGTTTTTCATTGATCGCTATATCTTCTAAGATTTTACCATCAGAATCAATTTTTTGTTCTAGATTCTCTGCCCGAATATCTAGAACAACATCAGTAATACCATAATTTAACCAGATTTCAGGCATGATTAATACACAATACAAACCAAAATAAATCCAGTGTAGTTAATTTAGATATGGAATTTGTAAAAGAGTTTGCAACCTTTTTGCATCAAAAGGGGATAATAAAATTTGGTAATTTTACACTTGCTAGTGGCAAAAAAAGTTCATACTATGTTGATTTGAGACTAGTTCCTAGTTACCCTCATCAATTTAGAACTATGATAAAATATCTGCAAAACAATATTGCAGAAAGTGTGGGATTGGATAGTTTTGATTCTTTAGTATCAGTTCCTACTGGAGGTTTGGTTATTGCATCAGCATTGGCAATTGAAACAGTTAAGCCATTAATCTATGTAAGAAGCAACCCCAAAGAATATGGAACTTCAAAATCAGTCGAAGGGCAAATTCAGGAAGGAATGAAGGTTGTAATGATAGATGATGTTGCAACAACTGGAGGTTCAGTTGTAAATGCAATAAAATCACTAAAAGAAGTAAACATAACAATAGAAGATGCATATGTAATTGTCAATAGAATGGAGGGTGCAGATGAAGCACTAAAAGAATTAGGAGTTAAATTACATTCTATCACCAATATAATACAAATCACACAAGTATTACACGAACAAAAACTTGTTGATGACGATACTTTAGAAAAAGTAAGAAAACAGATTAGCAAGTAATTTTTGGCAGCTCAGACAAATGCCTTTCAATCATCGTTCAGATATAACTCTGATTCTTCATCGCAGCCAGTAAATTTTGTTTGTGCTCATTTTAAAACTAATGGAAATAATATGGGCCCAAAGGGCTTCGATCCCTTGACTCCCCGGTTATGAGCCGGGTACTCTACCAAGCTGAGTTATGGGCCCTAAGCAGATGGATTTTGCCTTCAGTATAAAATGTTATGAGCTCAACAATATTCTTCATAACAACTATCAAGCAACAGATTTTGTGCAGATATAGATTTGTCTGCGATATGGATCAAATTATCTGAATCAGTTGATGTTTTTTCAAGAATATTTCTCCAAGATGCAGCATGACGAATATCAGCTTCTGTATGAAGTTTAAAGTATTCCGTAGCCTCTTCATTAGATATCCCATAGAATTTTGCTAAGCCATCAAGTTTTGTTTGGCTAATTTTAGGAATTTCTTTTTCAAAAGCATACATTGCACATGTCCCACCTTCATAGGTATTCATTAATTCAGATAATTCCAAAACAGATTTCCTAGTCTTTTCTAATCCTTCATAGTGAATTAATTCATGTTCAGAAACTCCTAGTTCTCCTGCAAATTTAATCCATGATTTTATGTGAATAGATTCCTCTTGTTGGTTATCAATTAATTCACTAATAACAGAATTGGGAGCCTTTTCTATAATAGGAGTCATAAATGATGGGACTGCCTTAACGAGTTGAAAGTATTCTTTAGAATAACCAGATAATGAATCAAGAGTTAATTTTCCATCAGACCACATTTGATAGAATGGGTGTTTTAGTAAACTTCTTTCTTCAATCATTTCATCAATTCGTTTTATTAGATTCATATCACATCTTCTAATTTACCAATAAAAAATCTTTGTGTGGTTTACAAAAGATTTTATGGACAAATTACCCAATTTTGTTGGGTTCCAGTGGTGTAGACCGGTCAAGCATACTGCCCTTTCAAGGCAGTGATCCCGGGTTCAAAATCTAACGATGAAAATCCCGGCTGGAGCACCAAGATTTAATTACTAATGAGAAAGTTTTTTGAATAGGCCCAATCTTGGACAGGAAAAATATCGAGATTAATCCTTTACTTGAAACATATAGTAAGTATATCGATAAAATCAACCAGGCATTAGATAGAGAATTATCACTATATTCAGAATCAGAATTCATTGAACCACTAAAATATTCCTTGGAGGGTGGAAAACGAATTAGACCAATAATCTTAGTTTTGGCTGCCGAAAGTGTAGGAAAAATTGATGATAATACATTAGCAGCGTCATGTGCTGTAGAATTTTTACATATGGAATCTATCATACATGACGACATTATAGATAACGAAACAATGCGAAGACAAAAAGAACCATTTCATATCAAATATGGATACAACACAAGTGTACTAACAGGAGATTTTGTTTTAGGGTTAATTCTTGCAATTTCTTCAAGATTAGACAATGCAAGAATAACAAAGGATTTGGCAACAACAGCAATGCTGATGAGTGAAGGAGAAATGATAGAAAGCAGATTAGAAACAAGTGAAGATGTTACTTTTGATGATTATCTCAAAGTAATTGAATATAAAACTGCCACTGCATTTGAAGTGGCAGCAAGAATAGGTGCAATTATTGCAAATGGTAGTGAGGAAGAAATAGAAGCACTAACAGAATATGGAAAAAATATAGGAATTGCATATCAAATAAGAGATGATTTGTTAGACTGGAAGAATGAAGATAAATTATTTAATTTATTAATCAAGAAAAGTTCTGATCCAAGAGATGTTTTCAATAAAATGGAAGAACTTCTAAAAAAATATTCTGACAAGGCCATAACAAGTTTAAGAAAAATTTCAGATAATGATGCAAAAATGAATTTGGATAATCTTATAAAATTTACAACGTTTAAGGCATAATACCTAAGCTAAGCGTTGGTGCAGCGAGTTCTACAAATTTAATAATTGGATCTGGATATACACCGAATCCTACCAAGAAAACTATTGAAAATATCATGATTGCAATTACAGACTTTGGTTCAGATATTCTTTTTTCAGTTTCTCCTTCAAAGTACATTTTTCTTGTGATCCAACCATAGTAAGCTAATGATAAAGCACTGTTTAGAACTCCAGCTATTGCAAGCCACGGTGCCCACCATATAGTTGAACCAGCATCCAATGCACCACCAAATAACATTATTTTACTCCAAAATCCAGCAAGTGGAGGTACACCAGCTAGAGCAAATAATGAGATTACCAATCCAAGTGATGTAATAGGCATTCTTCTACCAAGTCCTTTGAGTTTATCGATGTTAGTTACTGCAAGCGTGGTTACTATTCCTGTAACTGCTATGAATGCAGCACCTTTCATTACTGCGTGATTCAATATTTGGTATAGAGAACCTTGTAAACCAAGAGAGCTGTATGGAGCTACTGCAAGTCCAATCAAAATGTAGCCTGCATGAGCAATACTAGAATATGCTAACATCCTTGCAAGATTCTTTTGCATGATTGCAGCGATGTTACCAATGGTCATCGTCATCACAGCGATTATACCAAGAGCTAAAGTCCAATCAAGATTAAGTACAACCATTCCTAAAACAACTATTCGAATTGTCGCTGCAAATCCTGCTTTCTTTGTTCCAGCTGCAAGTAAAGTGGTAATTGTTGGAGGTGCACCTTCATAAGTGTCAGGCAACCATTGATGGAAAGGCACCAGTCCCATTTTAAATCCAAATCCGGCAATAAACATTCCAACAGATAACAATGCTAACGGTAATAACGAAGGATCAAGAGTAGAATAACCCTGAATAACTTCACCAATATTTGTTGAACCAGTTAATCCATAGGATAATGAAATTCCATAAACAATAATTGCAGATGATAATGCACCAAACAAGAAATACTTTAGTGCAGCTTCATTTGAGCTTGGATTCTTTTTCATAAATCCAACAAGAACGTATGTTGGAATGCTCATGAGCTCCCATGCAACAAATAACATCACCAGGTCAGTAGAATATGCTACTAACACCATACCGATTGTTGAAAGAAGTATTAAGGAATAGTAAACAGCAGGATAGTTCTTTTTTCGCATGTAATTAAAGGAGCCAACTGTAGTGAAGATTGCAACAATTAGCATCGCGATTGCAAAGAATCCACCAAATGCGTCATCTACAAGTACATCTTCAGAAAACAGAGCAGACGGAAGAATATTATCAGCAAGGAATTGATATGCAACATATCCAATTGATGCAATCAATGCAGCAAATGCAATAACTGCATAAAATGAGTTTGAACCTTTTTCTTTTCTGGCAATGCTGATTATAGGTAACAAAACTCCTACTGTACCAAGTATTGCAATTATTACCAATGGAGTTGAACTGATTTCTAGCATCTCACATTATCTCCTATATCAACAATATCAGGACTACAAATAACAATCCTGCCCCAAATACAAATAGATAAGACTGGGTTACACCAGTTTGAGTTCCTTGAACTACTTTGGCACTCCAACCAACTGCTTTTTGTAATCCATTATTCATTCCATAATCAATAACAGTCTTTTCAAAATATCTGAATACTCCTCTTGAAAGCCATAAGGGAGCTACAACAAAGCACCAATAGACAATTGCATTAAGATAAAATCGATTTAGAATAACTTTATGAATAGCAGAAAAGAAAATATTGGAATTTACAAATTTAACAGGATCAACCCATCTGCCAATATAGAACACATATCCTAATCCAGTTCCAATCGCAAAAGCAGATAATGATGCAGCGAGTGCAACTGGATTAATTCCATCTAAGAATCCAGGCAATATTGAATTTTCAATTTCGTTATGTACAGAATGGATTCCAAATGATTCCTCAAGATAATCTGTAAATAATTCATGTAGTCCGCCTTCAAACGATAAGCCAACTAGACCAATGGCAATTGTTAGTACTGCAAGAATTCCATATGGTACCCACATAGATAATGATGCTTCATGAATATGATGTCCCTCTTCTTCCATTTTTTGAATATGTTTACTCTTTGAACCATAGAAGACCAGCCCAAGCATTCGAGTTGTGTAAAATGCAGTTAATATTGCAGTCAATACAGCAATTGCAAATATTGGTATGGTCCATTCATGTCCTGATGTATAAATTGCACCAAAGATAGAATCCTTACTCCAGAAACCAGTTGTGATAAACGGTGCACCCATTAATCCAAGACCTGCAGCCCACATAAACACATAAGTCTTTTTCATGTTTTTGCGTAATCCACCCATATCAGTCATGAATCTTGAACCAACAACATGCAGTAATGAACCTGCAGCCATGAACAATGATGCCTTAAACATTGCATGTGAAATTAGATGAAAGAAACCTGCGGTATATCCGTTAACAAATTGTTGTGATAATCCAGCAATACCTAGGACCATCATCATATAACCAATCTGAGAACCAGTAGAGTATGCAAGTACTTTTTTAATTTCAGAATTAACCATACCCTGAAGTCCTAAGAGAAGGGCAGTGGTAGCACCAACGAGAAGAATTACTTCAAAGAATTGATCTGCTAGAATTCCAGCAGCGCTTAAAGCAAAAACCAACGGTGCCAGTCTCATAACTAGGAAAACACCTGCTTTTACCATTGTTGCAGCATGAATTAAAGCAGAAACTGCTGTTGGACCAGTCATTGCCTCTAAGAGCCATTCATTTAGTGGGAATTGTGCAGATTTGCCAACAGCGCCACCAAATAATAAAATGAATGCAGGTACTAAGAGACCTTGTGCAGACATTGCTGTTGCCCAAGTTGTATCATGCATTAATTCTCTAAATCCAAATGTTCCGGCAAATAAAAATATCAAAAGCATACCTGCAATCATCATAACATCACCAACTTTGGTCATGATGAAAGCTTTCATACCAGCATGAGTTGGTGAGTAATAATCTAAAAGACCAAGAACAGTTCGTCCTTCAGTACCAACATGATCTTTCTTTTTATCACGATACCAAAAGCTGATCAATGCATAAGATGCAAGTCCTACACCTTCCCAGCCAAAGAATACTTGTAACAAATTATCAGATAATACAATTAATTGCATTGAACCAATAAAGAACAACATCCAGAACCAAAATCTTGTGATTGATTTATCACCTTTCATGTATCCTGTACTGTAAATCATAATGAGAAATGAAATCCATCCAACTACATTTGCCATAATTATTGAAAGTGGATCAGCTAATACACCTGCTTTCAAACCAATAGAATCAATCCAAGATATTTGATCATGAATTTCATGTGCTTCCAATGCCATTGGTAATAGAGATGCTGCAGAAAGTGCACTCATCAAAGCAAATCCAACTGCTGCATATCCAGTTGCGTGTTTTGATATTTTTCCAATTCCCGGTATTATCAATGCAGCAATAAAAGGCAGTATCCAAACTAACCAAGCACTTGCAGCACCTACATCAAATGGTAAACCTAACACTTCAGTTGCCATAAACTAAACCCCCAGTACTCCATTCATGTATGGAATTATTTGATTAAAGAATATGTCAGGATAAATTCCTAGAACTATTGTAAATCCTGCAAGTACCATCATTGGTGCAGTCATATACCAACTTCCTTCTTTAACATTATCAAGATGTTCTGGTAGTTTTCCAAAGAAGACACGTTTTAGCATCCAAAGAATGTAAGACATTGTTAACGCAGTTGCAACAAGACCTAAACCAAATGTGACGGCTCTAACGGTAGAACCATCTTCAATAGCAGTTTCTAATGCTCCATAAAATAGAGTCCATTCACCCATAAAGCCGCTAGTTGGTGGCACTCCCATAATTGTCAATGCACCAATCACTGCACAAACAGCAGTTATTGGCATCTTACCAGCTAACCCACCTAGCTGAGAAATATTTCTAGTACCAACTTTAACAATTATAATTCCAGCCATCATGAAGAGGATGCCTTTACCAAGTGCATGTGTGACATACATCATCTCAGCGCCAGATAACCCAAGAACAGACATGGAGCCAATTCCAAATAGAATGTAACCCATTTGACTGATACTAGAATATGCAAGTAATCGTTTGATATCATCTTGCATTAATGCCATCGCACCACCGTAAATCATTGTAACAAGACCCCAAATGTGGAACCAAATTGAAAGGTCGGCAAATGTGTTTGGTAAAAATTCCACAATTAATCTGAAAATACCATAAGCACCAATGCCAATCATTGCAGGGGATAATAATGCACTAATTGGAGTTGGTGCGGAACCGTGAACCCATGGAAGCCATATGTGGAACATGAATACTGCAAGTTTGACTCCAAGTCCAATTGAAATTGCAATAGCTGAAAACATCAGAATATTTTGTGGAATTTCTGATTCTTGAATATCTGCAAAGTCAAAACTTCCAATTGTAAGGCCAATCATTAAAAATCCTAATAGTAAAACAACGGCACCTGCATGAGTCCAAAACAAGAACATTAAACCGATTTTTCTTCTTGGACCAGCACCCCATAGAGCAACTAAAAAGAAACCAGGAATCAACATTATCTCAAAGAATACATAGAATTCAATTAAGTTGGTAGACAGTACAGTACCAAGCATTCCCATTGCAAAGACAAGATAAAGAGCAAAGTAAAGTCCAGACTTGGCATTAACATAGTTTGAAAGAGAAGAGGATTCAATTATTGTTGAATTACCGCTAGTTGATGTAATTTCGTGTTGTTCTTCCTCGTATTGTTCATGAAATCTGTGAATCATGTAGGGTTTTGAATAAAGTACCAAAATTGTACTTAGTACGTAAATCATAATAGCAAATGGAGATGCTAAACCATCCAATAGGAAACCAAATTCACCGAACTGTTCTGTCCACGGATAATGTTCTTCGGTAGTACCACTTAATGTAGATAGAATAATCAATACAGTAGCATAAAGCAGAATGCCAAAGGTAAACCACATTGCAGGTGTAGGACCTATTTTTCTTCCAATTATGTATGCAATTGGAGATAATAGTAAAGGCAAGAAAACTGCCTGTAAAAGTGCATATTCCATTATCCTTTCAAGCTCCTAAAGTCTGCAATGTCAATATTCTGATACATACGATATGCTACAATAATTAATGAAAGTCCAACTGCAACTTCAGCTGCAGCGATTGCAATTGAAAATAATGCTAATGTTTGACCACCACTATGTGGTAAGAATCTTCCAAATGCAACCAAGTTAAGATTTGCTGCGTTGATAATTATTTCAACTGCAAATAACATTCGAATGGCATTTCTCTTTACAGACAAACCATAAATTCCAATACCCAAAAGGGCAACAGATACTAGAACAAAATCAATCAGTTCGTTGCTCATTTTCTACATCCTCTCTTCTTGCTAAAATCAGTGCACCGGTAACTGAACCTGTTAAGATTAGTGCCATTAAAATCAAAGCTGGCCAATAATATGTTAGAAAGTCTGCACCAATATTTCTAAAATCAACTGCCGGTTCATCAGTAGTTATTGTTTTGATACCAGAATTCATTATAATTGAACCTAATGCAACCATAAAAACTAGCATAAGTGCAATGCCAACAAATTTTCTTCTTTTATCTTCAACTTTCTTGAAAATAAGTTCTCTTTTCACTAGCATAACGGTAAACAAAATTAAAACTGCAATAGAACCTACGTAGACTGCTAGTTGGAACATTGCAACAAATGGTGAATCCAAAAGTAAAAAGAATCCAGCAATTCCACCAAGAGTTCCCATCAAAGCAATCGAACCATAAATTAAAGATCTTAATTCTAGTGCAGCTATTGCAGAGCCAATTGTAATTACAGATAATGCAAGAAATATAGCATCAGCCATGTGTTGCACCTCGATCAGTAATTTTTATTTCAGAATCTTGAGAAACAAATGGTTTTACTTGAAGTTGGGCTGGTGTGTAAATCAAACCTTCCTTGCTAAATGAAGAAAGTTCATAGTCATTCGTCATGTACAATGCATAAAATGGACATGCATCAACACATAATCCACAAAATACACATTTGCCATAATCAATTTGTGGCATGATAGCTTTTTTATTATGTTTGTATTCTTCTGGAACTTTTACCATGGCAATTGCTTCTGCTACTCCCTCACATGCAATGGAACACAGCTGACAGCCAGTACAATGATCATGAAATAACATATGACGGCCTTTATAACCTGCAATTCCGACACCTGTGGAAGGATCAAATTGATAACCATCACCAACAAACTTTAGTTTCTCTTCAGGATATCGTAATGTAAATCGTTTAATGGCTAAATGCTTAATTCCTGAATTTAATGCCTTGATAATACCAGTAGCTGTATTCATTACAATATTCCTCCAGGTCCCAAGACTCCAGCGTACAACAAACCGAGTGCTATAAAGATGTTAACGAATGCAAGTCCAATTAGTTTGTACCAACCAAGACTCAATAACATATCAATTCTGATTCTTGGGAAAACTCCTCGTGGTAATAAAATGAAAAAGATTACTCCTACTGTTTTTAGTACAAACCACAAAACGCCGTTTAGCATCTCTTGTGAAAATACTGGCAATCCGGGAATTTTAGCAGTGATTGGACCCATTACTATTCCATCAGTGATAATTTCTTCAGGGAAAGGAGGCCAAATCATTGGTCCAGACCAACCACCAAGGAATAAAACAACAAACAATGCTGCAAATGCATAAAGTTTCAAGTATGTTCCTAATTGAACAAGACCGTAAATCATTCCAGAAAATTCAGTTAACCAACCAGCAACAATTTCACTTTCTGCTTCTGGTAAATCAAATGGAATTCTTTCTAATTCTGCCAATATCGTAATAAAGAAAATAATTGCACCAATTGGTAAAAATATAATCCATGGAAAATTAGATTGACTGGCAACAATTTCAGAAAGATTCAGAGTCCCTGTAAGAATCACTACCCCCAATAACGAAAGAATCAATGGAATTTCAAAAGACACCATTTGATGTAACGCTCTTATTCCACCAATGAATGGGAATTTACTATTCGAAGACCATGCAGAAAGAATAGTTATGATTGGAAAGAATCCAATAATTGCAAAGACTGCTAACAATCCAACATCGACATCTGCAACTACCCACCCTGGTGCAACTGGAATTAATGCGACAAATGCTGCTGCTGTTGCGACAAATATTATTGGAGCCGCCCAGAAAATTGGTTTGTCAGCTTTTGCAGGAATAATAATTTCTTTTGAGAGTAGCTTTAGTCCATCCCCCATTAATTGTAAGATTCCTTCAAATTTTCCACAGTAAAAAGGACCTACTCTAAGTTGTAATTTTGCCAACATTTTTCTTTCTATAAAGATTGTTCCAGCTGCAATTAATGCTGCAAATCCAAATCCAGGGAAAGCAGCAATTTTAAACAAATCAGTAGTCATGAAAGCTTTCAAGATTGGAAGAGTTCTAGAAGGATCTGCTAACCATGTCAATGCAAGAAACGGTGTAAGTAATTCACCGTTAATTACAGGCATTTCAATATAGAATAAAATTATAAAAACAGCTGGGAGACCTATTAATACAAAGATAAGAAGTATCCAAAATACATTATCTAAAATAGATTTTACAAATTCGCTAAATTTGAAATTGGGTGCAATGACAGACATTTATCTATCTGCCTCCACCGGCCAATAATTAAGACTCCAATATACAGCCGGCATGTTTCCGAGTTTTTCCCCTTTGAGAAGATATGGTAATGCAATTAAGTTTCTAAATGAACCAACACTTAGTTTTAATCGATAAGGTTCAGGTTTTCCATCAGAGACAATATAGCAACCCAATGAACCTCTACCCGATTCTACACGCTTGTATACTGAATCAAATCCTTTTCCTTTTGGATTTGGTTTTAGTTTAACTCTAACAGAACCAGACTTTGGCATTTTTTGTAATGCTTGTCTAATTATGTTACAGCTTTCCAACATGTCAAGCCATGGAATTTTTGATCTTGCGTAAGAATCTCCCTCATTCATTACATTACTGTGAACATCTAATTCATCATAGACATCATATGGTTCCTTCTTTCTAAGATCATAATCAACACCGCTAGCACGAAGAACAGAACCAGTCGTACCTAATCGAATTGCATCTTGACGTGATAAAACACCAGTATTAGCAGTTCTAGCAATTAAGATTGGATTATCATAGAAAATTGCTGCATATTCTTTGATTCGTTTTTCAAAATAATTTACTTGTCTTAAACAAACATCTTCAAAGTTTGGTGGCAAATCATTTCTTATACCACCTGGTACAAAATGAGCATGAGTAACTCTAGCTCCTGTCATTTTTTCTAATAGATCAATTAGTAATTCACGATCACCTGCTGGCCACATAAACATTGTAGAGTGACCTAAGAATATACCATAGATTGCAAGCCAATACATTGTGTAAACACATCTATTCAATTCAGATGCAATAACTCGAATGTATTTTGCTCGTTCTGGTACTTCAATACCAAGAAGTTCTTCAACCCCTAAAACATACGGATACAAAATATTGCAAGAATCATGAATCACTGGTCTTTCTAAATGTGGAATGTTTGTAATGTAATTTCTGTATTCAGCCATCTTTTCCTCACCGCGGTGAACATAGCCAGGATCAGGATCACATGCAACAATATAGTCACCATCAATTTGTACAATAATTCTCATATGACCAGAACCGGGATGTTGTGGTCCAACATTGAGAGTCATAATTCTCTCATCTACTTTCTGAAGTGCAAGTCCCGGTGGTAATTCGTTATTCATCTCTATCTTCCTTTAATTGCAAAATCCTTTCTTAGCGGTGGTAAATCTGCCCAATCTTCTGGCAAAAGTAATCTTCGATTATCGGGATGACCTTGAAAGTAAACACCAAACATTTCAAAAATCTCTCGTTCATGAAATTCTACACTATAAAATATTTCTCGAAGACTAGGAAGTTTTGTTGCATCGTTTCCAGGAATTGGATTTTCTTCTCTTTGTGCTCTTGTTGCCAATACAAGAATTTGTCTTGATAGTGAAGAATCAGTGTAGGAACCTAAATGATAAACCACTTCAATTTCTTTGTCCTGAGGATAGTCTACACCTGACACAGATTCAGCATGATCAAAATTTAGAACATCTCTTAGAAATTCAGCTACTTCTTTAATATCATCCCTACCAACATTAATCCTAACTCTATCTGGTTTTACAAATGCTACTTTAATTCTAGTATCAAATTTTTCAACAATTTTATCTGCAAGTCCTTTTTCAAATTTTGGTAATTCAATTTCTTTCTCTGATGGAGGACTTGCTTTAGTAGATGCAGGTGTTACATCGGATGTAGTTTCAATTGGTTCATTATCAGAATCAGAACTCATTATACAAACTTCCTAGCCTTCATTCTCTTGATTTTTTCTTGTAATAACATACATCCTTGAATAAGAGTTTCAGGTCTAGGTGGACAACCTGGAACATAGATATCTACGGGTAGAACTCCATCAATACCTGGAAGTACGTTGTATGAATCAAAATACAATCCACCAGTAATTGCACATGCTCCCATTGCAATGACATATTTTGGTTCTGGCATTTGATCATAAACTAAACGGAGACGAGGTGCCATTTTTCTTGTGATAGTTCCCTGAACTACAATTAAATCACATTGTCTAAGTGAACCAAATGCCTCAATGATACCAAATCTTTCAACATCATATCTTGGACTAGATGCTGCTCCAAATTCTACACTACAACATGCTGTTTCAATATGTACAGGCCAAAGGGACCATATTCTACCCCAATTGATTGCATACCCCAATGGTTTATCAATTGCTTGCTCTAAAATATCACCTAACTTTCCAACAAACACATTTGCATTTTGTGGTGTTATCAGATCTTTTAGCAATATAATCCCTCATTTTCATAATTTTTATTTATATAAAAAACTACCATATGTTTCGTCTCCCTGACTGATGTAATGCAAAAGCCATCGCTGCAAACATAATTGCTAAGAAACCAATAATTGGCAAAGTGGCAGATTTTGGGAGTTCTAAAAGTGCACTTCCCCATGCATATAAGAAAATTGCCATGACATCAAAAACAACGAACATCAAAATGTAAGCATAATACTGCATCATAAAGTGAGTTCGTCCTTCACCTGATGGGACTTGACCACATTCCATTGGCAAAAATTTAACGGGATTACTTCTTTTTCTAGGAGAAATCATTCTAGAAATTAAAAGTGCAGGAGCCATTGCTACTACTGCAAATCCAAACATTAACACTACAGTACTATAATTGCCCGCTAATTCCCCGACCAATTTAGCTTTGAACCCAAGTTTTTCTATAAAAAGGTATGCACTTTTTTAATGTAAATTTTAGAAAAGCAGTTTTTGAAAAGTACTTAATAGGATAATCACAAATGCGATCATGTCATTAAATATTGGAGATATTGCTCCAAACTTTGAACTTCCAGACATAGATCTCAAGATGAGGACTTTGGACGAATTCAAGGGAGGGAAAATCATACTGTCATTCTTTGTTGCTGCAAGCTCTCCAGTTTGTGAAAATGAGTTGTGTAAGTTTAGAGACTCTTGGAGTGAGATATCAAATCTCGGTGCCCAAGTCGTTGCGATAAGTAATGACGGACCATTTGCTAACAAAGCATTTGCACAAAAAAACAACTTAAATTTTCCAATACTGGCAGATTACAATAGTAAAACAATTCGTGATTACGATGTTTTAATGCCACATCTACTACACATCAAAGATTACAATGCTGCAAAACGTTCTGTGTTTATAATAATGGAAAATGGAAAAATTGGATACAAGTGGGTATCTGAGAGTCCATTAAATGAACCGGATTATGAAGAAATTAAAAAATTTCTAAAATAAGGAAGATAATTGTTTATTCTATTTCTACAACAATATCGTTTTTAGCTACTGTTCCACCCACTTTGATTTTGATGGATTTAATAGAACCGTTTTTGTGAGATTTAACAGCAACTTGCATTTTCATAGATTCTAAAGTGCAAATAACATCTCCTTGTTTTACAGAATCACCTTCTTGAACAGCAATAGAAACAACCTTACCAGGAATTTGACTTTTTAATGTTAGTTGAGTATTAGAAGAACTAGCACCTCCAGAATTTTTGAAGACAATTTTATCAAGATCAGTATGCATGTTAAGAGTAATTGGTACATTATCAATAATGAGATTCATTTCATTTGTTGAATTTTCAAGATATCTTGCTCTATGATATTTTTGATCTAGGACAAATTCAATTCCTTTTGAATCCATTTTTAGAATTTTTATTTGATGCTTAACGGTATTGATTTTAATCACATACTCATTGTTACCAAGATTTTCAGCGATTTCACCATCAAATATTTGTTCAATATCTTTTATTTTATAATCCATTTATCATCAATTTAGTTTATTTTTCCAAGTAGAATTATTAGAAGTAGAATTTTGCACTCTACTCTTAAAATATTCAGAGTAAATAATGGCAGCTGCTAAAGCAGCCTCACTTTTTTCAATTTTTTCTGTTTTCAAATCTTCTTTTAATCTATCAATAATTTTATATCGGTTTAGAAAGTCTGTAGAAAGAGTTCCATTTTTGTATTCATCGGTGTTAAGAATTGTTTTATAAAGTGGTATTGATGTCTCAACACCTTGAATGTAAAAATCATTTAATGCGTTTAACATTCTGGTTCTTGATTCTTCAAATGTTTGACCCCATGTGCAAAGTTTAGCCATCAAAGAATCATAAAATGGAGACACAGTACAACCAGAATAGAGATATGTATCACATCTAACACTTGGTCCTGACGGAATAGTCACATCAGACACAGGACCGGTAGAAGGGGCAAAATCTAAGAATGTATCTTCTGCATTTATTCTACATTCAATTGCATAGCCATTCATTTTGAGATCTTTTTGTTTGAATGGAAGTGGTTCGCCATTTGCAATATCTATTTGTAGTTTAACAAGATCTAAGCCAGATACAAATTCAGTAATTGGATGTTCTACTTGTAATCTAGCATTGATTTCTATAAAATAGAATTCACCATTATCTGCTCTAAGAAATTCTGCAGTACCAAGATTAGTATAATCAACTGCCTTAGCTGCTTTAACAACTAATTCACCAATTCTATCTCTTGTTTCTTGATCAACTATAGGTGAAGGTGTTTGTTCAATAAGTTTTTGATTACGTCTTTGAATTGAACATTCTCTTTCAAATATATGAACAGCGTTACCATGTTTGTCTCTTGCCATTTGATATTCAATATGTCTAGTTTTTTGAAGAAATTTTTCAACTATTATTGCAGATTTCCCAACTGCAGAAATTGATTCGCTTGTAACTGTTTCAAAACCTTCCCGTAATTCTTTATCATTATTTACTAATCTGATTCCACGACCACCACCACCGAAAACGGATTTTAATAGTACGGGGTATGAAATGTCATTTGCAATTTTTAATGCCTCTTCGACATCTTTTACAAGACCGGGGCTTCCTGGAACAGTTGGGACTTTTGCTTTTAACATAGCAGATTTACATTGCATTTTATCACCACAAAGATCCATAGATACAGCAGATGGACCAATAAAATTTATTTTATTTTTTTCACATTTACTTGCAAAGTCAGAATTTTCTGAAAGAAAGCCATAGCCGGGATGTATGGCATCTGCACCAGAAGATAATATTATCTCAATAATTTTTTCTTGATTCAAATAAGATTTTGCAGGAGAAGCCTCACCGATATGATATGCTTCTGTAGCTTGTTTGACGTGTAAAGAATTGTAATCTTCATCAGAGTACACTGCTACAGTTTTGATTCCAAGTGCGTTACATGTTTTAATTACACGTAGAGCAATTTCTCCTCTATTTGCGATAAGAACTTTTTCAATCATGTTTAATCATAGATTGATATTTCCATGTTTTCTTGGAAGTTGCTTTTCTCTTTTGTTTGCAAGCATCTCTAATGCTTTGATTAGCATAGGTCTTGTTTCAGCTGGATCAATTACATTATCGATAGTACCATGAGATGCTGCAACGTAAGGATTTTCAAATTTTTCTGAGAATTCACTGATTAGTTGTTTTTTAAGGGCTTCAGGATCATCAGCATTAGATAGTTCCTTTCTGTACATAATTTTTACAGCTGCTTCAGCACCTAATACAGCACATCGTGCAGTTGGCCATGCATAATTTACATCTGTTCTTAGATTTTTACTTCCCATGGCTATGTATGCACCACCATATGCTTTTCCTATTACAAGTGTAATTCTAGGAACAGTGGCCTCACAATAAGCGTAGAGAAGTTTGCTACCATGTCTAATGATACCATTATGCTCTTGATTAGAACCTGGCATGTAACCAGGAGTATCTACAAATGTAATAATTGGAATATTGAATGCATCACAAAATCTGATGAATCTAGCTGCTTTGTTTGATGAGTCAATATCAAGTGCACCAGCAAGATGTAATGGTTGATTAGCTACAATACCAACAACTTTACCATTTAATCTACTATAACCAACAACAACGTTTGGTGCAAACAATTCATGAATCTCAAAGAATTCATGATTATCAACAACAGATCGAATGATTTCCTTCATGTCATATGGCTGTAAAGGGTTATCAGGAATTATATTGATTATATTATGATCGAGTCTGTTTGGATCGTCATCAGTTTTTATTTTTAGTGGCTCTTCGGTATTATTTTGTGGAAGAAAAGAGATTAATTTTTTAATATAATCCATACATTCGTATTCGTTCTTTACAACGAAATGTGCAACACCACTTTTTATTCCATGTGTCATTGCACCACCCAAGTCATCAAATGAAATTTCTTCTCCTACAACAGTCTTTACTACATCAGGTCCAGTTACAAACATAGTTCCTGCTTTGTCAACCATAATAACAAAATCAGTCATTGCAGGAGAATATACAGAACCTCCAGCAGATGGACCAATACTTGCAGTGATTTGTGGAATAACACCAGAAGCTAATTGATTATGATAAAAAATATCAGCAAACCCATCAAGGCTCATAATTCCTTCTTGAATTCTTGCTCCTCCTGAATCCATTATTCCAATTATAGGACAACCTGTTTTGACTGCATGATCCATCAATTTTGTAATTTTTTTAGCTCCCATTTGACTTAGTGTACCACCAAGTACAGTAAAATCATAAGCAAAGACAAAGATTTGTCTACCATTTATTGTTCCATAACCACCAACAACACCATCGGTGTAGAATTTTTTCTTCTGCATATCATATTCATGATAATGATGAGTTATTAGTGGATCAATTTCAGTAAAAGTACCAGCATCTAATAAAAGATCAATTCTCTCGCGAGCTGTTAATTTACCTTTATCATGCTGATCTTTAATTTTATCTTGTCCTCCACCTTGTAATGATATTTTATTTCTCTTAGAATACTCCTCAATTTTCTCGAAATGCATAGATATTGTAGAAAAGAAATCTTCCTATATTAATTTAGTTTGATTTTTTTAGAATTCATTAGAACATGATGTATTATTCTAAAGACATTCATTCAAACCTGATGGTTTTGAATAACCGTTAATGTATGAATTAAGATTCAAGAACAGAAAACTCTTTTTTACAGATTTTTGATAAGAATCAAAAGAGTTTTTCTCTTCACTACATTTTTTGCATATACATAACTGAGAAACTCTCTGAATATCACAAGTATATTGAAATTCACATTGTGAGCATCCAGCTAATCCTCTACAAACGATACACTGAAGTTCATTTATTTGAGCACATTTTTCATGTTTCACTCCTAATCCTTTTGCCCACAATCCAATTTCATTTACTTCAATTTTTTCATTACAAACAATACAAGTACCTGAAAACTTCATTGGAATTTTTCTCCAGCTCATCGAATTGATTCAATCTCCTTTTCAAGAACATCATCAAAAGTATCCAATTCTAATTTTAATTTTTTATTTTTTATACAAAATAATACGTATGGAAAACATATTGTAACAAACGTACTTGATGATATATGTAAATTTTTTGCCATAATAGAAGACAATGCTTTGATTTTTTTTCCATCCCACCTAATACGATTTAAAAGTGACCATGAAAGGTTGTATTGTGCGTATCTTATTCGCTCATCATTTTGATACAATCCAATTAGAATTTCATTGAGATAACGTAGTAATCGCCAATTTTGAGTTTTCATAATTTTTCCATAAAGTATATCGGCTTTAGAAATAATTTCCAAGAGTTTTGCTAGTGTAGTATTATCTAAATTACTGGTAATAATACTAGAGTAAAAAGCATCGATTTTTAATTTTGGATCAATTTGCATAGAATACAAAACACTTCTAGCTTCATCAAGTGAATTTGCTTTAAAAAACGCATTAACACCATCTTCTACATTTATGTTTTCAAATGCCATTTCTGTTTGAAGATTAAATCCTGTAACAAGGGATTGTGTCAAATTAATCATAGAGCGAATATCACCATGTGATCTATCAATTACTTTTATCATAGAGCCAGGACTGAGCGTTACATTTTCTTTTTTCAAAATATTTTCAAGATATATTTTCAAAAGGCGCGGAGGAATTGGCTTGAAAGATATAGTTTTAACAATTTTTTTTATACTTTTCATTTTATCGGAAATGTCAGAATTTGCAGCAAGTATAATTGGTACAGTAGGCTCCTTTAAAATTTCAATTAGTGCTTCTGCACCGCCATAATCCCCTCTACCATGAATTCCATCAACTTCGTCAATGAAAATCATAGGAATTCCCAAAATGCTGACATTGCCTAATACAGGCGAAAGAATTTCATTAAGTCTAGATTTACTTCTCACATCACTTGCATTCAGGCCAATCAGATCATATCCAAATTGTTTTGCAGTAAGAAATGCAATTGTTGTCTTTCCAATTCCAGGTGGACCAACTAGTAGAAGGGGCTTTGTACCTTTTTTCCATTTTGTGAACCATTCAATTATTGAAGATCTAGATTCTTCATTACCAAGCATGTCAGAAATATTCTGAGGCCTATATTTTTCAGACCACATCAATTCAATCACTTTGGGAGTTTAGATTCAAACTCTGACCATTTATTTGCTTTTTGTAATTGATTATACCAATATTGATTATAATGTTCAACAGTCAAAAACAAAAATTCTAAAAACTCTGTATGTGAAAATTCTTCAGGCAATAACTTAAGTGCTAAACGAGCATCTTGAAGATACAAATTACTTTTTTCCAATGTTATTTCAAATCCTTTTTTGACATCATTGGATAATAAAGTGTAATACAATGGCCAAGAAGGTATTTTCACAAATCCATTTTTGATAGAATCTTCAATTTCATTTCCACATCCAACACCTTCAGCAGCTCTTGCCATTCCCAAATAGAAAATTTCTCCAAGAGGTCTTTCTGCTAAAGCCATGTTTCTTCCTGCCGTTCCCATCACAGATCGATATTTTTTGTAAGATAGATTCATTTCTTCTTCTGTAATCTTAGTTGGTTTTGATTTTAATTTCTCATCAAGATATTGACCTATTCGTGCATCTTTGAATCCCTCTTCAAATTCTTTTAGAACTTCATCACCACCTTTAGAAATTTTATCTCGAGCTAATTTCAAAATATAGGGATTCATTAGTTTGTAATCATCAAGATATTCCAAATCTTCATCTTTGTCTACAATTCTATCCATTGGTTCACTAAGATCAATTGCTAAAATATGACCTTCCACAATATCTTGTCTTAACTGAGGATCTTTTTTTCCAGTGTAATTGGAAGCTCCGTCAAATAACGCATTAAATACAGGAAAAGTCATTTTTACAAAATTTGAATTTAAAATACGAAGCACTCTATCTTTAATCACGTCTGGACTTTCTAATTTTGATTTTATACTGTTGATTTCAGAGGCCTGAAGAATGATTTCAGTAGAACCTACTTCATTGCCAAATGCTTGTTGTGTTGAATTTGGAGAAAGATCAGATTTGATTTCATGCAAAAGATCTCTAGCAAATCTATCTGCAAAATTTGGAAACTCATTTTCTGTTTCTTCTTTGTATTGAGAAAATAATTTGTAACCTTTCGATTTGAATAATCCTTGTTTCATAATTTGTTTTCCAGGTTTTGTACTCATCAAAGATTCTTTGCTTACAACAGATTGATCTTTCCCACTCACATACGAAGAGCTACTTTATTGTTATTTATGCTTTCAAAACTAGAAAATTTCTTTCACTTAAATTACGAAGAATAAAAAAGAAAATGATGGAAGTTATTGAAATTCTTCGTGATGTTTCAAAACGAATTTATAAAAATGTAAAAGATTTGGCAGGTACAGATGATGCTGCAGGAGATTTTGGAAGAGGTGCAGGTGGAGATATTTCACGCAATATAGACATTATTGCTGAAAAAACAGTACTAGATTATCTTAAAGAAATTAATTTTGATTGTGTTGTTTTAGGAGAAGAATGTGGTAGAGTAGAATTGTCTAAAAATCCTAAAGGATTTATCATTATGGACGCAATTGATGGTTCTGCAAATGCTGTAAGAGGGGTTCCATTTTTCTGTAGTTCATTAGCATTTGCAACGGAAGATAAATTGAGTTCCATTACAGATGGAGTGATAACAAATCTATCAAATGGTGATATGTATTGGGCATCAAAAGGCAAGGGGGCATATTTGAATGAGTTAAAAATTAAAGTTCATGATAAAGAGCCAATTTACAAAATTATTGGAATAAACACTTCAGGTGCAACAGCTGAATTAATGAAGAGATTACAACCAATATTTGAGCAACACAATCACATAAGACATTTTGGTGCAAATGCACTAGAAATGGCCTTGTTTGCAAGAGGATTAATGGATATTTTTATAGATCTAAGAGATAAAATCAGGATTCAAGATATTGCCGCAGGATACGTGATAGTGAAAGAAGCAGGTGGGCTACTTTTAGATGCTGATTTGAATCCACTTGATGCAGATCTTAGTTACAAAACAAGAATTTCATTTATTGCAGCAGCAAATCAGAAAATCATAGATGATGTTATTTCACAAATAAAAAAATAAAAATTATCAAGTATGAATTAATGTATACCGAAAAAAATTAAATTCTAAATAAAATAGACAATACAAATGATTCTAGTTTTGGCTATCCGTATGATTCGTACTTAATTTCGTAACTTCCATCTTTACGTTTTTCTTCTTTTGTTACAAATCCTTTTGGCCCCAAATATTCAATAACTCCATCAATCGTACCCTGATATCCACAAATGTAGACTTTGGTATTTGCAGTTGTGATTTCTTCTCCAACCATTTCTTCTAAAGGGGAAACACCATTTTTGTTTGGTTTGAAGAATGATTCGACTCTACCAACATGACCTGCCCAAGATCGGTTAAAGAATTCTTTTGGTCTACTAATGGCTGCCCTATATTTGAAATTCCATTGATCTTTTCCTCTTTCAAGACTCTCACTCTCTAAGTTTGTCAGCAATTCTTTGTAACTTAGCTCATCAACATAACTTGCCCCATGAAGAACAATAATCTCTCTTGTATCTCCAGTATCATGCAGATGTTTAGCAAAAGCGATAAATGGTGCAAGACCAGTTCCACCGCCAACACAAACAATTCTTCTATTATCAGGTTGACCGTTTGGTAATTTATCGTCAATTAATAAAGCGTTACCTGTAGGATCTCCCAAATATACTTCATCACCAACATTTGCATAAAATAATTCAGTTGTAACACGACCGGGTAAAGGCTTTCTAACCCATCTAATTACAAATTCGAAATAATCTTGGTTTTCAGGATGTGATGCAATTGAATATGCTCTTCGAACAATCTTTTGTTCAGATGGTATTGGTAAACCTATGGTAAGAAATTGACCTGTCGTATATTTGAGCATACCATTATTTGGGATTAAACGAATAACAACAAGATCTTCTTTGAGTAATTGCATGTAAGTAATTTTTGCTTTATGTTCTACTACCATACAAAGTAATTTTTGCTACTTTGGATAAATGTATTTCTGTTAAATTTTGATTGTAGATATCCTCAGATAGACTTGGATCAAATTCATATATAAAAATAAAAAATTTAATTAAACAAGTTGGAAAATAGGGCATTATAACAATAAATGTGACGTAAACACTTTTTTTGAACTATTAATGGATTATTCTATTTTTACTAGAGGACATTATCTTTTAATATTTATATCCAGAGATTTGAGGGTAGGCATGGCTAAACTAAAATGCGCTGATTATGGTTTCGAGTGTGAGTTTGTAGTTGAGGGTCAAATAGAGCAAGTAATCGAAGAATTTGGAAAACATACAGAAGATGTACATGGGATAGATTATTCAAAAGAAGCTTTAATGCAATTTATCCTTAGAAAGAAATAAGATCTATTCATATTTATTAATTCTTTATTATATATTTAGATAAAATAACTAACCAAAAAAATTAGATGTAAATTCGTTTCATTGTTTCTTCAAGAATTGGAACTTCTTTATCAATTATTTTTTCTACAGCAGGTACTATACCAGCCCTAGATTTCACATTTTCTTCATATATCTCAGCAATCTGATCTCTAAATAATAATTTGATTCCTGGAAGTGCAGTTATTCCTTCATCAACGGTTCTTGGATCAGATAAATCTAAAATCAATGTACCTTTCTTTTTTTCTTCCATAACCAATTTTATTCTGTCAAAAGTAATTAAGAAATAATCAGAAGTAGTAGCAACAAAGATAATATCATACTTGTCAAATCCAGCTAAAACTTCTTCAAATGTAATAGGTTTGCCACTCAGTATTTTAGAAAACCCAGTTGAGCGCTCAAAGGTTTTACTTGTGACGTCAAATGCAAATCCCTTTTTATTAAGAGTTTTAGCAACCATAGCTGCAGATTCACCTGTACCTATTAACAAAATACGTTTCTTAGCATCCAAACCTGCTTTTTCATCTACAATTTTAACAGCCACATCCCCAAGAGAAAGGACATCTTTACTTATTCCAGTTGTTTCTCTAATACGGGTTGCAATTCTGATAACACTTTCAAATAATTTATTCAGAATACTGCCAGATACATTAATCTGTTTTGCATGTGAAAGTGATGATTTAATCTCATTCAATATCTCTTCTTTTCCTACAACTACAGAATCCAACCCACATGCTAATCTTAAAAGATGAAGATAGACATCTGTGCTTTTATAAACTTCAAGAGTTTGATCAAAGTGATCAATGTCAATTTGTTCTAGTTCTGATAGAGATTGCCAAGTTTCTTTAATTTGATTTAAAACAAGTGATTTTCCTTCAGTTCTTCTTCCATCTGGAGTATCTCCTGTTTCCAGATTACTTACTGTAAATATTTCAATTCTGCTAGCAGTCTGAATTATTAGACATTCTGCAACGCCGTGGATTTTCTTAAAAGTTTCACATGCAACTTTGAGATCTTTAAATCTAAATCTAGATAATGTGTGAAGTGGTATGTTTTTAAAAGTAACTCTTGCATTAATTACATCAAAATTAATTTCACTCATATCATCATCATTTATTCTCTAAGTTTATTCCTTCCACCTTTTGCAGTGCGGAAAACATTCATACCAAGGTAATAATTTTCATAAAGAGATTCTAAATATTCAAGTTCTTGTTGTGTTGTGATTATATCTTTTTTAGATGTATTAGGATCATTTTTTAGTTTCTTTAGTTTTTGCTTAGTTTCTTCCAAGAATTTTTCTACACCAGATTCATAATTAGACATGCCACCAAATTCTGGACTTAGTACATGTTGTGGAATATATTGTGGGGTATTATTTGTTGGAATCTCCACTTTTCTTGTAAGCTCATCTTGTTCTTCTGATGTAAGAACAGGTCTGGGAAATCTATCTTTTTTGGCTAAGAAAAATTCTGGTTCGTCCATTTCTCTTCTAAATATTTCCTCGCCTCTACGTTGATTAGTAAATGCTGGTGCTTTGGTTGTTGCGGCTTTAACTTCGGCAGCTATTGCTTTGTATTCTTCCTCTGCTGCGGCTTCGGCAACTGCTTTGGCTGCTGCGGCTTTTGCTAAGGCTGCTTCGACCTCAGCTTCTGCACTAGCTACTGCTGCTGCGGCTTTGGCTGCTGCTTCGGCTTTTTCTGCGGCAGTTTTTGCTATATCTTTTGATGTAGCTTCTAATGTTGAAACTTCAGATTTTGTTTCTACTTTAGATTCCTCGTTCTCTTCAGACATCAAAATTTACTAAAATTGCCTGAATTTTAATATTCTTGTAAGAGGAATTTCCAAGATTAACTTTCAAGAGACAAACTTGTCATAATTGAGAACAATTGTAGATAGAAATTGTCTGCTTGTTAATTCTTAACATTAGATCAAAATACAAGAGATTCAGATCGATTAAATGAAATCATAATAATAATTTAAGATAAAGGCGCCCTTGGCGGGATTTGAACACGCGTCTCAACCGTGACAGGGTCGAATTCTAGACCGGACTATACTACAAGGGCACAAATTGTTTCAAACAAATTGCCAGATTAAAAGTTTCTGTAAGAGTAAAAAATTTTGTAAAAGACTAAATTATACACGTCAAGCATTTTTGTCAGGGGTCTATGGCGCAGCCAGGTAGCGCACCGGACTTTTAATCCGGTTGTCGTGGGTCCGAATCCCACTAGACCCGCTCCTATTTTATCAATTCAGTAATTTTATTTGATAGATTATCCAATGCCTTTGAAATATCATTATCCCGTTTTATTGCATTGATTCTATAGTTGTTGATTTTTTGCATACGATCTTCAATCATTCTCTTCTGTTCATCATATCCGGAAGAACCAAAGGAGTTTCTGTCCTTTAGAGATGATGTGATTGTTGTAGATTGAATAATTTCCATTATCAATTTTGGATTAGTTTTTGTTTCCTGAGCAATTTTTGAAATTTCTTTCATACTAAGTTTATTCATAGATTTGTTGGATTGGTGTGCTATCTGTACTAAACCTCCTACAATTTTATGAGTTGTTCGAAATGGAATTCCATTTTGAACTAATTTCTCTGCAATGTCAAGTGCAATAATATAACTAGATTCAGCGGCCTTTTTCATTTCCTTTTCATTAACATGCAATGTAAGAAGAATAGATTTTAAAATCAATAATGCACTAATCGAAATTTTGGATGTGGACCAAATAGATGATTTGATTTGCTGCAGATCACGTCCATATCCTGAAGCCAGTCCTTTGATAGTAGTTAGAATTGCAGTAAGGTTTCCAATTACCTCGGCAGTTTTTCCTCTTGTTAATTCTAAGATATCAGGGTTTTTCTTTTGTGGCATTACGCTTGACGGAGATGTAAATTCATCAGATAATTCTATAAAGGAAAATTCAGTGGTAGACCAAATTACAAAATCTTCAGAAATTCTACTAAGATTAGTCATCAGTATTGCTATCATTGCCACATATTCAGCAACAAAATCACGCGTACTTGTGGCATCAAGGGAATTCTCAATTATTCCATCAAAGCCCAACATCTTTGCAGTACTATGTCGATCAATTGTAATGCTAGTTCCGCCAACAGGTCCTGCTCCTAGAGGACTTTGATTAACATGACTAAATGCAGCATAAAGACGATCAAAATCTCTAAACAATACATCGGCCTGAGCCAATAGATAGTGTGAAAACAAGCCTGCTTGAGCTTGTTGTAGATGTGTATAAAGAGGCATTATTGTTTTTTGATGATTTTTTGCCAAAGATACAAGTGCTTCAATTGTATCAAGCAAATAATTACAAATAATGTTAATATCATCACGAATTTTCATTCGAATATCTAAAGTAACTTGATCATTTCGTGATCTTGCAGTGTGCATTTTTCCACCACTTGCCATACCTGCTTTTTTGATTACAAGAGTTTCAATTAATTCATGAATATCTTCTGCGCCAGATGAAGTACTGAATTTTTCCTTTTTCAAAGATTCTAAGGCAGAAAGAATTTTTTTTGCATCATTTTTTGTAATGATTGTGTTTTCATATAACATAATAGCATGAGCTTGACTTCCCAAAATATCATAAAGTGCTATTTGAGAATCATCATTTATTGATGAAACGTAATCTAAAGTGATATCACTCAAATCAGTACCAAGACGTGAACGATACATTACCTAAGGTTTTAGAATGGTTATATATAGCATAGACGCTTTTTCCGACATGAGTCTAGATATCAAACAGCTTCGAGTAAAAATTTTTGATGAATTATCAAAAATTGTAGATCCTGAAATCAACACATCAATTACAGATTTAGAATTGATTGATGAAGTTGATATCAATAGCAGTAATGTAAAAGTGGATTTACATCTAACTAGTCCATTTTGTCCTGCAGTTTTTGGATTTAAAATATGTCAAGACATTCACGATAATCTTTTGAAAGTAGATGGAATTGATAATGTTAAAGTAAATGTCTCAAACCACTTTATGGCAGAACAAATTAACAATCAAGTAAACAATAGTCCTAATCCAAAAAAGAAGATTTAGCTTCTAAATCCCAACATATAGCCTCGTAGTAATTGAATTCCCATAGCGGGATCTACTCCTTTTGGGCATACTTGACTACATGAACCTGCAAAATGACATCTCCAAATACCGTGAGAATCATCAATAATTTTTAGTCTATTGTCTTTTCCTTTGTCTCTACTATCAGCAACATATCGATATGCTTGAGCTAATGCTTGAGGTCCTACAAATGAAGAATCAGTTGCCATCGTAGGACATGCAGAATTACACAATCCGCATTTTATACAATTAGAGAATTGGATGTATTGTTCCAATTCTTCTGGGGTTTGTAAGAATTCTTTTGTGTTAGTTGTAATCTCAGTATCGTCACGAATAAGGTATGGTTTTATTTTATGATGTGTGTCAAATAATCTCTCAAACTTAACTGCAAGATCACGAATAATTGGAAAGTTATTCATTGGTTCTACTGTTATAACATTTGAATTCAATTCGCTGATTTTTGTAAAACATGCAAGTCTTGGTTTACCATTGATAATCATTCCACATGAACCACATGTAGCTTGTCTACAAGAATAACGAACTGCAACAGAATGATCAAAATGTTTCTTTACTTCAAGAATTGCCTCCAATACAGTAGTCCACTTTTCATATGGAACTTGAAATTCCATAAACGACTTGGCACTATCATGTTGGGGATTATATCTTGCAATACGTAGAGTAATTGATTGTGAGGAAGAAAATGGTGTTGAACCGCTTTCTTCTGCTAGACTAGGTGTTTGTGCCATCTATGTCATCCCCGTATTTACCATTATTATTGTTCGTGAACCATATGCAATTAATGCGATCATTGCTGCAACACAACCATATGATACTGCTTTTTCATATGTTCTACCTTGTTTTAATTCAAGCAAAATAACTCTTAATCCATTAAAGCCATGAATAGATAATAAAATCAAGATTATTTCAAGCATGCCAGCATATGGTAGAAATTTGTAGTTTGCAATTACACTGTCATATTCCAAAGATTCTGCAAATCCCTGCGTAAGACGCATCAAGATGTGAACTGCTACAAGTGCTATAGCTGCTAAGGCAGTTCCATAGTGTATTTTCATGATAATGCTTTCTCTCATTTTATTCACCAAACATTACCGCGAGTCCGTACATCATTGCAATTGCAGCAAGTATTATAGCAGAATAGATACCCATTTTGTGCCTAATGTTTTGGGATGCTGGGATATATGGATAATCAGGCCTTGCAGGTTTTCCTACACCAACTCCGCCATGTCCAAGCATAACTCTAATTCCATTGACAGTGTGAAAAACACACATTGCAATTACTATTGCCAAAATAGCATGGCCTGCATTAGTCTGTGTTATTGCAAGAAATGCATTCCATCCAATCTGGCCTTTTAAAATTGAACTAGTTTCGTAAATATGACCTATAAAATATGCCAGTAATCCCAATCCACTTAATCGCATTAACAAATATGCAACTCTTTCAATACCATATCTTCGAGGATTAATCATTCCGCCAATACCTTCTTTGTTTTCATCTTGGTTTGTCATTTCTAGTATTTTCTCTCCACTGGCTGGTATTTGGTAATTGTGACAGGATGTGTTTTCATTATAGGTTCTTTCGGATCATAGTATGCTAAAGTATGATGTAAAAAGTGTGCATCATCACGTTTTGGATAATCTGTTCTTGCATGTGCACCTCTTGATTCTTTTCTGTTAATGGCTCCAATCAAAACTATTTCTGCAACTCTAAACATTGAATCAAGTTCCATTACATTTGAAAAGTTGGTATTGTATTCTTTTGCTTGGTCATCAACATGTTTCCAAGTTTGCACTTTTAATTGACGAATTTTCTTTAATCCTTCAACCATATTTTTTTCATTTCTGAAAACATATGCTTTATCATTCATGGTATCAGTTAGTTCTTGTCGTATCTCATATGGATTAGCATCACCATTACCTCGGAAAATTCCATCGTAAATTCTCTTTTCCTCTGCTACAACCAAATGGTGTGGCCAAGGAGTTTGTGGAATATCTTTTTCAATATAGTCAACTGCCAAATTACCAGTAATTTTTCCCCAAACTAGACACTCAGAAGTAGAATTGGCACCTAGTCGATTTGAGCCATGAACACTATTACATGCTGCTTCACCTGCAGCCCAAACACCCTGCAGTTCGGTGGCTCCATCAACATCAGTATGAATCCCACCCATCATATAATGTGCTACAGGTCTCACATCCAGAAGTTCTTGGGCAGGATCTAATCCAGAAAATTTGATAGAGATTTCTCGAATGCCTCCTAATTTTTCTTTAATTTTTTCATCACCGAGATGTCTCAAATCAAGTTTCATACAATCAACACCTGTTTCATGTTGAAATCCACGACCTTCATTCATTTCTGTCATCATAGATCTAGAAACAATATCACGTGGAGCTAATTCCATTTTTTCAGCAGCATATTTTTTCATAAATCTTTCACCTTTGTTATTTAGAAGATAACCTCCTTCTCCTCTAGCACCTTCAGTGATTAGTATTCCAGAAGGTAAGATTCCAGTTGGATGAAATTGTACAAATTCCATATCTTTGAGTGCCATGCCGGCACGTAATGCCATATCCAAACCATCAGGAGTTGAAGATAATGCATATGTTGAAAAACTATACAGTCTTCCAGCTCCACCAGTTGCAATAATCAAAGCTTTTCCTTTAATGGAATAAAAATTGCCAGATGAAAGTTCAATTGCTGTAATTCCCATAAATCGTCTTCCGTCATGAACAATAGATGTTGCAAACCATTCATTGAGGTATTCTATATTTTCATATTTTTGACAAGTGTCATACAAAGTTTGCATTAAAAAGAAACCTACTTTATCAGATGCATAAGTTGCTCTTGGAAAACTATAACCGCCAAAATTTCTTTGTCCTATTCTACCATCTTTTCTTCTAGACCAAGGCATTCCCCAATGATCCATTTGGTAAATTTCTTTTGGCATATCCACACAAAGTCTTTCAGCAACATCTTGGTCAGCAAGAAAATCACTTCCTTTCACAGTATCATAAATATGAGATTCAATTGTATCACCTTCATCGTCAAAAAGAACAGCAGCTGTTCCACCTTCTGCAGATACAGAATGTGAACGCATAACTTGAAGTTTTGAAACTATTCCAATCTTGATTTTTGGATTCTTTCTAGCAGCCTCTATTGCGGCTCTTAGGCCTGCTAATCCAGAACCACATATTATCAAATCAAATTCGATAGATTCGACCATTTGTCAGACTGACTACCTAGAAAGCGGGTTAAATATGTAGTAATGAGGCTAATAATTCAAAAAAATTATTATATATCACTAGCGATATTGTTAGTTATGATTTCTGAATGGTTTCAGAGAGTTGGAAGTTCAATACCAAGAGGATTTTCAAGATATTTCATCTTAGAACTACTAAAAAAGAAATCACATACTGGAAAAGAGATCATAGATTATGCAGTTGAGCAAAGTAATGGCATATGGAAACCTTCACCTGGTTTGATCTATCCATTATTGGGAAGATTACTTGATGAAGGTCTAATTGAAGAAAACAAAGAGGGAAAATATCAACTTACAAAAAAAGGAATAGAAACTGCAGAAGATGTTGACAAAGTTAATGACATTGTTAGAAAACAATTAGATGTTCTTTTCAGATTAGGCAATGTTGGAAGATTTGTTGCAATGGATCTGTTAGAAAAGATGTCTACAATAGGTTCAATTCTTAACTCTAATTTTGCCAATATGACAAATGAAGAAACTCAAAGATATAGAAAATTCTTAGAATCAGAACTAAAAAAAATAGATGAAAATAAACCAACCAAAAAGGGAAAAGAAATCAAGATAGAATAGATTTTTGTCTTATTTTAGATATTTTTAAAATCATAAATAATTCAGCGTAAAAGTAAAGCCATGAAAAATTTGAAAACCATGTTAAAGGCAGATAACCCTCTTGTCATTCCAGGAGTCTATGATGCAATAGGAGCAAAAATTGCGGAAAAAGTAGGATTTGAAGCCATGTTTCAAACAGGGTATGGGACTTCGGCTACATTATTTGGAATGCCAGATTATGGGTTTATTGGAGCAACAGAAACTCTGGATAATGCAAGAAGAATTTGTCGTGCGGTTTCAGTGCCAGTTATAGTTGATGCAGATACGGGTTATGGTAATGCATTAAGTGTTTGGAAATTAGTTAGAGAGTTAGAATCAGCTGGAGCCTCTGGAATTTTTCTAGAAGATCAAAGATGGCCAAAAAGATGTGGACATATGAAGGGAAAAGAAGTCATAACACAAGAAGAATACACAGAGAAATTAGGTGCTGCGGTAGATGCAAGACAAAGTAAAAATTTCATAATTGTTGCAAGAACCGATGCAAGAGCAACCGAAGGATTGGATGCTGCAATAGAACGTGGGATACAAAATAAAAAAACTGGTGCAGATGCTGTATTTATTGAAGCACCAAGATCATTAGAAGAAATGAAAATAATTGGAAAAGCAATCAATGCACCACTTGTTGCAAACATGATTGAGGGAGGTACAACTCCAATTAGTTCAGCAGAGACATTACATAAATTAGGATTTAAAATAATTCTATACCCGCTTTCAGTATTGTTTGCCAACACTTTTGCAACAATGAATATCTTAAAAGAATTAAAGAAAACAGGAACAACTGCAAAGTTTAAACAAAAAGTTGTAAATTTTGATCAATTCAATGATCTGGTAGAACTTCCCAAATTCCAAAAATTAGAAAAGAAGTATGGATTTTTAAAAAGAGAATAAAATAAAAAATTTCAAGTAAAGTACAACTATAGATTGTTTCTCTTTACTTCAATTTCTATTGTTGAAACGTTTCTGGTTCTACCGTCTTGTGACTCTAATGATTCGGAGCCTATTTTTATTTCTCCAATAGAGTATCCAGCATTTTCTGTTTTTCTTGCAATGATTTGAGCTACATCCACAGCACGACCGATGCTTAGACCTCTAGCTTTGATGTAGACGGCAGGTAAGTTTGCCAATTGAATTAGCGTTGATGTTACATATGCCATCAATGGTTTCTTACCAATGAATATGGTGTTTCTGGATTCGTTTGACATAAGAAATTCGGTATTTAACGATAATTTAAAGCTAAAAGAGATTTTTTGATTCAGAGAAAATTTTATGAAAAATATTGAACCGTTATTAACTAGATTTGGTGATTTTAATGAATAACTTGAAAAATATCAAAGAAATTTTAGATTTAGGGACTATTGAAGAAAAAATCAAAATTCTCGAATCTCTTTCTTCTACAGATAATATAGAAATCATACAAAAAATAATTTCAAAATTAGATGATGTCGATATTAAAGTAAGAGGAGAAGCATTTAGCTCACTGGTATTAAATGAAAATAAAATTTCAGATTTATTGATAAACAGTTTAGGTTCTCAAAATAAAAACATCAGAGGATATGCAGCTTTGGTATTATCAAATAGAAATGACTCTAATGCCATACCCGAAATCATCAAGCTCACATATGATCAAAGTTCCATGGTAAGAGCATATGCATTAGGAGCATTAGGCCATCTCAAAGCAAAAGAAGCAAAAAAAGTAATTTACAATTGTCTGTTTGATTCGAATTTGGAAGTTAGAAAGAGTGCACTACAAGCAATTATTGATCTTGGATATTCATTAGCAGAAGATGAAATTAAAGAAATTTCTAAGGAAAAAGATTCCGAACTAGATAGACTACTTGGTAATGTAAAGAAAGAGAGTGGACCGAAAGGGATTTGAACCCTCGATCTGATGCATGCCATGCACCCATCCTACCAGACTAGACGATCGGCCCAATAATCAGTAAACTGATCGAATAACGTTTTTCAAATTGGTTATTAACGTTTAGCGGTTAAAGAAAAAAACCAGTATGACTTAGCACAAGATATTTAACCATAATTAGGATGGATGTAACGTTATGGTAGTAGATAACAAAGCAACTATCACATATGTTCAGTTACTTAAAGAAGATCTTGTAATTATTAGACTAGTACCAAAAGACAGTCCAGTTCCAGAATATCAACCTGGTCAATTTATCACATTAGGATTATCAAATCCTGTAGAAGGTGGAAAAATTGTCAGAAGAGCATATTCAATTGCATCACATTCTGAAAATAGAAAATATATCGAGCTTGTAATTAGATGGGTAAGAAAACCACTTCCAGGTAGATTGACCACACAGTTATTCAATGCAAAAGAAGGTGATGAAATTTTATGGTTAAAACCTACAGGTAGAGCACTTTTGATAAATGAGACACTTCCAAACGGAGAAAAAGACAATAGACGAATTGTTTGTATTGGTGGAGGAACTGGTCTTGCACCATTTGTAAGTTTTGCACAACACCTACATGATACTGGAGATAAACGAGAGATTATTGTTTTACAGGGCGCAAGTTATGTTGATGAGCTAAGTTACAAAGAATTACTGACAGAATTGGAAAATGACAGCATTGCAAGAGGAAAAGACCAGTGGAATTTCAAATATAGAGCAGCTATCAGTAGACCACAAGAATGGTTTAACAGATCTTGGGCAGGTCAGGTTGGAAGAGTTGAAACATTTCTTAGACCAAGAGACAATGGAGTTTCGCCATTAGAAGAATTGATTGGTGATGAAATAACTAAAGAAAATACAATATTTTATGTCTGTGGTTGGCAAGGAACAATTGATGGTGTAATGGATTTCTTAAAACCAAAAGGTTTCGTTACAGAACATGACAAGCGTGCAGATGGAAGCTTTGAAGTAAAGTACGAATCATACGGTTAATCAAATTTTTAAAGAAATAAAATCTTCGAATTATTCTTATTTGTGGGGACGTAGGTTAGCTTGGTATACTGCCAGCCTCGGGTGCTGGAGATCATGGGTTCAAGTCCCATCGTCCCCATATTTTGAGAAAGTCAATCATTGAAATATGACATTTTTTTAGTTAGTATAGTTGATAACTGCTCTATATCTTGCACATCTAAATCCTGTAACCAATGCACATGTTGAAATAATTAATGAATTAAAAAAAAATGCAGACAAGGTAAAAGTTATGCCTGTTGTTTTTAAATCAGGAGATAAAGAAATCAACAGCAAAAGTTTTCCATTTAATTTTGAGATTAGAAAAAAAATGCTTACATCAATTTTTGGTGATTCTATTTTAGTGACAGATGATTATGCATTTTTTGCTCCATTTAAAAAATACATGCCACCATTATTATCACCTAGATCTTGGGAGTTACGAAAACAAATAATCAAAGGAGTACAAGGAGATTTCTTTTCATACACAGGGGATAAAGCAGAAGGATACATGCTCAAATTATACAGATTAAAACCCAAAGTAGGACAAAGAAAAACACTATCGGCAGCAGCAGTAAAAGAAAGTCTCTATGATTCAGCATTGGGAAGAGAAACAAATTGGAAAAATAATGTTCCAGAAAGTGTTGAAAAAATTATTAAAGAAAATTGGGACATAATTAAGAAATTTTCAGATTTAGAAGATAAAACAACTCGAGTTTTGGGAATGAAATTTCCAAAAGAGGGATGGTCTGAGTAGAATTAGAAAAGGATTATTTTTAGAAAAATAAAGAGATGAAAAATAAAGATTAGACTAGAAAAAATGAAATAAGCTTCAAAAGTCTATTTCTTTTTTGAAGCCTTTTTGGTTGTTTTTTTAGCTGCTGCTTTTTTCTTTGCTGCCATAATGGAAACGATGATTTACTTAGATTTCTACAGGTGAAATTAAAAAAATTACACAAAATGGGTGATGTTCAGAATACATTTTTAAAAAGAAAAAATGATCACAGATCAAGATCAGAACTATATTTTCAGTATTTTTATCTTCAAATCTTTATTGTTTTCAAATTATTGCAATCATTTGATCATATGAAAATTTGAATAAATCAAAAACGTCTTCAAACTTTGGTATTTTATCAAATGAAATGATCAGAATCATCTACTAATTCAAGATTTTAGAGAAAATATCAAAGAATAGTTCGCCGAATAGATTAATTACTGATATGGTGGAGCTTTTTTTATGAGTCTACCTCTTTCAAAATATGTTTGGTTTGATGGGAAATTTGTAACATTAGACAAGGCCAACGTTCCAATAACAACACATGCAATTCACTATGGAACATCAGTTTTTGAAGGAATACGGGCATATTGGAATGGAAAAAATCTTTATGTCTTTAGATTAGATGAGCACATTAAGCGATTTAGAAGATCAGGGCAATTTTATAACATTTCACTTAATTTTTCAGATAAAATCATCAGTAATGCAGTAATTGGAATTTGTAAGAAAAATAAAATAAAAAAATCGTGCTATATTAGACCTTTTTACTTTATTGGCGATTATGGAATAAATCTACATGTAACAGAAAAGGCACCAACTAATGTTGCAATTTTTACATTTCCATTTGGTAATTTATTTGATAAAAATGGAATTACTGCGGGTGTTGTATCATGGAGAAAATTCTCAGACATGTCAACACCTCCTCAAGCAAAGATGGGTGGTAATTATCTTAATTCAATCATAGCAACACAAGAAGCAAAAAGAAGTGGATTTGATGAAGCAATTTTACTAGATCATAATGGAAATGTCAGTGAAGCACCAGGTGAAAATATTTTCATTGTAAGAGAAGATCAATTAATTACACCACCATTATCATCTTCAGCCTTAAATGGAATTACACGTGACGCTGTCATAAAAATTGCAAGAGAACTTGACATAGATGTAACAGAAACTGAAATTGCAAGAAGTGAATTGACTGTATCTGATGAAATTTTTCTTACTGGTACTGCAGCGGAAATTACACCAATAATTGCAATGGATGGTAAAAAAATTGGCAATGGCAAGCCTGGAGATATTACTAAAAAAATGATGGATAAATACACAGACATAGTAATGAACAAAAACCAAGACTACTCTCATTGGTTAACTGCGGTGTATTAGATGAAAATTGTTCAAATCGGTACTGGTGGTTGGGGTAAAAACCACACCAGAATACTATCACAACTGGGCGTACTCTGTGCAGTTTGCGATGCAGATGCTCAAAGAAGTAAGGAATACGGTGAAAAATATTCAGTCAATCATTACAGTTCATTAGATGATTTGATTAAATCTGAAAAATTTGATGGAGCTTTTGTTGTAACACCAACTTCAACTCATACAGAGATTGCTATAAAATTGCTAGAGGCAAAAAAACATGTGTTTGTAGAAAAACCAATGACATACAAATCAGAAGACGGTCAGAAAATTGCAGAGTTGGCAGAAAAAAACAAAGTTATTCTAACATGTGGATATATTGAGCGTTTTAATCCTGCAGTAGATATTGTGAAAAAATTTGTCAAAGAAAAAAAATATGGAGAACTGGTAATGCTTGAATTTCATCGAGAAAATAGAATGCCACTTCACATCAAAGATGTTGGAATAATTTACGATACTTCGGTACACGACATTGATACTGCAAATTGGCTCTTTGATGATATGCCTGTGGTAGTTTTTGCAAGATCAGGTAGGATAAATCATGAACATGAAGATTTTGCAAGCATAATGTTAGGATACAAAAACGATAAAGTAGCAATTATTTCATCAAATTGGATTACACCAAAGAGAGTTAGGACATTTACTGCAGTTTGTACTGATGCACTAATCACATCAGATTTTATCTCACAAGAGGTAAAAGTAGAGAGAAAAGAAGAACCTGAAATTATACACAGTGAAAAACAAGAGCCATTATTATTAGAGATTCAAAGCTTCTTGGGAGCTATAGAAGGAAAAAACAGCATAGTTGTAAAAGCACAACAAGCAGTAAATGTAACAAAAATTGCAGAAGCTGCACTTTTATCTAGCCAGAAAGGAATTCCAATCTATCTGGATTTAAAATGAACAAAACAATGATGGATATTTTGGCATGTCCTATAGACAAGAATCATCCTTTGGAATTATACGAAATTAAAGAGAAAAACAATATTGTTTCAGAAGGAGCATTATTTTGTTCCAAATGCTCTAGATTTTATCCAATAATTGAGGAAATACCAATAATGCTGCCAGATGAATTAAGAAACAAGCAACAAGAGATGGAATTTCTTACAAACAACAAGAAAAACTTGCCTGAAAAAATTATTACTATGGCAAACCCATGGCATTTGTGATATAATTGGTTACTAATTTTATTTCAGAAAAAGCAAAAATTGGTGAAAATGTCAAGATTTGGCATTTTTCATATATTGGGGATAATGTAGAAATTGGAAACAACGTAAAGATTGGCTCACTAGTACACATTGATTATGATGTAAAAATTGGAGAGAACACAAAGATAGAAGGACAAGCATACATCCCACCACTTTCAAGAATTGGAAAAAATGTATTCATAGGACCTGCTGCTGTACTGACAAACGATCCATATCCAATGTGCGATAAAATGATTGGAGTTACAATAAAAGACAATGCAATAATTGGAGCGCGAGCTGTAATTAAAGCAGGAGTAACCATTGGAAAAAATAGTGTTGTTGCAATGGGTGCAGTAGTAACAAGAGATGTTCCAGAAGATTCTGTAGTTATGGGATCACCTGCAACAATAAGATACACACGTAAAGAATATGATAAAAAACAAAAACAGTGGATTGAAAGTTAGGACTTTATCTCTTTTTTAAATATCCAGTTCTTTAATTTCGATAATACCAAAACCCAAATTACTACTAAAATTATTGCAATAACTGCTTTGAGTATTGAAGTCAATAACAAATCAAAATCACCATAACCAGAAATAGAAAAAGGACCCAAAATGGTCACTAGAATTCCTCCTCCAGTAATAATCAAAGCCCACATTGCAAACAAAAATCCAAAAAGCCCCATCTTCAAATTTGTACCCTCATCATAAATGCAGTAATTATTGCTAGTATTCCTGAAAAAATTGCTAGCTTGAAAATTGCATATCCGACTTGTTTTTCAGATAATGGCCCAGCTGCAAGGATTAATCTCACTAGTGTTATAGGCGCAGTTTTATCACTAGTTGCTTGTAGTCTGAAATCTTCAGTATGCTCTACTGGTTTTCCTTTGATTTGTCTGTGCTCTACAATTCGTTTCATGCTTGAGAGAAACAAAAATGAGTTAATTATAGCTGGTAAAAGTGCAACAGCTGCAATAATTTCCACATGGCCCACAATTGCAATTGCACCATACATAGCACCCAAAGTCAAAGCACCAGAATCTCCAGGAAATATCTTACTTGGAATTTTATGGTATTTGTAAAATGCTAATGAAACAAATCCCAATGGTAGACTGATTATTGCCATTTCATAGTTTTGTAAAATAAATAATGCAATGCTTAATGAGAAACTTGCAATTATCATAAAACCGCTAGCTACTCCATTTAGTACATCAATAGAGTTAATCGTATTACCAGTAATTGGAATCATAAAAATTATCAATCCAAGATAAAGTGCAGGTATTTGGACTGTACCAAATAAAGGAAATGATAAATGAGAATCATATGTGCCAAGTAAAATTATCGGTGTCGCAGCAATTACTAGTGCAACTGGTTTAAACCATCCACCCATAACTTTTCTGTCATCTACATAGCCAATCACAAATGCAATAAAACTGGTAATCATTATTGCAAGAATTTCATTGAGCTGGAAAAATCCATATAAAACAATTTCAGATGCAATAATTCCTGCAATAATTGAAGGACCGCCGGGTCTTACTACCATTACATGATCTTTTTTGTTCATGTCTTTGACTGCAAGATTTCTTTTTTGCAGAAATTTGATTAATGGTGGAGTAATTACATATACTGTAAAAAATGCAATGATACATGAAATTATTGCAGGAATTATTAATTCAGCCAATTATCTAACCTTACGTAACTCTGACTTTATGTTATCTGCTAATGTTGAACCAATTTTATCTATTTCTGATAATTTATTCACCGGAATCTTTGCCAAATCATCTAGGGTTTTAATTCCATGTTTATACAGTGTTCTTGCCCTTATTCGTCCAATTCCCTTTACTTTAACTAAATCCAGTAATTCCTCTCTAATGCCATAAATAATTCGTCTTCGCAGATTCTCTAATTCATCAAGTAGATCTACACGCTCAACATGCTTTGAAATCTCTCTAAGACAGTATGATAGCCAATCCCCAGTCTCAACCATTCTATGCATATCTCCAGACTCGATTCCTAAATTATCAGAAAGGGCCAATTCTGAGGATTCTGTAATCCAGGATTGTAATGCAAGTAAACTTCTAGAGCAATCATATTCCGATATTGGTGCCAAAATCTCAGAAGAGTGATTTGTTATCATTAGACTAACAGTTTCATAGTCTTTTTGTCTAAGTGAGAACTTTGGAAAAAATTCCTCACAACTTGAAATTAAATGTAAAAATCCAAAAGTATGTTTTTTTTCTTTTGATACATTTTCAATTGCATCTCTAAAGTGAGTTGCAGTAAGTGGATCAATGTACAGCATTGAGGTTTTTTTTCCAAACTCTGTTGCAGCATATCTTTCGCCTTTTTTAATAATTAAAAATGTACTTGTAAGAAATCGCAATGAAATATCAATTGCAAACTTTATTGTTGCTTTTCTTGATTGTAGTCCACCTAATGTTTGCAAAAAGAAATCCAAAATATCTTCTTTTTTAATTCCCGGAGTGGTTACAATTATACTCAATACGTGTGTTCTCAGTGATTTATCATCTGTAATTTTTGATACAATTGGTTCAGGTTCTCCGTGGATATAATATTCCATTAAATCGTTGCTGTTTCCATTTCCGACAATAATCGATTCTCCGTAATTATCATATTGTGGTCTTCCAGCTCTACCGCAGAGTTGTTTGTACTCTAAAATACTAATTGGTCTGTTTCCACCAACTTTTGCATTATACCTATTAATATTTGATATAACGACTCTTCTTGCAGGAAGATTTACACCAGCAGCCAAAGTTGGTGTGGATGATAATAATTTGATAGTTCCTTTACGAAATTCAGTTTCTATTGTTTGTCTGCAGTTTTGATTTAATCCAGCATGATGAAATGCTACCCCTTTTTTTATCAATATTGCCAGAGTTTTAACTAATTCAGTGTGTTCGTTATTTGATAGAATTTTTTTTGAAATCTTTTCTAGCTCTTCTGATTCTTTTTTTTCTAGTAATTGTGAAATAATATCAGCTGCCTTTGTTGCAAGCGCTTTTGAGCGAGTCCTAGTCTCTGCAAAAACTAGGGATTGTCCCCCATCTTTTACTGATTGTACACCTAAATCAATAGGAATACCACGAAGACTAGGCTCAACATCAAATTTTTTGCCATCACTCATTATTACTTGCCCTGCATCATAGACTCCTTCTGAAAGAGGCACTGGTCTCCAGTCATTTTTTACCAAAATACAACCAAGCCAATTTGCTAGTTCATCAGAATTTGTTATGGTAGCACTAAGACCTACAATCTGTGGTTTAGATGCCAATAATTTTAGTTTTGTTAGAATCATCTCCAATGTAGGTCCTCTAGTTTCATCACCAATCAGATGAATTTCATCTGCAATGATTAATCCAATTTCATCAATCCATTCAGCGCTATGTCTGATTATAGAATCCATTTTTTCATTTGTTAAAATTAGCACATTGTTTTTTTCAAGATTTTTTTCAACATTTTCAAAATCGCCAGTAGAGATACCTACTTTGATCTTTTTTCCTAGATCAACTTTTTCTAGTTTTTTAAATTCTGTGAATTTTTCAGCAGCTAGTGCCCTCAGTGGACTAAGATAGATAACCTTGCCATCATTTTTTAAAAGATAACTAATAATTGCAAGTGTTGCTGTAAGGGTTTTTCCACTTGCAGTAGGTGCGGAAACCAAAATACTTTTTCCATCTAATAGTCCAGCATCAATGCAATCAGCTTGAGGAGGATATAATGTAGAAAAGCCTTCAGACAATAAAAAATCAATTGCAGGTTTGGAAAGATCTAGTTTTTCTATTTTCATACTCGGTTATAATGACCGGGTTTTGATTCATAAATAGATGCTTCGCGGAGCATTCTTCTGATATAGTTTCGTGCTTCTTCTTCAGTGAATTTTTCTGTCTTTTGTAGTTCTTTTACAAATGATCTTTCTTCAACTGCAACTTTATTGTCGCCTTCCATTGATTTTAAAATATCCATGAATAGTTGCATCTTTGATACTTCACTTCTTGGTCTTCCTTGTAACACTCCAAGATCTACCTTACCAGTATTGACATCTACACCTGCATCCTGAAGCATGCTTTGAATCAGAAATATTGCTCGCTCTGCATCTTCTTCTTCTACCTTATCTTTCATTAATAATCTGGCTCTGGCAGTTGAAAGTCGAATAATACCTTCTAGTTGTCTAGGAGTAACTGTGATCATTTCTTCAGACTCTACATTTCTCATTTGTAAATAATATTGCAGAATCTTTTCTTCTGCTTCTTTTGTCAAATCAGGACTAGATCTTTTTGCATATGAAAGATATTTCGTTAGTGTATCCACATCAATTACAGAGCGTTTGTCAGTTCCCTGAGGTGTATGCAATTCTATAATGTGTCTTGCAATTTTTTCATCTTTTTCTCTTCCTGGGATATCACGTACTACAAAGATCAAGTCAAATCTTGTCAATAATGGAATTGGCAAATTTACATTTTCAGTGATATTTTTGAACGGATCATATTTTCCATACATTGGGTTTGCAGCTGCTAAAATTGATGTTCTTGCATTTAGTGTTGCAACAATACCACCTTTTGCAATACTTGCAGACTGTTGTTCCATAACTTCATGCAGTGCACTTCTATCTTCTGGTTTCATCTTATCAAACTCATCAATACATACAAGACCCTGATCACCTAAAACTACGGCACCTGCCTCTAACATCATAATTCCTGTCTTATCACGAACTACAGCTGCTGTAAGACCTGCTGCAGTTGAACCTCTACCTGATGTGTATAATCCTCTTGGTGCTATTCTTGCACAAAATTTTAGCATCTCTGATTTTGCAGTACCAGGATCACCGACAAGAAATACGTTAATGTCACCTCTAATCTTGCTTCCATCACCAAGCAATCTTTGAGTTGAACCAACAATTAACAACAAAATAGCTTCTTTGATTAGAGACTGTCCTTGGATGTGTGGTGCAAAAGAATCAATTAATCTCTGATAAATATTGGGACTCTCAGATAGAGTCTTGATCATTTTTTCATCTTCTGGAGAGACTTCTTCTCTTACTATTTTACGTGAGGTCTTTGAACCCCTTCCTCCCAAAAATTCAATATTATTTCCTTCAATTCGTAATCTGTATAATCCGCTGTGTCCTCTAGTTATTCCTGCAATTGACTCTTGCTCTACTCTTACTATTCCTGTAAGAATTATCCTGTCCCCTGGTCTTGCATTATCTACGAGATCCTGTCTAATTGTCACATCAATATAGTGAGGCAATTGGCCTGGCGGCAAGTCTTCAGGAAGTTCCTGCAATCTAAGAATTTGAAAGTCTATGAATTTGCTGGCTTCTGGTTTTAATTCAAAATCTCTGTGCTTGCAACTTGGATTATCACACACTATAGGAATTTTTACATCCATTCCTCTTAGTTGAACTACTTTGGTTTGATGTTCATCAGGACAGACAAATACTAATTCTTTTGCTAGTGGTTTTACTTCGGATGCTCTAACTACCATACCTGAAACACTGGCAATATTTCCTATAGTTTCGGCATTGATTTGTCTTAGACTACGCTGTAGTGGATAATTTACTAGCCTTACACGAACTTCATCTTTTATTTTTTCTGCATAATCAGGAAATCTTGTTTGTAGTGCTTCTTTGATTGCCCTTGAAAATGCGTTTAAAATTCTGTCAGGATCTGTTGTAAAAATAATTTCTATTTCAGGTTCTACTACAAGATCATTATAATCAACAATGATATGTTTTGCACTCTTTGGCATCATCTCATCGATTTGCTCTACATACTTGTAGCTACCAGACTTGTCCTTGAATCTAATCAAAAAGTCTTTTACTCTATCAGATAATGCTGACTCGGTAAAGGTGCTAGTTTGAGTTTTGCTCATTTAAATCTCCTCTGACTTGTTTTTCAAATTCTTTACTATTCTCATAAATTGTTTTAAAGAAAACATTTTCTTCAACTGTTAGCTTGCTGTATAATTCAGAATTGAGTTTTGAAGAATCGGCAAGCTTTACAAGTTTTCCTCTTCTCATTCTAAATAATTCCAGCATAATACTTTCTACGTGATTAAAATCATCATGGTTCAAATTTTTCATTGATTCTTTTAGTTTGATGTAAAAGTGAGGATCAAGTGTAGACATTTGGTATTCGCCGACCATCTTTTCTTTTGATAATGCTTGTTTTAATTCGGTAATCATATCAGGTGTTTCTAAGGTTGCAAGTTTATTTTGGGATAATATTTTGCCTATCCATTGAGGTAAATTCAAGACCTCGCCTTGGGTACCATTAATTTTTAGGCCTGCCACATTGAATTTAATATCATGATTTATGGTAACTTTGGCGTCTTTTAGACCATATCCAATAGAGTGCAGCTTTTCTATTCTATCAATTTCCATCGTGAGATCACTACTTTTCTACAAGATCCTGATGTATCGGATCGATCAATTCTGTTCACTATCTTGTGAGATCAATTGATCCTATTAATTTCGATTTATTAGTGGGAGGTAGACTAGCATATCACATGTTATCAACAGGCATGTGGGTAGAAAAATACCGCCCAACAAAGCTCTCAGAGATTGTAAATCAAACCGAAATCATTGGCAGCCTGCAAGCTCTAATTAAAGACCCAACAGACATGCC
>JAHFUX010000003.1:83898-86983 GCA_023264875.1 Nitrosarchaeum sp.
TGTCAGCAATGTTAGCAGAATTAGGTAATGTAGAAAAATAAAACGCAGAGAGAGGGATTTGAACCCCCGAATGCTTGCGCACACAGGCTCTCAAGGCCCGCGCCCTACCGAGCTAGGCGACCTCTGCAAAAAATGATGTACAACAGTGATTAAAATTTGTTGAGATATACAAAAGAAATTTTATAAAAAGAAGAGAAAAGAAAATAATTCTTTAATCGTGTGCGTGTGGATTACCGCTACCAGTCATTTTGACAAAGGTACCTGCTGCTTTCTCATGCCATTCCAAGTTTGCTTGTTCAATTCGAATAGCTCCTGTAGGACATATTTCCTGGCAAGCCATACAAATAGTACAATCATGTTCTCGAATTGGTTGTGATTTGTCAGTATAGTCTAGTCGTTCGTTTTGTTCAGTTTTTCCAGTTCCTTCAAAGACTTTACCAACTACATCTTTAGCTGCAATGTCTTGTTCGGTTCTGAACCACTGAAATGTTTGAACTGGACATACACTCATACATGAACCAGCTGCAATACAAGAATCCCAATCTACTGCTACTGTTGTGCCATGAATACCAAGTGGAACTTGTTTTTCTCCTCGTTCTTCATATGCTGCCTTTACATCTTCATTTGAGAATGCTGCACCTTCAGTACTTCCTTTGCCCCAAATCCAGTGAAAGTTTTCACCATTACCATGGCTAGTTTTTCCGACTGGTTTTTGGTCGTGACAGAAATCTTCTGGAATTACTAAATCTACCATAAATAGATTATTTTGGAATATTATTTAAAGCTAGACAAAATTAGTCGGGACTAAATTAGAATGGATTCCTGATTTACAGTATGTTTTAGGGAATAATAAATAAAATTAAAAAATAATTCTTTAATCGTGTGCGTGTGGATTTGGAGTACTTGCTACAATCTTTACAAAAGTTCCTGCTGCTTTCTCATGTGCTTCCAAGTTTGATTGATCAACTTTGATAGCTTGTGGAGGACAAACTGATACGCATGCCATACACCATATACAATCATGTTCTCTAATTGGATCTGCTTTGTCAGTCAAATCTTTTCTTCCCTCTTTTTCAGAACTTCCAGTTCCTGCAAAAGTTGCATTTAGCGCTTCAGTATTTGAAATGTCTTTTTCAGTTCTATACCATTGAAATACTTGAACTGGACATGCTTCAATACATGCACCATCTGAAACACAAGAATCCCAGTCAACTGCAACCATTGTACCGCTAACACCTAGTGGAACTTGTTTTTCTCCCCTAGCTGCATAAGCTGCTACAACATCGTTGTCTGCAAACACTTCGGCTTGTGAACCGTCAGTATTTTTTGTTTTACCAGGACCCCAGACCCAGTGAAATTGTCCATCCGTGGTACTAATTTTTCCAATTGGTTTGAGACCTTCTGGGAAATTTTCTGCTATTGGCATAAGAGAACTTTCGCTCAGATATTATTTAAAGCTAGACAAAATTAGTCTCGACTAAATTATACTAGAATAAAAAACCTATGCTCATGGATTTCCTTACGTTCATATCGATTGAATACAAATTACAACAAATGGATGTTATCAAGTTTGATGTTTACAGAGGACCAAACATAGGAATTTACATAAACACAAATGATGATTTTGTTTTGCTTCCAATGGGTTTTGCCCAAAACAAAGCAGAAAAACTAGGAGAATATCTAAAAGCACAAGTCGTGTATGGCTCTGTTGCAAACACTCGCCTGTTAGGTGCATTAATGGTCATGAATAACAATGGAATCTTACTTCCAAAGACTGCATATATTGATGAATATGAATTTCTAAAAAAAGAAACAAAAATGGAAGTTGGCGTATTGGATTCAAAATACACAGCATTGGGAAATGTAATTTGTGCAAATGATAAAGGAGCTATAGTATCGCCATGGCTATCAAAAGAAGACTGTAACACCATAGAGCATGTATTGGGAGTAGAGGTTTTGCAGAAAAGAATTGCTGGATTTAATCAGGTAGGTGCAGTCATGGTTGCAAATAATTCAGGTGCTGCCATCCACCCAGAAGCTGATGAGGAAGACATGAAGGAGTTTGCAAATGTAATGGGAGTGAAAATAGAGCAGACTACCATTAATAATGGAGTCCCATATGTCATGTCTGGAATTTTGGTAAATAATCATACTGTAGTGGTTGGTTCTATGACTAGCGGTCCTGAAATTATGATGCTAACTAGGGCGTTTCTAAATTAAGTATTGATTCTGGATCATCTGTAAGCTGTTCTATATCAATTTGTGATTCTGTTCCGTCTTGCATGTTTCTTAGTACAACTTTGCTATTTTCTAGCTCCTTTGGAGCTACAATAATGCAATATTTTGATTCAGATGCTTGCTCGATTTGTTTTTTTAGATTCTTTCCAGAGAGATCAATGTCAGTTGGAATGTTGTTTAGTCTTAATAGAGATGCGATACTCATTGCAACTTTTTGCATCTCATCATTAATGTAGAGAACTGAGATTCTAGTTTGTTTTGCTTCTGGAATTATTTTTTGCTCTTGCATTGTTAGTATGATTCTCTCCACTCCACCTGCAACACCTGTAGCTCCAATGTCTTCTCTTCCAAATGCTTTAGTTAAAGAATCGTATCTTCCACCACCAGCCAATGCACCAAGAGTTGAATTTTTATCAAATACTTCGAATACCATTCCAGAGTAATAGTCCAGTCCTCGTACTATGCCGAAATTTATGCGTGTATTTACAACTCCTCTATTTTCTAGCGAATCTAGTAATTGTTTTAGTTCATCCCATGATTGTAGTTTGGATGTATCTAGTTTGGATTCTATTTCTGGTATGGTTCCTTTAATTTGTGAAAACTCTAGAATCTTTTCTAGTTTATTGATATCGTATCTGTCTTTGAATTCATTTATGATTTCTTGCTTTGATTTTTTTTGTATTTTATCAATTGCCCTTAGCATATCTGCAACTAGTTGTTTATCTTTAGAATCAAATGTTTGGTTGATAAATGATTCAACTAGATTTCGGTGATTGATATCTATTGTAATATCTTTGAGTAATAATGAATCAAATAATCTGGATGTTAATTCAATGATTTCAGCTTC
>JAHFUX010000004.1:0-49282 GCA_023264875.1 Nitrosarchaeum sp.
CATTGCTAGAAATTACAGCAAAATTTCGTCCCTCACCAATTGACTCTAGGAATTCTTTGATTGCAGTTATTACCACGTTTTTGTCAATTTTTTCATCATTTAATGAAGACAGCATAAATTCATTAATCTTCAAAGTAGGTATCGCAGCAACTTGATCTGACACATAAACGACTAATTCGCTCTTTATAGATGCCACATCTCTACAATCAATTGTAAGCATAAAGTTTGGTGAAAGAATCAATATTTTAGTTTAACAAATATTTGAAAATGATTATTATGGTTTGAAATAATCATTTTTCATAGATGAGAGATTCAGAGACATTTGGTGTGGAAAAAGGATACGGAAAAGAAGTAGTTACATGGCTAAATCAACAATCCAAAGATCAAGGATCTAAATTTGAGGCAAGACTGTATGGATATACAGTGACTACAAAAAATTTTGGAGACTTTGAAATGTTTTCATGGATGGGAGATGTACAGATTGCAAGAAAAATGATCAACAAAGCAAGTAAAAGATTCAAGATCAAAGTAATAGAAGGAGGATACAAACCAAAAGAAAAGTTATTCCGAATGAAGAAATTTGATTATGCAAAGGTTAGAAAAGATGAAAAGACAATAGGGCAGTTAGAATTTGAGGCATCAAGATTGGGTAACGGACATTGGGAGATAAAAAATGAAGAGCGCCATTAGAAAATATCTAATTAGGAGAGAAAAAAGATGACAAAAATTGGAATTATTGGAACAGGAATGCTTGGAAATGCAGTTGGGTTACATTTAGTTAAATCAGGTTTTGATTTAACAGTATACAACAGAACAAAAGAAAAAACAAATGAATTAAAAAATAATGGTGCAAAAGTTGTATATTCTCCAAAAGATGTAGCTGAAAATTCAGAATTGATAATCATAGTTGTAAAAGATGCAGATGTCGTAAAAGAAGTATCATTTGGGAAAAATGGAATCATTGAAGGAAAGCACGAAGGGCTAACAGTTGCAGATATGAGTACCATAAATCCAGTAGAGTCAAAAAAGATTTCAAAAAAATTTCTAGATCATAAAATAATTAAATTAGATACACCAGTTATGGGGGGGCCAAATGTAGCAATTACTGGAGAATTAGTATTAATGGCATCAGGAGATAAAAAGACATTTGATAGATTCAAAAATGTTTTTGAAAAAATAGCAAACAAAATATTTTTTTTAGGAGAAAATGGAACAGCCCATCTAGTCAAACTTGCAATGAATCTTCAAATAACAATGCTTGCACTTGCTCTTTCTGAGGGAATAACACTAGTAAGAAGTGCAAATGTAGATCCAAAGATATTTCTAGATATTTTAAATTCAACTTATTTTAAAACAGGAATGAGTGAAAATAAGGCATACAAGATGATACAAGATGAATTTGATGCAACGTTTACCCTTGCAAATTTGAAAAAAGATATTAGCACTATTACAGACACTGCAAAATCATTTGGGATCAAACTACCAATGACCAAAAAAGCTGAAGAAATATACAAAGAGGCAATGAAAAAAGGATTTGGAGATATAGATTATACAGGAATTTTAGCATACATCAAAAAAAACAATTCTTAGCATAACAAATAAAAAACATGACTGAATTTTACCAAAAATTCTATAAGATACGCCAATAAAATTACCATGTGCGATTAAAAGATAAGGTAGCAATAATTACGGGTGCATCAAGTGACATTGGTAAAGGTGTCGCAAAAAGATTTGCAGAAGAAGGAGCCAAAGTAATTCTCATTGCAAGAAATCTAGAAGGGTTAGAGAAAGCCAGAAAAGAGATAGGAAATGAAAAATCTACTGCATCCATGTCGTGTGACTTGATTAATGAATCTCAAGTAATACAAACAGTTAATCAAATTATGGCCACATATGGAAAAATAGATATTTTAGTCAATAATGCAGGGGCAATCAATGATCCAGTTCACTTTCATGAAATGGCAGATTCTGAGATTAAAAAATTAATTGATATCAATTTGTTTGGGGTTTTTCACATGACAAAATCTGTGCTAAATAAAATGTCAGATGTTAAAAAAGGAGTTATCATAAACATTGGTTCAATCTCAAGTGAAAGAGCTATACCAAGAGTTCATTTGGCAGCATACTCGGCAACAAAAGCAGCGATAACAATGTTCACAAAATCAATTGCAGTAGAATATGCAAGAAAAAATATTAGGTGCAATGGGATAAATCCAGGAATTATCAATTCAGGCATGATAAAACCATATCTTGATGATCCACAAGCAAGAAAAGTTCTAGAAGAAAGATTACCGCTAGCAAGAATTGGTGAACCAGTAGATGTTGCAAATGCAGTGTTATTCTTAGCATCAGATGAGGCAAATTGGATTACAGGTATTGTTCTCAATGTAGATGGTGGAAAAACAGCTTCGGAAGGATAATTCTGTTTGAATCTTTTTTTCAAGATGAAGTGATCTTATTTTTTCTTTTATTGTAAGACTTGTAGCTAAAAGCAGTAAGCCCCATAATTATTACAGTGATTGCAGACCAGAGTACAAAAGAAGCAATATTAGACTCGGCCATTAAACAAACATAGATGGGTTAAACATCTAAAGTTTTGGTTTAAAAAAACAAGATAATAAAATAAATTTTAAGTTATTTCTGAAACATCTAAATAGATTTGATACGAATAACTTTCATGCCGGAATTAATATGTCCAGATTGTGGAAAGCGCTTATTTCATGAAAATGAAGATACATTAAAGATAGAACAAACAGTACATGGAAAATTCTGTAGGAAAAAAATAGGAGAAAGCTATAGCTTCATGCATAGAGATCTAGCACATATGAGTACATTTGATTCAGAAAGAGAAAATGACGGGTCTGGGACACCAGTTTTAAAAAAATAATTCAGGCAAGTCAGGACACAAAACTACCTCAAAATTATATTCTAGGATCAACAAAGCAAAGAAGTTGGCAACAGAGTATCATTATGATTTAGTAATAGTAGGAGGGGGTCCAGCAGGCTCATCAGTAGCATATGAAGCATCAAAAAATGGAATTAAGGTTGCGCTTTTAGAGAAAGAAGAAACAATTGCACAGTCAGTTAGAACCAGCGGAGTTACATGGATACAAAACATAAAAGAATTTGGTATTCCAGATGACTGTTATAATCCGATTAAAAATTACTCATTTTGTTCACCAAATAACGAAGTTACGATTAGAGATACAGTCCCACAAGCTGCAGTTTTAGATGTAAGAAAAACATATCGATGGTTAGCAGAGCAGGCAAAAAATGAAGGTACAGATATTTTTCTTAAAACCAACATCAATAATGTGATAAAAAATAAAGATGGAGATATTGTCGGAGTAAGTGGAACAGGCAAGGAAGGAGAGATAATATTTCATTCCAAAGTTATTGTTGATGCAAGTGGATTTTCTTCAACAGTTTCCAAAGCTATGGGATTTGTAACACAGTGGGAGAGATTCGGAGCAGGAGCAGAATACGAAGTAAGAGCTGAAAACGTAGATCAAGAAACATGGTGGCTCATGGTGGGTCAGAAATATTCTCCAGCAGGATATGCATGGATTTTTCCTGTAGGAAAAAATATTGTAAGAATAGGAGTTGGAGTTGGAAAACCAGAATCGCAAGTAGACCCTACAGAGCGATTAAAAGAGTTGATGGACTCAAAAATTGGTCCAATCAGTAAATTAGGAAAAATTACTCCTATTGAATTTCATTATGGGTTAATTCCAAACGACGGGTTATCAAGAAAAACAGTATACAATAATTTGATTTTGGTAGGAGATTCAGCAGGTCAGGCCAATCCATTAGTATTAGAGGGAATAAGATATGCAATAAAATTTGGAAGAGTTGCAGGCAAAATAGCATCAAATGCAATAAAATCAGGAAAGACAGATGAAATGGCACTGTATCCATATGAAGAAAATTGGAAAAAAGATATTTATGCAAAAATCAAATCTGCAGGAAAAGTTCAAGATAGATGGATTGGGTTATCAGATAAAGAATGGGATAGAGAATTAGACATAATCAAGGAATTAAAACCTGATGAATTTTTAGATTTTATTAAAGCAGATTTTGGATTAGCAAGTATGATAAAATTAGCAACACATCATCCAAAATTAGCAGTTAGACAGTTATTCAACTTGGTAAAAAGCAAAAACAAGATCGAGAAATAAGAAAATAGATAGATTTGCAACGTTGTTTATAACAAGAAACCAGAAAGACAATCTTCAAATTAAATCAAAAATACAACTAACATGTGTGAGCTGGAGCACGATACACTGCTACGGCAGAGGAAACTCCTCCCTCCATACAGGAAATGTGATCCGGAGATGGATAATCAGAGATGATTGGCAACGGAACAGAAAATAATCCAACCTGGCGCACAATGATGGCAAAACCTGAGATTTCCAGAGAAGGAATGAAAAAGACGCCCCACATGGAGCAAAGCCAAACAGAACTATAGGATCCTGTACCAAGTTCAGGTAGGCTGCAAAGCGTAATATCGTGAAAACAGAAGGAGGGTTACTCCCAGCACACACAAATTTTTTAAAATATTTAAAATTTTGAAGAGGTTAACTCATTGACTTGACTTGTTCTTTACAAAGACTAGCATGACATCTGCATGTTGCATCACACAAACATGAACCATGTATTTCACAGTCACATTCAGAACCAATTTCTGCAGATGCTGCACAACCACATGCTGCTTCCTCCTTATTACTAGCAATTGCTGGAGGGGGGCTTTGTTTTTGGTCTTCATATACACTTCTAGTTTGTGTATAATCAGATACGTCAGCAAGCTGTGCTTCACCTCTATTAGTTTGATAACCACCAGAAGATGCACTTGTTTGATAACTTACTAATCTACTTGGATCAATTCCTTGTTGACCAGTTGTTTGATTCTTTAATGTTCTATTACTAAAGATGAAAAATGCAATACCACCAATTGCGGCCATTCCTGCCATGCCATAAACTATCATCACAGGAAAGTCTCCAGTAGAAGTTGTTTGGTAACCTTCTGGAGGAGTTGGTGTAATTCCTGCAATTTCTAAACCATCAAGTACATCCAGTGCACCAAATCCAATTGCAGCGATATTTCCCTGATCAGATGACTGAACACTTCTAACTACATAATTTTGATCAGCAATCACTGGAGCTTCAAAAATTCTTTCCACTTGTCTTCCTTCTCTGAGACTACTTTCACCCATTGTCCATCTAGAGACAACAAATCCAGAGATAGACTCATCTAATCCAAATGTAGCTGCATCAGAAGTAACTCCAGTAGGATCAAATAAAAAGTGCCAATTAGTCATTGGTTGTTCTAAAATATAATCTGCATTGATGAGACCTTTTGACAATATTGAATCTGCTTCGGTTCCTGCAAGAATATCATAGACTGCAGGCTCTTGGTCTTTTAACAAAGATATTGGTAAATTTATTTCCACACCATCAATTACAATAGAATCATTAGTGCTTATTCCTCTCCAACCCATATCAACTAAAGTACGAACTTGGTCTTTTGTAATTACATAGTCAGTTAGAGTACCTTTTAGAATTACTTTGTAATCTACAGAAGTGTTGAGATTTCTGCCTTTAAGATGAAAATCATAAGAGACATTTAGATCAGATATTTTTGCATGACTTCCATCAGATTGAATTTTTTGATTAAGACTTGCAATTAATTGTTGAACTCCAGAGTTTGATGCATCTGCAGAACCACTAACTGTCCATTCCTTCTCATGTAATTCATCAAATATCTTACCACCGTTTGGATACTCGATAAAGATAGTTTTCTGATAATTATAAGAGAAAGGAGATGCATTACTATTAGGATTAATTTTGGCGTCTACCTGTGCTGCCCAAACAGAAGAACTTGAACCAATTACAAACAAACCAGCAATCAAAACTGCTAAAAATACAGTCCTAGACACGAATAAAATCGACAGTCAATTAGTAATAAACTTATCCTCAAAAACTAGATCGGTGATTTCTGAAAAAGTAATATGGAGTAACAGCAAATGGCTTTAGAGTTTTAGGAGAAAATGAAATGATTACAGTACTAGCAGGCGGGACAGGTTCGGTGAAACTAGTCAGAGGATTAGTAGCTCAAGAATCCAAAGTCAATGTAGTAAGTAATGTAGGGGACAATTATTGGCTTTATGGATTATACGTGTGTCCAGATATTGATACTATTGTTTACGGTCTGGCAGATTTACTAGATCAGGAGCGAGGATGGGGAATTAAAAAAGACACATTCAATTTTCTAAGACAGATGGAAGTGTTTGGAGAAGAGACATGGTTTAGAGTCGGAGACAGAGATGCCGCAACTCACTTGATAAGAACAAACATGTTAAAAAACGGTAAAAATTTGAGTGACATTACAAAATGGATGTGTGAGAAATTTGCAGTCAGTGCAAATATTATTCCAGTTACAGATAACAGCATAGAAACAAGAATAATCACAGACAAAGGAGAATTGCATCTTCAAGAATATTGGGTAAAACATCGTGGAAGAGATAAAGTTGAAGGAATTCAATATATCGGAGCAGACAAAGCACGCCCAAATCCTGAAGCAGTAAATGCAATTCATGATGCAGACATGGTAATTTTGGCACCAGGAAATCCACTAACATCTATTGGGCCAATGTTACAAATTAAAGGAATTCGAAAAGAACTTTCAAAAATTAAAAAGAAAGTTGTTGCAGTTAGTCCACTCATTGGAGATAAAGCCATCAGTGGACCAGCAGCAAAATACATGGAAGCAGCAGGAATTGAAGCAAATGCATATGGTCTTGCAAAAATGTATTCAGATGTATGCTCTAACATAGTAGTAGATGCAAAAGATAGATTACTTGTAAAGAAAATTCAAAGTCTAGATATGAAAGTATATGAAACAAAAATTACCATGAACAATAAACTAGCTGAAGACGCATTAGCAAATTTCATTTTAAAACAAATACACGTATAATTTGAAAATTGCGGCTATTGTTCCTGTAAAGACTTTCTCTCTAGCAAAAACACGTTTGGGTTTATCATTACAACAAAAAGAAGATTTATGCAAAATTATGTTAGAAGAAATATTGTACATATTATCGATTTCACCACAAATTGAAAAAACAATAATTGTAACAAAAGAAGAAAAAGCAATTGAACTTGGCAAAAAATACAATGCCATAATCATCCTAGATAAGGAGGAAAAAAGCGTAAACAACGCAGTGGCTCTAGCTGACAAATATCTGTTAGAAAATAAATTTGATGCATCAATTGTTTTCCCACAAGATATACCATTTATCAAAACTCAAGATATTGATTTTATGTTAAACTACAAAGTACCACCAAATTTTACAATAGTAGTGCCCTCTAGAAGATTTGATGGTACAAATGCACTTGTAAGAATGCCAATAGATTTGATGATAACGCATTATGATGAAGACAGTTACAAAATTCACATGAACACTGCAAAAGAATACACTAGAAACGTAGCACTTGTTTTTGTAAAAAGAATAATGTGGGATGTAGATAACATGGATGATCTGAGATTTCTTCTAGAACAAAATGAGAAACCAGAGATTGCAGCTAAAATTAGAAATATTTTAGATGTAAAATAAGCAAAACACGCCAAGTTTTTGATAAATTAATGATCGTAGGTAAAGATCACCAGATTTATAAGAAATGAATTAGCAATGGTTATATATTATTCATAAAAGGTTTTGAAAGGAAAAAATATGGTTAAAAATGTAAATCCAAAAGACAGATGCCCAAGATGTGGACAGGGCACACTAGTCACAGATGCAACAACAGGAGAGAATTTTTGTGGGAAATGTGGCTTTGTAATTACTGATAAAGTTGATGAGTCAGGTCCAGAATGGAGATCATTTTCTAATGAAGGTGAAAACAAAAGCAGAGCAGGAGTACCAACTTCATTGGCAATGCATGACATGGGATTGGCAACTGTAATCAATCCTCAAAACAGAGATGCAACAGGCAAACCACTTACTTCTGCCATGAAAAGTACTATTGAAAGACTTAGAACATGGGACAGCAGAAGTCAAGTTCATGAACCTGTGGATAGAAACTTTAGACAGGCATTTAGCGAACTAGATAGATTAAAAGACAAATTAGCAGTAGGCGATGCAGTTATCGAAAAAGCTGCTTACATTTATCGTAAAGCATTGGAGAAAGGTCTTGTAAGAGGACGTTCAATTTCAGCATTAATTGCATCTGCACTTTATGCTGCATGTAGAGATACAGAAACTCCTAGAACACTAAAAGACATTGGACAAGCAAGCAACATAAAGCGAAAAGATATTGCAAGATGTTATAGATTGTTATTAAGAGAACTTAATTTGAAAATGCCAGTAGTAGATCCTGTAAAATGCATATCAAGAATCGCAAGTAAGGCAGGATTATCTGAAAAGACAAAAAGAGCAGCCACAAAAATACTACAAACTGCAGAAGAGCAAAAAATATCGGCAGGCAAAGATCCAATGGGATTAGCAGCTGCTGCACTTTATGTTGCATGTGTTACAAATGGTGAAAATAAAACTCAAAGAGATGTTGCAGAAGCAGCTGGAGTAACAGAAGTCACAATAAGAAATAGATACAAAGGTTTGAAACTTGCACTAAATCTTTAATTTATTACGAATTAAATTTCAAATAACATACTATTCAATTTTTAATTTTTGTTCTTTTTTTGAATTAAAATAAGTAATTAACAATACACAAATTGAAAATATACCAGATATTAAAAACAACATTTCCATTGTATTTATGAGAGGATGTGAAAATGCCGCCTCAATAGTCATCTCATTAATCTGAGATACAAAATTTGCATATGAAAATATAAAATAATTTGTTCCCCAATGAACAAGAATTGCAGGTATCAGACCAAATCTAAAATATAGCCAACCAAGTATAATTCCACTTGCACTGGCTTGTGCAAATTTTCCTTCACTCCATGGTTCACCAGTCATAATATGAGCTAGTCCAAAAAATATACCAACTAAAACTATCAAAAACAGAATTTTTCTAAAATCATAGATATGTAAATTACTATTTGGATTCCAAAGGGATTTGAAAAAATATTTTATAGATGATTTGTGTGAATAAAACACAAAAAGCGGCAAGCCTATGAGAATCACCCTAAATCCAAGCTCTTCAACAATAGGGGACAGACTCACATACAAAAACTGAGTCAAGTCATTATTTACTGGTGGAGGAATAGTGACTATCCCAAATCCCTGTTGAATAAAATCAATAATTATAGATATCAGAATTAGAATTGAAAACCATTTTGTTATTGTAATCATATAGTTTGATTTTGTTTCTAATTTTCCATTACTGAGATGGGTGGACAGTGTTTTTAGAAATCCTTTATCAGGACCAAATATAGCTATTGTAAAAAGAATAGCATAGATAGACCATAAAACAATAAAGACATCGCCAATTTCAATATCAAATGGAATGAGATATCTAATTTCTTTGAAAATATCAAGATCATTTAAAGGATATTGAAAATTAATATCATCTCCAATATCAGTATCAAATACAACAAATAAGCCAAATGGAAATGACAACAACATCATACCAAATATGACAGACAAAAGTGCCAAATGAGGAATGCCTATAATTTGGAGAATTTTATTTGGTACTTGCAATGTCTATCTAATGAAGCTCGATGCTAGATTCAGGAAATCCTAAATGGATCAGAGTATCTTTGATTGTGTCCCTATGATCACCTTGAAGAAATATGTAGCCATCTTTTGCGGTTCCACCACAAGCATATTTGTTTTTTAATTCTTTGGCGACTGTTTCTAAATTATTTAATTTAGGGTCTAATCCTTCAATCATAGTTCCTTTTTTCTTGAATCGTCTAGTTTCCAAACGAATTATAATTTTTGTACTATCTTTAGCGAGCTCACCACAAGCGCATAGATCTTCAGGAAGACCACATGTATTACAAATTACCGCCATACGTTCTAAATTATTCCGATTTTACGCACTATTAAGCCTTGTTTGAGATATTAATGAAATTGCAAAACAATTGTATTTTTTAGAGAGAAATCCCAACTCAACATATGTCAAAAGATCTTACAAAAAAGGCAGCCGAAATGTTATTGAAAGGAGCAACTCTGCTAAGTGAGCCATGTCCATATTGTTCAGGGGTAAGAGTAATGAAAGAAGGTCATGCATTATGTATCAATTGTGGTAGAGAGCCCGAAAAAAAAGAGATAGTTGGAGTAAAGCAACAAACAGAAAAAACAAGATTAGAGATCACACTGGAGAGAAAATTATCAGAGTTAACCAGAGAATTAGAACAAGAAACCAATCATGAAAAACAACAAGAGATTCTAAGATCAATTAATTCACTCATAGAAACAACGAAAAAGTTGCAGCACAAACAATAAAGTATTTATGTCAAAATTCAAGCTTTGAAAAACAACCATGAGCAGTAAAAGAAAAGGAGCCCCACTACCAGCATCAAGTGGAGGTCTCATGAGATTCTTTGAGGATGAGACTAAAGGATTCAAAGTTGATCCAAAAATTGTTGTTTCAGTTCCAATCAGCTTGATTGTGGTTTCATGGTTAATTGATATATTTTTGGCTCCACGATAGAACATGGAAAAATCTTCAGATGATGTTTCAAATATACACAATAGATTTTCCCTTACATTAATCAATCCAGCATCACATTATTTTTCTCTGGTAGGATCATTAGCTATTGCAGCAGTAATTGTAGCTACGGTTTATTTTGGATATCTTGGTTCAGATGAAATTTGGTTTAGAATTCTAGGTGTAATTGGAATATTAGCATTAACCCAGCTAATCGATAAACAATTTACCAGAAAAAAAGAGTATTCAAAATCACTACACGCATCTCTTTTTGGAAATATGTTGTGGATTGCAGTATTACTAATGGGATTACTTGCAAGTGTAGTATTAGCAAAAGATGCATCATTGTTTTTTGTAACATATGGAATGTTTCTATTTGCTAGTTTTAGAATCGGAATTTTCACCACAACATTAGGTGCAAGTATTAGAAAAGCATGGGCCATATGCATGGTGCAACCACTTGCCATGTTCTTAGTAATGATTCCGTATGACATGTGGAATTCAATGTTGACAAATCCAATGGCAATAGGATTTGGAGCAGTGTTTTTGATAATTGCCAGTGTTTGGTCGGTATTAACAGATAGAGCTGGAAGACCAGGTATGGAAAGTACACACAGAACAATACAAGCATACTTGGCATCACAAGGAAATGATTTTACAGAAGCTGAGGAGATCATTGAACAGCGTTCGTATAAAACCAAAGTATCTACATCTCAAATAAGACTACGTTCATCAAATGGAAATACAGAATTTAGGATGGTCTTACCTGAGATTCATCCAGGTCCATATCATCCAGTCGGAGGAAGCAATATTCCATATTTGATTTACAAAAATCTAGATTCTTCAGCAATGGTCATGCATAGTATTTCAGATCACTCGTTAAATCTTCCATCAAAAAATGAAGTGGAAAATTATTTAAAAAATCTAGACAAAAGTATAGTTAAAGAAGAGGGACTAGTGTGCACAGAGCCGGTAACTGTTCAAATTAACAAAGCTAGAGTCACGGGATTACTCTTTGGAAATAATCCGTTATTGTTTCTCTCATTATCACCACATGGTATGGAAGATATTCCAAACTATATGAAAAAAGAAATCGAACAGTATGCCAAAAATAGAAACTATGTAAGAATATTGATTGTCGATTGCCATAATGCAATGGGCGAAGAAATTTCAAAAGAAGATGGAGAAGATATGCTAAAAGCAGCAAAGTCTTGTCTTGATTCTTTAATTACAAAGGATAGTTATCCTATAGAATTTGGCTATGCAAATTCAGATAGTATGGATGTATGGACAGAAGATTTGGGAATGGGGGGTCTAGGAATAGTATGTCTAAAAATCAATGGCAAGAAATTCTTTCTTGGATGGGCAGATGCAAACAATATGGAAAATGGAATAAGAGAAAAAATTGTAGAGAATTTTGGAAAAAAAGAATATCAATTATTAGAAATTTGTACATCAGATACACACTATGCCCCAGTTAAAGCAAGAAACAGAAATGGATACTATCAACTGGGATTAATCACAGGTGCAGAAAAACTATCCAAGTGGTATTTGGAAATCGCAAATGATGCAGAATCAAAAACAACATCGGCAAAATTTGAAATTTTAGAAAATGAGACAGATGTAAAAATTATGGGGCCTGGAATATACGAGGATTATTCCAAAGCGCTAGATAATTCCCTAAAAATAACAAAGGGGTTTATGATTGGAAGTGTCATATTATTCATAATTACTTTGTTCCTATAGTATTCATTTGATCAAGGTTGCCATAAAATTCATCTACAAATGATGAAAATTGAAAGATTGGAACTATAGGCACCTTATCTATGAAATCTATCTTATCGTGGTATAAAGTCACAATTACAGGTACAGCTATGGCACCTGGAGTTTTTAAAATGTAATGTTTTGTCCTTGCAATCTGTTTTTTCACTGCAGAAGATAACGTAGAAGAGCTGTAACGTTTCCAATGCTTACAATCAATTAGCATAGCAATACCTAATCGTATGCCAATGACATCAATTTCCATTCGGGGTTTGGTAAGAATTAGATTTTTTATAATTGCAAAGTTTTTAGAGTATAAAATTTCAGCAACTAACCCCTCAAAATCTTTCCAGTTAATCATAATTGAAATTTCATCTAGTGGACTGCCATTTTTTATTAATTCAATTGCAGCTTTGAGTTTATCACCGTCTTCAAAATAATACTTGTTTGCTTGTTTTGTTCCAATTCCAGTTTTAATATACCAATCTAGAATTTTTTGGGAATCAATAGAATTTGTTTTTGTAATTGCAGTAAAATCTTCAACAGAGATACCACCGGGAATAATCCCATTTAGTCCAGTTAGCATATTTTGATTAAATTTCATATTATTTTTCTTTGATAATTAAGATGATATAGGTTTTAGGAGATATGATCAGGAGGTTATTGTGAAATAGGTTTTATTACAACCAAACTAAATAACGGTTATGAAATTATTGCTAGTATTCATACTAGCTCTCACAGTAGTATCTTTAATCCATAATGATTCATTTGCAGAAAAGAGTACATTTTTTGATTCTGTAAAGTTTATCCAGTATTTGGATGAAAATACAGCACTAGAAGAAGTAAGAAACGGGAATTTAGATATTTATTATTATAGAATTTCCTCAGATAGATTAGAAAATCAGAAATTACGAGAAGGATTAGAGGTGTTTGATTCAACTGGAGGATCTTACAGCATACTAGTAAATCCAGCAGAATCAGATAAATTCAATCCATTTTCAATCAAAGATGTCAGATTTGCATTAAACTATCTAATAGATAGAAAATTGATTGTCAATGAATTGATGGGGGGATACGGCGCACCTATGATCTCTTACTATAGTCCTTCAGACCCAGAATACCTTACCATAATAGAGCAGTTAGAGACATTCAATTTCAGATACAATCCAATATTGGCAGAAGAGATGATTTCAAACGCACTGCAAGAAAAAGGTGCAACAAAATCAAATGACAAATGGGAAATTAATCACAAGCCAATTGAAATTACAATTTTTATCAGAAGTGATGATCCGGTTAGAAAATCTATTGGTGAGATTTTATCTTCTGAATTAGAAAAGATAGGATTTATAGTAAAAAAAGAATATGGAGATTTGAACAAGGCTTTTGTTGTTGTGCATGGCTCAGACCCAGCAGATATGAAATGGAATATGTATACGGAAGGTTGGGGAAGATCTGCATTTGTAAAATATGATTCAATAGGATTATCTCAAATGTATTCTCCATGGTTTTCAAATATGCCTGGATTCAATAACCCTTCATATTGGAATTACAAAAATGAGTACTTGGATACTATAACTCAAAAAATTTACACTGGGGATTTTCAATCAGAAGATGAAAGAGCAGATTTAATTCAAGATGCAATTGCAGAAGGAGTTGATCAATCAGTTAGAATTTTTCTAGCAAGTAAAATTGATCAGTATGTAGCAAATGAGAAAATGAAGGGAATAATTAATGATTTGGGAGCTGGAGTTCCAAGTAGATTCACACCAATTAATTCTAGAAGTGATGATAAAGAACTAGTTATCGGCGTTAAGCAAATCTATCAGGGAGCATGGAATCCAGTAATGGGATTAGGTGACACATACAGCAGACAAATCTGGGGGATAATTTCAGATCCTATTACTTTCAAGCATCCATTCACAGGAAAAACATTTCCAGTCAGGGCAGATTGGAATGTAGAGACAGCAGGACCAAATGGGAAATTAAATGTGCCAGACGATGTAATAATGTGGGATCCGAAGAAACAACAATGGGAAAAAGTACCCACCGGAACTCAAGCAACAAGTAAAGTCAGATTTGATTTTAAATTTAGCAATTGGCATAATGGTCAAAAAATGGATATGAATGATATTTTACATTCATTGTATTTTACAATGGAGTGGGGAACACAAACGGATGAAAATGACAAGACATTTGATGTAGAATTTACCCCAATAGCTTCACAGGCGGTTCAAACTATAATTGGAATCAAGCCTGTTGATGAGGACACAATTGATGTTTATGTGAATTATTGGCACTTTGATGAAGGTGAGATTGCAGATTGGGCAGCATTATGGAGTTCAATGCCATGGGAGATTTCAGCTGCAATGGAACAAGCTGTAATAGATGGAAAAGCATCATTTTCCAGATCCGGTGCAACCAATAAAAATGTCAGTTGGATTTCTTTAATAATTCCAAATGATGCTAAAATGATTCAAAGTTATTTGAATAATTTTAGTGAAAAGAAATACATTCCAAAATCACTAGAGTCATTTGAAACAGATTTTAATTATTTTGATAGCAGGTATACCGCGTCATCAGAATGGGTTGAAGTACACAATCACGCAGTGATTAGTAATGGACCATTTTACCTTAGTACATATTCACCAGAATCAAGAAGTATTACTGTTAATGCTTTTGATGATGAAACATATCCTTTCAAGTTAGGGTACTGGTCAGAATTTGAAAAAACAGAATTTCCAAAAATAACAAATGTGGATTCACCAGATATCATTCAAAAAGGAACTGAATTAGAGATAAACATAGAAACATCACATGCAGATTCAATTCTTTATTTTCTGACAGATAGCAATGGGAATTCAACATTATCAGAACTGATTAGCGTAGACAAAAACTCCACCAGTATTAAGATTCCAGGTGAAAAAATAGAGAAGATGGATACAGGTGCAAAAGATCTAAAAATATTTGCCATTTCTAATTCAGTGTTAAAACCAGATTACTATTCTACAAGTTTCTTGGTAGTGGAAAACAAAGGAGTACTACCTGAGACAAATCAAAACGATATAGAATTTAATGAAAATAATTCTTTTGAATGGATATGGCTAACTGTACCAATAACAATCATTGCGACAACTGCGATATACATTAAGAAAAGAAAACATCGTAATTATTAATCAGATATACCATATTCTTTTAGAATGACAGCAATTTGATCTTCAGATTCTAATTTAGAATATTCACCCAAAAGATTTTGGTTTAATTCATAAAAAGTATGCCCCCACTTGAATTTATCAAGTATTGCAAGTGCCTCATCTCTAAAACCTAAAATAAATAATGAGGCAGATAGGGCTTCAGCAGTAGTAAGTTTATTGAATTTTGCATAATTAACAGGATTGCCAGCAAGCAATGGCGGTAATTTTCTTTTGATGCCACTAAATTTTTTTGAAAATGCCTGGTCAGCAAGAGTCCAGGAACAATCAATCCCAACTATTGAATTTATCAAAGATCTGTCTTTAGGTAAAAGAGTTTTTTCAGAAAAAGGATCTAAGACAAGTCCTTTATTTCCTATTTTTTTGATATTTTTTGCAATTCCAAATTTAACCATTTTTGCTGCGGTGCATTTTTTTGGATCATCCTGATAAAACATCAAAACCTGAAGATTCATAGAGTTAGATATGAAATGATAGTATTTTGAACTTACTCTAGTATCTTGTAGTTAATTTTGTAATAGAATCGGGATGCTTGATCATCTTTGATTACATCTACATTCCAAGTTACATTAGGCAAAAAGTCCGTAGATGACTCTGGAATGATGTCAAATTTCTCAAGATATACATCAGGACCACTATACCTAACTTTTAGATTAACTCCATCTACTGAAACAGATTCATAGATTTGTCCTGGTTTTTTAGTAGAACCTTGTACAAGACAGTTTTCCTCAGGACCAATAACACAGACTCCGGATTCAGAAGAAATTCTCAGATTAACATCAGACTGATCAGCTTTTGCAGTAAGTAATGAACCAGAAAGTACACGTGGCAATACCTGATTATCATCTATGGTTTTTTCATTTGTGATAATGGATGTTTTATTTTCCAAAATTCTGTTGACTTTTTCAATTATAGTTAAAGGTGATTTTTCAGATTCTAAGATAACAGGTTTTTCTATTACATCAAACATCAAAGATTTTGTTTCAAAACCAGCATCCACTGTAATTTCATATGAGCCCAAACTTGATGGGGAATCAGATATCTGAATTTGGTGTGAAAATGAACCAGAAGAACTAGGTCTAATAGTAGTAACAGGGCCTAAGTGTTTACCACAGTAAAATGAACCACATGTTATTTCACCAGATATTTTCTGAATTACACTGACATCAAATTGTTCAAGATAAATTAGCTTGTTTGGTTTACCAGATATAGTTACCAAGTCACCAGGATAATATTCAGATTTATCAGTAGCAAGTAAAAGTGATAATTTTTCATCAGAACCAAAAGAGAAATCATTTGCAATAGTGAATGTAGATTCAGATTGTTTATTTGAATATGATGCTTTTACTTTGTATTCACCCTCACTGAAAACAGTTATTGGTAATTCAAATAAGCTCTGGAAATTTCCACCTTGATCAGGATAAACAGATGCCGCATAGATTTGTTTGTAGGGGAATTTACCATCAATTACAAGGATTGTGATTCTTTCTGGAATTACCAACCCTTCAGAACCTTGTTCTCTTTTAATGATATTCCCAATTACCTTTAATTTTTCTCCAGCTTTGTACAGAGATTTGTCAGTAGAGACATACAATGGAATCAAAGATAAAGAGTCATTTTCAGGATCAGCAGAAACTTTGAAGAAAACATCTTTGCCATGAGAGGAAGCGGAGACATGAATTTTATAAATTCCATAATTGGTTTTAGAAATGGAACGGTCATCTAGTTTTATAGCCAGAGGTTTTTCAGTAATAGGGGCAATCCAAGACCAAGAAAATCTCTGGTTATCAACAGTAGCACCGGAATTAATTGTGCTACCATCAGGTTTTGTAAGAGAAATACTTACAGAGTTATCACCAGTCGGAGGAAGCAATCCAGTCAAAAGAACAGTTTCACCTAAACCATAAACCTGTTTATCCAAAGTAAGTAATGCCCCATCACTTAATTTCAAAGGGTCTATAATTCCAACAGTGATAGTTTTTGTCAGTCCACGATATTCTGCTTTTATTTTATAAGATCCTTCAGTAAATGCACCAGGCATTATACTTGTTTGAGCTGAAAATTTTCCAGAAGATTCAGGTATTGCAGTAAGTTCGTATGCAATAATCAATCCATTGTTTTCTCTAGTTTGAGCACCACCCACTTTATTCACACCTGTAATCTCTAGTGGACTACCATCTTCATGGGATATTGAAATCTTTACTGATGCTGTTTGAAAGCTTGAACTAGTAGCAGGAGTGGTAATAAAACCATTAACTGTCATGACATCACCTAAATCATAAATCACTTTATCTGTTGAAAGGGAAAGAGGATCAGCATTTGCAATGTATTCGCTGGTATTTGTAACTGCATGAATTGTTTTTGATGCAGAACCAATCTCTTTTGAAACAGAGATTTTGTAATCTCCCAATCGAATATCACTATCAGGTATTTTGAAAGAATATGTAAAAGAACCATCACCAGATATTTTTATGATATCTAAAATTTTAAATCCAGAATTACCACCACCCAGGGCACTTGTAGCAAGTGCAGCATTTTTGGTCTGAATAATTTCTAAATCCATAAAGCCAACCCACGCGTTGTTTAATCTTCCTGTAATGGTAACAGTTTCACCTAAACCGTATGCATCTTTATCAGTCCACAAAGATATTGCTTTTTCTTCTTTGATATCCTTAATGACTTCAAAAGATGCAAGTGTCGATTTATCAAAATATTCACCAATTATCTGATATTTTCCATAAGCAGGATTCACAGTAGTAAGAAACACATTTGTAGAGAATTTTCCATTTGTAGGATACAAACTACCTGTAGAAATTATTTTCCCAGTTGGATTCTTTATAGTAAATTTCAAGCCTTCAAACGGAATTACGGTGGTAGTAAAACCAGTCATAGATAAAGTATCTCCAGGAAGATACTGAGATTTATCAGTAGTAATGCTAAGAGTACTGTCTTCTTTGATATCTTCTACAATAATTTCATCACCTACAGAGAAACTGGTTTGAGATGTTGCACCACCATAACTAACTGAAACAGAGTAAATACCGGGGTTAATTCCAAGAACTTGCTGAAGATTCAAAGTTGTCTTATAATTCAAATTAAGATCAGGATAAAGTGAGATTGTTTTATTATAGTTAGAACCAGATATTTTTACAAGTATTTGATCAGCATGAAAATATGGTTTTACAAGGAATATTTGTTTTGAGACATTTCCTTGAATAGTGGCGGTTTCACCAAACAGGTATGAAGATTTATTTGATGATATTGATACTAAAACACCTTCTTTGTCTTCTGCAACGATTAACTTTCCATTTGAAGAACTAGCTGTAGAAATTACAAATTTCCAATCACCAGTACTATCCAAGTCATATCCATCAGAGGTTCTTTGCCAAGATAAAAAATCATTTTTCATGTCAGATAATAATGGAGTCTTATCTACAACCACACTATTCTTGTCTTTTAGTTCAACTGATTCGTTAGTATCAGCAAACCATAATTTTTGATATGAAAATGTCAAAAATTTTCCAGATTCAATAAAAGTACCAGCAGGAATGATCATTGTTTTTTTCAATATGGTAGTTGATGCGATTTGCCAACCACCGATATCAATTTTAGAACTTGTAGGATTATAGAGTTCAACCCATTCTGTGATAGATTTGGCATCATCACCGGGTGGATTAATATCGATTTCATTAATTACAACATGATCAGGAGTAGATTGGGCATTTACTGTAATAACTAGTCCACTAAGTAACAAAATAGAAAATAAAATAAGGATATTCTTCATCGTGTCTTCCTATATTGAATGCCTGAAAGCCTCATTTTAGAATGGAATTGAGGAAAAGTTGAGCTAGTTGTGAAAGTTGACCTCAATTGTAGGACTTTGTGGGCCATTTTTGTACAAAATTTATAGATTTTATAATATTTAGGATCTGCGTATGAATAATTTGTAGGCAGGGTTCTAGATTTTTCAAGATTTCAACACCACTAAAAAGTAGGATTGTGGTAGAGCGTACAATCGAATATACCTAATTCATAGTATTTAGTTTTGAGGTTATGCAGGAACTGATAACTTTCGCATATAGTCATAATGTATTCTCAAAAAATCCATGATCTTTCTATCCTCATTTTTGTCAATCGGAGCTCCATTTGCAAGTATGCTCAGATATTTTAAATCTAAATCTAGACGATGGAGTGATGTTTTAATTCCACCTTCATATCCTGTTCTCAAATATTCTATGATTTTATCTTCGGTCTGTACAATCTCAGTTTCCAGATTCTTAATGTCCTCATGGACACTTCGTCTCATTGTTTCTCTGAATACATATTGAAAAATAATCTTATTCATATGATTTCTTTAAATTCGTTAAAAATAATTCAAATTTTTGAACAAAATAAAAGAAACATAACATTTTCTTTTATAAAATCAAAACTCCAAATGAGTTATTCCAGATTTGCTAAAATAATGTTGTAGAAGATTTGTTTATTTCATAATATTTCTATAAAAACTAATAATATTGTACAGCGTTAATAATTACGATAACTAAGATAATTCAATGTATTTTTTATAATCTTGTAATCTATTACGAATAGTTACACTAGTTATTCCAGAAATTTTGGCAATCTCATGTTGGGAAAGAGATATGTTAGTTCTGATACCTGCCATATAGATTACAGTAGCAGCTACTGCATTGGGATTTTTTCCTGCAGTTAGTTCTTTTTCTTTTAGAGTATCAAAAAATTTTATAGCTTCTCGTTTAGTGATTTCAGGTATTTGTAAATTATTTGCAAATTTTATGATGCAGTTGATCGGATCTGTTACAGGAACAGTAAGTCTTAGATTTTGAAATAGTATTCTATAGGATCTTGCAATTAATTTTCGTTTTTCCTGAAGGTGATTTGAAATATCGATAATAGTTCTGGTAGTTTCCATGTCTCTGCATGCAGCATACATACATGCTCCCACTATGGATTTGACAGTCCTACCACGTACTAGTTGTGCCTTTGCAGCTTTTCTGTAAAGATATGCGGCTCTGTCAATTACGGCATCAGAAAGACCTAGTTTTTCTTTAAGTTTGACCATTTCATATAATGCAATTCTTAGATTTTTCTCCGAAGATGTTTTTGCTTGACTCCTAGAATCCCATATTCTCATTCTTTTCATGGATTGTTTCATTTCGTAACCTAATGGTTTTCCAACAAAGTCACGATTGTATTTTCCAATTATTGTCGATAGTCCCATATCATGCATTGTTAATGATGTTGGTGCATGTTGATCGTGTGTAAATGATCTCTCTTCTTTTCTTGTATCTGTAATATTTTCTTGTAAAATTCTTCCACAACTCTGACAGAGAATTTCACCTGTTTCAAAATCAGTAATTATAATACTTTCATTACATGGGAGAACTTTGTTTGCTATGAGTTTTTGAACCATAAAAGATAATCATTCCTGATTCCAAAATATTCTAAAATTTAAAATGTCAATCCCTCTTTCATCATTAGGGATAAATCATTTCTTAGCGGATCATAACTAAGTGCAAAATTTAGATTATCCAAAAGTGAATCTATTAATGCGCATTTATTTTTTGCATATTGATAATATCTATCAAATGCCATATCAAATGAATTACATTTTCCAAATTGACTCCAAAAATCATCACGTACGACGATATATTCTTGCAGAAATTGGCGTACAGGTACTTCAACAACTGGTGCCATATTATAGCGCAAAAGTTTGACTAGTATTGTCTCAAATTCCCTGTCTAGATTTGCATCATAGATTTGTTGGTAAATACTTGCCATATTTTCAAGTAAATACCATAACTTCATCTTTGGCTAGTTTTTCTCTAAATTTTTCTTTGTCTCTTTGTTTTTTATCTTTCATGGTATAATATTGTGGTAATGGAATTTATTGTATATTATATAAAACATAAACAAATATGTAAGAATAGTTGAAAATAATGAACATTTTTTAAGATTTTTGAATTTAAATTATAATATCATGCTTTCGTACATAGAACATGTATGATGTTCTAAAAGGTGAATATCTTGATCTTTATACTGATTGTAATCAATGTCATAACCCATTATCACATTGCCATTGTAAATGTCATTATTGTGGAAAACGAGATGATTGTGAATGCGCATTATTTGATACAGTTACAGGAGGTTAAATGAAATCTGAATATTTATGATACTAAAACGATCAAATGTGTAATTTGTCAAAAGGCAATAGGTGAAGTAGATTTTGATGCGGAAGTAATTCGCCCAAAATGTGGGCAGTGTTCAAATCCAATTCCCGATACTAAGGATAAAATGCCCTACTTGATTTATAACTAGATTTTTAGCACATTAAACTCAACAAAATCATTTGCTAAAACCTTGATTTCCAACCACATTTAACGTGATTGTGGATTTTATGTTTGCAATTTTTCGAATCTTTTTACTAATAATATCCGAAATGTCATTATATGTTGGTGCAACAAGTGTACAAATAATTTCAAAAGAACCAACCAAGTTATTAGCTTCCACCACTTCAGTTATTTTTTCTAGTTCGTGCAAGATTACAGATTCTTGTGATCTGTTACAATGAATTATAACAAAAGCCTGTGCCATGTATTTTTCTAAAACCTCTTTTTCACTTTTGGTTGTTTTTCTAAAACTTTCTTTTTCATTTATCAGTAATGTCAATGTTGAATAGATTTTTTGAATTTTTCGAATTCCATTAGAAATATCATGTTGAATTTTTCCCTCATCATTTGACTCTAGTTTTGTTATAATATCATACGAGCCAAATGTGCCATGTGCCTCCTTTACACTTTTAATTTTATTTAGATTTGATATGACAGAGGATTCAGATCCAGATTCATTAGCTATTAGAACAAAAGCTTTAGGCATATCCTTAGTTTTGTCCTTCTATTCCCATAAGAGTGAGAGTGGATCTAATGTATTCTATTTTTCGTATACTCCAAATGATAATTTCTCGTAGTTTCTCTTTTTCAGCGTGTTCAATTTTTGCAATTATATCGTATGCACCAAACGTCCCATACACTTCCTTGACTGAATCTAGATGCTTTAGATTTTCAATTATTGTCTCTTCTTTTCCCAATTCACAGTTAATCAAAACATAAGCTGTTGCCATGATATCACATGTTACCAGATCATTATTTAATATGAATAGTAGATTTATAAATATTTGTTTGAGTTTATTCAAAATAATCAAATATATTTATATATATTAAGTAAACTACTTTATTATTGTGTAATGCGCTATAGTACCATGAGCTATTGCATAAAATGCTTTGCGCCAGCAGATGTGTGTTTCTGTGAAACAAAAAAGGTACCTCTTAGTGAATATACTCATGAAATGAAAGAATGTACTGATTTGAAATGTTATTGTAAGAAACACATACCAAAGATGGATTCATAAAAATTTATTTAGAATAAAGATTAAACATTAAACAAATTTTAAGAATATTATTTACACATTTAATTTTCATGGTGTCATAATATACTCGATGAGAGAAGATTTTGCAGAATATACAAAATGTGGTGGTTGTAGTGCCTCATTATTACTCTGTGATTGTAATTGTCCTAAATGTGGAAAAAGAGAGAAATGCGAATGTAGCCTAAAACCGATTAAATGGAGCCAATTAGGTTATTAATTTTATGATGTTTGATTAGATTAATTATTGTTATCGTACTACCATGACAGGACATTTTGCATGATGCATAACTTTTATCGATACACTACCTAAAATCAGTTCCTTAAAGACACCCATACCACGAGTACCAAGTACAACTAGATCATAATCTTCAGAATTAACAATTTCTATAATCATATTTGCAGGATCTCCAATTTCTAACATGAATTTTGGGTGAATGTCTTTTTCTAAAGCATCCTTTTTGTATTCTTCTAACATTGAATTTGCTTTGATTTTAAGATCTTTAACTAGCTCAAGACTTGCAGCACTATCCCCACCAAACTCACATGAAACTACGTGAATCACATCAATTTTACATTTAGATATTGACGCAAGATAAATCGAGGTTGTGAATGCTTTTTTTGCCGATTCTGAACCGTCAATTGCAACAAGTATCTTTGAAAACAATCATTTCCTCAATTCGATTTTAAGGAATTTTATTTTTAATCAAAGATAAGTGATTAACCAAATCAGTAGATGTTATTATTCCAATGACTTTGTCATTTTCAACTACTGCAATCTTACGAATTTTTTTTGATGACATTTGTTTGGCCGCATTTAAAATTGATTCATTTGGGCCTATTGTTTGTAAAGGCATTGACGCTACATTACCTACTGGTGTATCTGGAGGATAATTGTTTGCCATAATTTTAATTGCAAAGTCTCTGTCAGTTATAATTCCTATAGGGATGGAATCTTTTTTTACAAAAACAGAACCTATCCCCTGCTCCATCATTTTAGATATCTGATATACAGATGTGGAATACGGTGCCACTATCAATTGTTTTGACATTACATCTTTCACTAAAATTTCTGATAGGCCTTTTTCTAATTTGTTATCATTTACAAAAGTTTTTTTTGTGTTTTTTGTTAACCCATCAAAAATTCCCATTGTCTAATATTACTCAACAAAAACTTAAGCCTTTCTAAATATCGAATTAACCTAAGAATTTATGAAATCAGAAATATGTCAGAATTTAATTATCATAGATGAATAGGTAGTAATCAAAACCAAGTAGTTATCCAATGACAACTCTATATTCTGGTTCCAACACCAACTTCCATACCATTGATGTTTTTACTAGTTGATCACTACCTAAAGTAAACATATTCTGGTGAAATAAAAACAGGATTTGGAGGATCATGAATATTTGTTTGTTATTTCTATTAATATTAAACAACTTGAAATGTATGTGAAAAAATAAAATATTGAAAAACTATTAACTCATAAACTCAAAAAACAACGAACATCCATGAGTAGTGAAAATCCAAAAGATTTAGTTCCAATGTTTTTTACTAATACTGCTAATTCATATGATAAAATAGTATACTGGACTACATTTGGGAAAGATAATGCTTGGAAAAATAAAATTATAGAACAACTATCCTCTGAAAAAACAGTGTTGGATCTTGCATGTGGTACAGGCATTCTTACAAAACAAATTGCAGATAAAATTTCACAATCAACAATTGTTGGGGTGGACATTACGGAGAACTATATTGAAAAAGCAAAAGAAAAATTAAAGTCATACCAAAATATTTCATTTGTAAATCAGGATGCCGAAAAACTAAATCTGGAAAGAAAGTTTGATTGTATTACTGCATCATATTTACCTAAATATTGCATATCTGATGTTTTAGTCAAAAATTGTATTGAACATCTTAATAATGGTGGAAAAATAATTCTACATGACTTTACATATCCAAAAAATAGATTTGTAAGAAAAATGTGGAACTTTTACTTTAACATACTTAATTTGGTAGGATTTTTTATCCCAGATTGGAAAAAAGTGTTTGTTAGTTTACCTCATCTCATAAGAACTACAAATTGGGTAACGGAGTACGAAAATACCATGAAAAATAACGGATTAAAAGTTTGCAAACAAGATTTGACATTTGGAACTTCAGCTATTATTGTTGGAACCAAGATTATCTAATCTAATTTCTTCTAAAATAGTAAACCACACAATTCCATTGTGAATTATTTCATATTTCCTTAAGACCAAAGCATCATCAGTATTACGGTTAAAGGAGATCACATTTCGGGTTGCTTTGATGTTGTTGATATTAAGAATAGTGCCTACTCCATGTTTTTTCTTTAAAAGATCAGACATAATAGATTCAGGCAAAACAGTGGAATCAAATTCCACGTATGCTTTAATCACAGGCAATTCATTTGCAATGATTGCAATCTTTCTCACAAATTGGTGAGGCGTGATAGCATTTTGTTCTATTACTTCTAAATGGATATTGCAATTTAATATCTCACTAAGAACAGTAATCACTTGACCTACAGGAGCATCCAATATTTTATTTAACAAATCTTCAGAAATCGTATTCATATAGTATTATTGTGTTTTAAACAATTAAAAGGTGTCTTAATACAAAAAAGAAAATCGTTCCAAATATCACAATAGAGCTGACAAGTTTGAGAATAGTTTCTTTTTTGTGAAATATTTCATAAGGTGCATTTTGTTGCTTTAGAATTTTATATTTTCGGGAGATGGTTATCAAAAGGTAGCTTGCAAGACCGGCAATTATAGAAAATATTATTGTTTCAAAAGATATGGAGTTTGATTGAATTACTGCTCCTGCAAAAACAGGCAAAATTCCCCAAGATATGACAAATGAGACATTATTATGAAATTTACCATGAAACAATTCAAGATTATATGCAAAAAGAAAAAATATTTCGATCGCCCCTATTGGAAATAACATCCAAGAATCTAAAAACGCATAATACATTCCAATGGAAAATGACAAAATTAGAGAAACAATTGATGCTAACCATAGATTGGTCCGAGATATGTTCCCCCAGGGTCTTTTCTTACTTCCCAAGGCATCAAGGCAATGGGCAGACACCCCAATTGCAAAAAAATAGAGTAAACCAATCGATAGTAATCTATCCAGACTAGATTCTACTGAAAGAGAACCCCAAATTACAAAGGATATGACCATTCCAGTATAAGGTAAAAACAAAATTCCCACAGTTAGTCTAAAATTCCTAGGACCAAATTTTGGAACAAACCATTCGGATAATCTGTCATTTGGCATTATTTTTATCTCAATCTAGTATTCTGATGTTGCCTATAGCAATATGGTCAGATCTTATCTTTCCAAAGTTATTCATTTACAGAATCACAATTTGGACATTTTTGATTACATATTTTAGAACCGCAGTCAGCACAGATGCCGTCTCCCAGTTCTTTTTCTATAGATTTTCTTCTATATCCTACATAGAATTTTATTCCAAAATAGATAGCAATTGCAATTAAAGCCGCATATATTGGTGCCATGAAAGGAATCAATCCAATCATAAAAAGTAAAAGACCAACAATCAAAATAATATCGCGTTTTTCAAAATTCAACAAAATTAAAACCAGATAGAATTCATAAAAACATGCCGGAGCTCAGAGCCATTAGTTTTACTTCATATCAAAGTCATTACTCTAACTCTTCCTCATTGCTCGGCAATAAAATTAGAATATGATTTGATAATAAGATAATGATTTAGTGGTGGGATCGGCGTGATTTGAACACACGACCTCTGCGTCCCAAACGCAGAATCATACCAAGCTAGACCACGATCCCAGTGAATCCTCAAAGTCGCCCAATTTAAGCTTGATAGATAATCATTTTAAAGGCATTCAAAAGAACAGAAAATATTGCAGTTAGACGATTATATCAAAGCCGGAAAAATTGCTGCTGAAGTAAGAGAGATGGTAAGAGAAAGAAACTGGGTTGGAAAAACAGTTTATGAAATTTGTGAGGAAGTAGAAAATCAAATTAAAAAACGCGGAGCAAAATGCGCATTTCCAGTAAATGTAAGTATCAATGAAATAGCAGCCCATTATACAGCAGAACCAAATGATCCAATCATAATTACAGATTCTGATTTGGTCAAAATTGATCTTGGCACACAAATTAATGGATATATTGCAGATACTGCAGTTACAGTTTGTCAGGATGCACAATTTGAGGGATTGATTAAAGCTGCAGAAGAAGCATTAAGCAATGCAATGTCCATGATAAAAGTAGGAGTCAAAGCAAGTGATATTGGACGAACCATAGAAAAAACAATAAAACAAATGGGATTCAAACCAATTGCAAATCTTAGTGGACATTCTTTAGGACAGTACACAATACATGCAGGAAGATCCATCCCAAATATTTGGTCAGTTGGGGGATTTACACTGACAGAAAATACAGCTTATGCATGTGAACCATTTGTCACTACAGAAAAAGGAGGGGGGTTTGTAAGAAATGGAAAAATAAAAAACATATTTGCATTAAATTCAAGAAAAAAAACAAAAAATGATGAAGCAGATAAACTGCTTGATTATATCTGGGAAAAATTTAACATGTTACCTTTTGCATTAAGATGGATTACAAAAGATTGGGAAGAAAAGAAAGCCAGAGAACTATTAGAACAACTTGTTAATAAAAAAGCAGTTCAGGCATATCCAGTATTAATTGAAATAAATGAGCAAAGAGTAGCTCAAGCAGAACATACTTTTATTCCAAATGAGAATGGGGTTACAGTAACAACTATTTCTCAATAGTTTCGCCAAAGATTTTTTCTATTACAGTAATTCCATTACAAGAATCACATTTTGAGGTTTCAGTAAAGAGAACATCTCCAAATTGGAATTTTCTTTTTCGTTCCAAATTACATTTATTGCATTTTTCTACAGTATATGCTAAGATAGTTTTTTCTTTTGAGAACATTATTGTGGTACCCCCATGGTATTTCCTACACCAATTAACAAAACAGATTGACCAGGTTTTATATTGTCATGAATCATCTCATAGATTTGCAAGCGTACATTATCTGCCTTGTCTGCAATTTCTTTAGTCATTAGGGTGATTGCTTCTTTGACAGATTGTTTTATTACAATTGCAAAAATAGGAATGTTATTTTTTGTTGCAATGTTCTCTATCTGAAATCGTTCAGTTCCAATTCCACCGATTGCTGCACCAAATCCTTGTGCAGTAGTTGCAGATTCTTCTCCTTCCATTTTTAATGCAGCATCTACCATGATGATAATATCAGGTTTGTTTTTAGAGATAATTGATTCCACTGCATCTCCAGGTCTACCAACAGTAGAGCCAGGACCTTCAGCTTTTAATAAAAATAATTTTCGTCCATCATATTGAATTTCACTAAGAACGGTTTGAAAAGCAATTGATTCCTTTTTAGTATCAAGCATCATTTTGCCTACAACCATAGGGCCTATCCCATCACCTATAGGCTGACCCATTTTAAAAGCAGGAATAGCTTTGTGCATGGCTTCTGCTTCTTCTAATATAAAAGGCAAAATCATTTGAAGCGGTAAAATTAATGGATAGTTATTCTGTTTTTTTGCAGTCAAGTAAAGGTGATTAATTACTTTGTAAATCATTTGCAAAGAAGTGGCAATTTCAAGCAGGGTTTGAATTTTGGTTAATTCTAAATCACTTGTTTGTGGAGACAATGATTTTACATGTTCTCTAGAATAATCTTCTCGAGCCCTTACGATATGTCTAACTTTGGAAACTATTCCGTTTGGGTCCATGTCAACTGGCATTATAGTAAAATAATCTAAAAAGCGGTCAATTTTTTTAGTCGGATCATCTTTAGGATTCATGTTTTTTTTAATATAATCAATTAGTTCATTTCGGGATTGAGTTTTGTAGTCTTCTAGTTTATTGATTCCTTTTTTTATTTCTCCAGATGTAATTGCTAATTGAATTCTCTGCCCATAGAAGACAAAAATAATAATTGGAACAATCCAGATTAACATCATAATTGGATTGGTTTCATCATTTAATCCAAACAATTGATCAAAATCGATGTTTGTAAAATCCAATAGATTCAGAGTTAATGGAATCCAAATTAAATCATTCGTATAATCAAAGACAATAATGAAAAATTCAACCTAAAGTAGAAATTGTAAAAATAGTCTACTCGAGGGTAAAAAAATGGCGAGTGCTTTTATTATAGGGATGGTAGAAAAAACCTGAATATGCCACAGACAAAGCCTATTGTAAGCGTGGAAAATGTTGTAGCATCTGCCTCAGTTGACCAGAAAATGGATCTAAATGAAATTACAAGAACATTCCCAGATGTAGAATATCATCCTGACCAATTTCCAGGACTAGTCTTTAGACTAAAGAGTCCAAAAACAGCAACTTTGATTTTTACCTCAGGAAAAATGGTATGTACGGGATCAAAATCTGAAGAAATGGCAAGAAAAGCAGTAAAAACAGTAGTACAAAAACTTCGAAAAGGAGGAATTAAAGTAAAAAAAGATGCAACAGTTGAAATTCAAAATATAGTAGCATCAATTAATCTTGGGGGTAAAATCCATCTTGAACAAGCCGCACGAACTTTACCAAGAAGTATGTATGAACCTGAACAGTTTCCAGGATTAATTCACAGAATGTTAGATCCAAAAACAGTAATTTTGTTATTTTCTTCTGGAAAACTTGTATGCACTGGTGCTAAAAAAGAACCAGATGTGTACAGATCAGTAAACAACTTGCATGCACTACTAGAAGAAAAAAATCTAATGATCTACGATTAATCGTAGATTGAATTTATTTTCAGATTACTTTATTGGACTTCCTAATGGAACATCTTCATTGACAGTTAACCAAAACGGTTTATCATCAACATCAGCTGCCAAAAGCATTGCATTTGATTCTACACCTGCCATTGTTTTTGGTTCTAGATTTGCAATAACAATTACAGTTTGTCCAATAATGTCTTCGGGTTTGTAATATTGTGCACCACCAATTATCACGTTTCTTTTTTCATTACCAAGATCAATGATTCCTTTAATAATTCTGGTTTTACCTGAGATGGGTTCAGTTGAAATAATTTTTGCCACACGAATATCTAATTTTGCAAAATCATCATAAGTTACATAAGACATAAGAATTCCTAAATTACCTTGTTAAAATGAATTTCGAAATTTCACATTAGAGCTTTTTTATCAATACCACTTGTCTCAATTTCATATTTTAGAGCCGCGGGAAGTTCAATGTATTTTTTATTAACCAATACAATTATTTGGTCATCAGGCACATTTACCATTTTTAGTAACTTGCCACGTTGATGAGCATAAGCATTTTTCCAAAATCCTGCTCCATCAAAGGTTTCAATTTTTGGCATATATCGTGAAGGTTTCATTTTAAGGGTAATTGACTGTGACGGAAGTTTGGCAATTGCCGTTAGAACTGGAGTTACTGTTCTGGATTTTAGGCATGTTGCCCATCACAGTCTCTTTCTGTACATATAGGAATCTAATATATTTAATGCGAAATTAACGAATAAAAGGCCATGGCAGAAATCGAAGTTTCAGTTGGAATTAGTGCTCAAATAGACAAAGTTTGGGATATAGTATCAGACATAGATAACGAACCAAAATTTTGGAAAGGAACTAAAGAGATTAGAAACATATCAAAAAATGAAAATACAGTCAACAGGGAGATAACCATTGCATTTAGAGACCAAAAATGCATACAAGAAGTAAAATTGTATCCCAAGGAAAAGATCGAGGCTGTATTTACAAAAGGAATCATAGACGGAACTAAAATCATTACTCTAACTGCCAAAGATGGAAAAACATTGCTGAATGTAAAATGGGATATCAAACTTACAGGTGTGATGGGGATGTTTACAGGGATGATAAAAAAACACATTGAAAGTGGAACAGTGCAAGCATTGCAAAAGATCAAAGAAGAAATAGAGAGATAAAATTCATGGAATTAATTTCAGATATTTTGAATTATACACTAACTGCAATTTTAATTGGAGTATCCATTACATGGATATTTCTAATTAAATCGATGATTGATTCTGTCAGATTAACTCCATATCTAGATAAATTTGAAAGAAAGGAACACACTAATCCCAAAGTTTCAATTATTCTTCCTGCAAGAAATGAAGAAGAATTTATTGGAAAATGTTTAGATTCGTTAATTGAGCAAGACTATACAAATTATGAAATTATTGTAGTTGATGATTCATCAGATGATGCAACAGGTAAGATTATTTCAGAATATGCAAAGAAAAATTCCAAAATAATATCAGTGAGTGCGCAAATAAAACCAGATGGATGGATGGGGAAAAACTGGGCATGTATGGAAGGATACAAAAAGGCAACAGGAGAATTATTATTATTTACAGATGCAGATACTAAACATTCACAAAATGTAATTTCTCTTGCAGTATCACATTTACTTTCTTGTAATTTAGACGCATTATCAGCAATTCCGAAAATGCGTACAATGGATTTTTGGACAAGCATCACACTTCCTATGATTTCAACATTTCTTCATACAAGATTTTCAGCTATTCGAGTAAATGACCCTTCAAAGAAAACAGCATATTTCTTTGGTAGTTTTTTCATAATTAAACAAAAAACCTACAAAGAAGTAGGAATGCACGAGGGTGTAAAACATGAAATTATTGAAGATGGGGCACTAGGAAAAAAAGTAAAACAATCAGGACATAAGATGAAAATGACGAGAGGAGATCATCTGATAGAAGCAGTGTGGGCACGAGACAAAAGTACACTTTGGAATGCCCTCAAAAGACTGATGATTCCACTATATCTTCAAAATGAAAAAATTGCAATTGGTGTTTTCTTTGCAGTATTATTCTTACTTTTTATGCCATTTCCAATTTTAGCATATTCTGCTTTATGGGTATTGGAAACAACATCGTTTTTAATTTTATTTGTAGCGTCATTTGTTGCGTCAATTATGATTTACATAGGAGCAATAATTGAAGCCAAGAAACTATTACAATTGAGATTAATTGAGGCATTATTTGCTCCTCTAGGGAGCTTGATAGTAGTACTAGGATTTTTGGGCGGATTACTTCAGGCAAAAAACAGTACCATATCTTGGAGAGGAAGAAAATATTCCATGAAAGATCATGTTCAGAATTCGATAAGTGTATAGCAATACTTTTAGATAGAAAATATGGTAACGATTTCGCATGGATAAATCAGGAATGTTAGTAGGAGGAACAGTAGGGGCTGTAATTGTTGCAGTTATTTTTGCAGTAATTTTGATAACACCTACTACAATGAAGTCTGAAATTATTTTAAGTGACAAACCCATTCCAAGTGCAATAGGAGAAACTTCAGCATATTCAAAGAATCTTTCATTAATTGAGATATTTGAAAAATCAGAACCAGGAGTAGTAAGAGTTAATGTTCAAAGAACAGATCAAGCAAATGGAACTAGTGGAATTGGCTCAGGTTTTGTTTTTGATAAAAAAGGACATATCATTACAAATTCTCATGTTGTAAAGGATGTAAAAAAAGTGGTGGTTACATTTCTTGATGGTCGTTCATACAATGCAGAAATAATTGGTTTTGATGAATTTACAGACATTGGAGTTGTAAAAGTTAATGCGGATTTATCATTGTTACAACCACTGGCATTGGGGGATTCATCTAATCTCAAAGTTGGAGAGCCAATTGCTGCAATTGGAAATCCATTTGGACTATCAGGTTCTATGACATCAGGAATTGTCAGTCAATTAGGTAGATTATTACCTTCAGGTGCAGGGTATTCCATTCCAGATGTGATTCAAACAGATGCTGCAATCAATCCAGGAAATTCTGGAGGACCGTTGCTAAATATGAGAGGAGAAATTGTTGGAATAAACACGGCAATACAATCCACTACAGGTGAATTTACAGGGGTTGGATTTGCAGTCCCATCCCAGACAATAGCCAAAATTGTTCCAAGTCTAATAGAAAATGGAAAATATCATCACCCATGGATTGGAATTTCGGGCAGAGATATTGATCCTGATCTAGCCAAAGTTTTGAATCTAAATGATGCAGTAGGATTTCTTGTAATCACAGTAGTAGAAAATAGTCCTGCAGCAAAAGCAGGCATACATGGATCTAATGAGACAGTTCAAGTGGAAGGAGTAAATTATCCAATTGGAGGAGACATCATACTATCAGTAGATGGCAAACAAGTAAGAAAAATAGACGATATTTTGATTCATCTACAAAGAGCAAAATCGGTTGGAGATGAAATGAATTTAGAGGTTCTAAGAGAGGGCAGAACAACTAATATCACAATTGTCTTAGAAGAAAGACCAAATGGAAATTAAAACAATACAAGCATAAATACTTCTAGGCAAGCAACACAACTATTGAACAAACTTGTGTTAAACTCTGAGAGTTTAAACAATGTTTTAGAAAACAAGATGATTTCCAGAGACGAAATAATACAAATCTATGAAAATTCAAAAAGTAATCCCAATGAATTATTTTCAACAGCGCAAAATCTGAGAAAAAAATTCAAAGAAAAATCAGTTACATTTTCAAAAAAAGCATTTTTCAACATTGTAAATTTATGTAAAGACACATGTTCGTACTGTACTTACAAGGCAGAACCAGGTGAGAAAAAAATATCCTTGATGTCAAAACAAGAAATAAAACAATTATTGAATCTTGCAAAAAAATACAGATGTGTAGAAGCTTTGTTTGTAACAGGGGAGCAACCTGAACAAAGATATCAAGAGGCAAGAGATTGGCTAAAAACAAACGGATTCAAATCAACTGCAGAATATTTGATTCATGCATCAGAATTAGCAATAGAAAGTGGATTGTTTCCACACACTAATGCAGGAAACTTGAATAAAGAAGATCTAAAAGAATTGCAAAAAAGCAATGTATCAATGGGCATAATGTTAGAAAATATCAGTGAAAGACTCACAAAAAAAGGAATGCCGCATTATCTAGCAGCGAGTAAGAAACCAAATGCACGATTAGAAGTACTAGAGAATGCGGGAAAGTTGAGAATTCCAATGACAACCGGGATCCTTGTAGGAATTGGAGAAACGCCGATGGAAATCATAGATTCAATTTTGGCAATAAGAAAACTACATGAAAAATATGGAAATATCCAAGAAGTGATCGTACAAAACTTTCAACCAAAACAAGATACTCTGATGAAAAATTTCCCTTCAGCCAATGAAAATTATTTCAAAATAGTTGTTGCATTAACAAGAATAATCATGCCAAAAATGAACATACAGATTCCTCCAAACTTATCTCCAAATTCATATCATGGTTTTCTATCCTTGGGAATTAATGATTGGGGTGGAGTTTCACCACTTACACCTGATTATGTAAATCCAGAGTTTTCTTGGCCAGAGATTAAAAAAATAGAACAAGACTCAAAGAATGCAGGATTTGAACTAAAGTGTAGGTTTCCTGTTTATCCAGAATTTTTTTCATTTATTGGCAAAGAGTTAAGAAATAAGATGAAAAACATCGAAGATGAAGAAGGATTGGTAAAACAGGAGTATTGGAGATGAGCATCAACATAGAATCACTGCTTAAAAATTCAGACTCTTTTGTTTCTGAGATTTTAAACAAGGCATTATCAGACAAAGAGATATCAGCACGAGAAGGGTTAAGACTATACAATACAACAGGCATAGATTTTCATTTAGTAGGATTGGTTGCAGATGAAATTAGAAAAAGAAGAGTTGGAGATACTGTTACCTATGTTGTAAATAGAAACATCAATTTTACCAACGTATGTATCAAACAGTGTGGTTTTTGCGCATTTAGTAGAGATTTCAGAGAAGAAGAAGGGTATTTTCTTCCAACAGATGAAATTGTAAGACGTGCAAAAGAAGCATATCAGTTAGGCGCAACTGAAGTATGCATTCAAGCTGGTCTCCCACCAGATATGGATGGGGGTTTGTATGAAAATATTTGTAGAGAAATTAAAAAAGAAATTCCAGATATTCACATACATGGATTTTCACCAGAAGAGGTTCTCTATGGAGCAACAAGATCAAAGACTACAATTAGAGAATATCTCAAAAGACTCAAAGAATCAGGGGTAAATACTCTACCAGGAACAGCAGCAGAGATTCTAGATCAAAAACTAAGAGATAAAATTTCTCCAGGAAGAATAAGTGTGAAAGATTGGATAGAAGTAATAAAAACAGCTCACAATCTTGGAATCAACACAACATCAACTATGATGTTTGGACACATTGAAACACTTGAGGACAGAGTAAATCATATTGCAAAAATCAGAGAAATTCAAAAAGAGACAAGAGGTTTTACAGAATTTGTCCCACTCAATTTTATTCATAGCGAAGCTCCAATGTATAAACATCAATTGCATGATGGAATAAGACAAGGTGGTAGCGGTAATGACGTATTGCTAACACATGCAATTGCAAGAATTATGTTAAATAATTACATAGACAATATTCAAATGTCTTGGGTAAAAGAAGGGCAGAAAATGTCACAATTATTGTTAATGTGGGGAGCAAATGATTTTGGAGGAACTTTAATCAATGAAAGTATTTCAACATCTGCAGGTTCCAATCACGGTCAATTGATAAGACCAAAAGAAATAAGAAGACTGGTAAGAGAAATTAAAAGAATACCTGCAGAAAGAAACACCAATTACAAAATATTGAAAAAATTTGATACTAGTGATGAATCAGATGATGAATTGGATAAAATTTCGGATTTATCAAAATTTGGGTCATATGCAGAACTGATCAAAATTAACAAATTCAAATACAAAAATCCAAGGAAAGAATAATGGGACACCTTAGACAATGCATTGAATAACTCAAAAAAAAGAATCGATTAAATAGAAAATATAGAACTGTAGGCACAAAATGAGGTGTAAAAAAACCATCTAGACGGATCAACAAAGCTTCAGGTTAACATTAATAAGGTAATATACCGTACCATACGGTATGATGCGAGCAAGACTGACATACATACCAATAGAAGTAGCAGACCAATTCGAAGATTTTATTATAAAACGAGATGTCCAAATACTAGATGCAGTAAAAGCAAGAACACGTGATTACAGTACATTATCTCTTCTGAAATTACTGTATCAGCTTAGAGGAAATCCAATGACGTTTTCAGATCTGTATTCAAAATCAAAAATAAGAATGAAAAAATCATTTCTAAATTATTTACATCTTTGTGTAAATTATAACTTTGTGCAAAAAGAAGCAATAGGGTCTAACATGATCTATTCCATAACAGACAAAGGAAGAACCATGTTGAATTTGTTTATTCATAAAAGTAATTAGACAGAACAAATCGATGTAAAGAATGCAAGAAGCGTTTCCAGAAGCAGAAGTATTTGAAATTAAAAAAACAAAACTCAACAGCCCAATAATATTGGCAGGGTTTGTAGGTGCAGGTCTTGTAGGACCACTTGCAATTAGTCACATCATCGAAGAATTAAAAATGGAGGAGATAGGATTGATGAGATCAAAATATCTTCCGCCATCAACTGTTTTTATGAAAGGCAGATTACGTCATCCTTTCAGATTTTATGCAAACAAAGAAGGTACAATATGTGCAATAATTTGTGAAATAACATTAAGAATAGAAGGACTGTACTCACTTGTTTCAGCCATTTTAGATTGGGTAGAGAAAAAAGGCTCAAAAGAAATTGTAATTTTAGATGGGATAGCAAGTGAAGAGCATGATGATAAAGCATATTGTGCAGCAGGAGAGGATTTGATAAGAATGATGGCAGACAAAGACATCAGTATGATTTCACAGGGATTTATCACTGGGATTCCAGGAGGAATTTTAAATGAATGCATTGTAAGAAAAATTCAAGGAATATCTCTACTTGCAAAAGCAAACAAAACATCGCCAGACCCAGCAGCGGCATCGACGTTGATAGAGGCATTAAATCGATTCTACGATATGAGAATAGATACATCTGATTTGGAAAAGGAAAAAGATAGAATTAATTCTGAATTTAGCGAATTGTCTCAAAAATATGTTGAACATAGAGAAGAGTTTGCTGGCATGTACATGTGAGTCAAAAACTAGGCAAATTCTTTTATTCACAGCAAATACGCATGAAACTATGGTCTTAACCTACAAAAAGGCAGGCGTGGACATAGCCAAAATCAAACAAAGTCAAGCAGCAATAGGCAAGATGATTGAATCAACACACAAACTCCAAAAAATGGCAAAAATCACACATGGTTTTGGACATTATGCTGGAATTGTAGAAATTCCAGGAGGAAAATTATTAGCTACTCATACAGATGGTGTAGGAACCAAAGTAGTAATTGCAAATTTGATGAAAAAATACAACACAATTGGAATTGATTGCGTTGCAATGAATGTAAATGACATAATCTGTATTGGTGCAACTCCGGTTTCATTTGTAGATTATATCGCTGCAAACAAAAATGATCAAAGAATTTTCAAAGGAATCGTAGAAGGATTGGTAAAAGGTGCAAAGAAATCGGCAATGCCAATTGTAGGAGGAGAGACAGCAATAATGCCAGATGTCATTGCAGGAAAAGGATTTTCATTTGATCTAGCTGGAATGGTAGTAGGTCTTGTTTCAAAAAAAGACATGGTACTTGGAAATAAAATAAAAAAAGGAGACATTATCATAGGTGCAAAAAGTAGTGGAATACATTCCAACGGATATTCATTGGCAAGAAAAGCGCTTTTAACAAAATATTCCATAAAAGACAAAGTAAAAGGAGTGGGAGTAATAGGAGAATCGCTTTTAACACCCACTGAAATTTATGCAAAACCAGTTTTAGAAATAATTCAAAAGTGCAAAGTGAATGGGTTGGCACACATTACAGGTGGAGCATTTACGAAATTACTCCGCCTCAAAAAAATAGGGTATGACATAGATTCACTACCAACAATTCCACCCATAATGAAATTAATTGAAGAACAAGGTGTGAAACAAGATGAAATGTATAAAACATTTAACATGGGCGTAGGATTTTGTGTTGTAGCATCAAAAGATCAAGCAGGTAAAATAAAATCAATATTTAAAAAACACCATATTTCAAGTCAGGAAATTGGTCAAATTACGTCTAGAAAAGGAGTTTTTGTGAATTCTACAAAAATTGCATAGTAATTAGACAGTTGTGAAAGAATGTTTTACCAATAATTACCTTATATGACCACATTTTATTTGAGAATAGAGAAATGTTAGGAGTATCCATTCATAAAAAAACAATTATTGGACTTTTGCTTCTAAGCGTTCTTTCCATTTTGATTTGGATCATGCCAGCAATGATAGGGTTTGATGCAAGTGTTTCCTTGCGTCTTTTAGCCATAGTTCTACTTTCAATATACATTATACTGGCATTTGAGATTGTTCATAGAACAGTAATTGTGTTAGTAGCAGCTACAATTGCAATCATAATTGGTATCACCACCGGTCTTTTTCAATCTGATGAAAGTTTTGAATTTGCAATTCGTTCTGTTGATTTTAACACAATAGGTCTTTTGCTAGGAATGATGATCATTGTGATCATTTTAGCTGAGACAGGAATTTTCCAATATATTGGAATCAAAATGTGTAAGGCATCCAAAGGAAACATGTGGAAGCTTCTGGTCATGATGAGTGTATTTACTGCAGTTACATCGATGTTCATAGATAACGTTACAACAATTCTGCTTATGATTCCCATCACTATTTCCATATTCAAAACTTTTCGCATGTCACCTATCCCATTCATACTTGCACAGGTGCTTGCATCAAATGTAGGTGGAACTGCTACTCTCATCGGAGATCCTCCAAACATAATGATAGGCTCAGCTGCTAACATTGACTTTAGTGCATTTTTGATTCACATGGGTCCTGTGATTGGCGTTTCGTTGATAGTATCACTTATTTTGTTCAAAGTATTTTTTAGAAAAGATCTAAGGGCAACACCACAAAATCTTGGAGAATTAATGAGTCAAAGTGAAATATCACTCATTAAGGATAGACCGCTTTTAATAAAATCATTAGTGGTGTTGTTTAGTGTTATAGTACTTTTTGTCATTCATGGTAGTTTACACATTGAACCTTCACTTGTTGCACTTGGTGGAGCAGGAGTTTTGCTACTCATATCAAAAACAAAACCTGAAAAAATATTACATGAGGTTGACTGGAGCACTCTCATATTCTTTGCGTGTCTTTTTATCACCATAAATATCGGAAGAGAATCCGGAATGATTGATGTGTTGGCCAAGACTGCACTTGGCATCACAGCAGGAAATCCCTGGGCAAGTTTCTTTGTGATAACATGGGTGTCTGCAATTGCAAGTTCCTTTGTAGATAACATTCCATTTGCTGCAACTATGATACCGCTAATTGAAGTGTTAAATCAAAATCCAAGTATTGCTGCAGAATTTCATAATGCCATTAGTCCTCTTTGGTGGGCATTATCTTTGGGGGTAGGACTAGGAGGAAATGGCACACTTATTGGATCCAGTGCAGGAATCATTGCTATAGGACTGGCAGAAAAACATGGTTACAAAATTACCTTCATACAGTTTTTCAAAATTGGATTTCCATTCATGATAATAACAGTGGCAGCAGGTAGTGTTGTTTTGATGATTGATCTGATGCTAAGACTATAGAACAATTTCAAGAGCGCAAAGGACAATATTATTTCTAAAAAGTACTAAAAAATCGAAACTGTGAAGTTATTTAACGAATTTATGTACTATACAACATGAATATTCATGAACAAGTTAGAGCCCATATTTTCAAAAGCATGTGGAGAAATCATGCAAAATCTCCTAACTGTAAATGAACCAACTAAAAAACAAGTCAAAAATGAAATTAAAAAAATATGTGCAAAATATGCACTTTCACGAATTCCCAGAAACCATGAAATTCTTTCAATGGCAAAAAATTCAGATTTTTCCAAATTACAAAAAGTTTTGCTTAAAAAACCAATCAAGACAGCATCAGGAGTATCAATAATTGCATTAATGCCAAAACCATATGCGTGCCCACATGGAAGATGTACATATTGCCCAGGTGGAATTGAATACAATTCACCTAATAGCTATACAGGAAAGGAGCCATCAACACTTAATGCAATTGAAAATGGATATGATCCCAAACTCCAAATCACAACAAAAATTGAAAAACTAATTGCATATGGACATGACCCATCAAAGATGGAAATAGTAATTGTGGGGGGGACGTTTTTATTCATGCCAAAAGACTATCAAGAAAATTTCATCAGGTCTTGCTATGATGCACTAAATGGAACAAATTCAGATAATTTAGAAGAAGCAAAATCAAACAACGAACATGCAAAAATAAGAAATGTTGGATTTACAATTGAGACAAAACCAGATTATTGCAAACAGATACACGTTGATGCAATGCTAGATTATGGAATTACGCGAATAGAGATTGGAGTTCAATCATTACAAGAAAGAGTGTACAAAATTGTCAATAGAGGACATGATTACAATGACGTAATAGAATCATTTCAAATTTCAAAAGATGCAGGATATAAAATTGTGGCGCATATGATGCCAGGTCTTCCTACAATGACTCCAGAGGGAGACATTGCTGATTTTAAAAAGTTATTTGATGATCCACAATTCAGACCAGACATGTTGAAGATTTATCCATCACTAGTCATAGAAAACACCCCACTTTATGACGAATACAAACGTGGGAAATACACTCCATATTCAGATCAAGATATGATCAGAGTTCTAACTGAAGTAAAGAGAAACATTCCAAAATGGGTCAGAATAATGAGAGTACAAAGAGAGATATCACCAAATGAGATCATAGCAGGTCCAAAATCAGGAAACCTCAGACAAATAGTACATCAAAATCTGAGCAAACAAGGTATTTCATGTAAATGCATAAGATGTAGAGAGGCAGGACTATCAAACAAAAAGACAGATGATCAGAATCTAAAATTAAATAGAATTGATTATGAGTCATCTGGCGGAAATGAAATATTTTTGTCATATGAAGATACAAATGATTCAATTTATGGATTTTTGAGATTAAGAAAACCAAGTATTTTGGCACATAGAAAAGAAGTTGGAAATGACTCTTGTATTGTACGAGAACTACATGTGTACGGCAAATCATTAAAGTTGGGAGAAAAAGGAGAAAATCAAATACAACATTCAGGATTGGGGAAAAATTTAATGAAAGAAGCTGAAAAAATTTCTAAAGAAGAATTTGGTGCAAAAAAACTTTTAGTAATTAGTGCTGTAGGAACAAGAGAGTATTATCAAAAATTAGGGTATTCGTTATATGGACCATACATGACAAAACCATTGAATCAAGAATAGATATGTCAGAGCAGGAAATATTTGGAAAGGGAACATGGATAGACAAATTAGCTCATGAGTTACTAGAACGTGAAAAATCTCTAGGTAGAAGTTTAGATCTTTTGAGAGTTGAAAGTGGACTGGGAGCTTCAGGAGTACCACATATTGGAAGCCTAGGAGATGCAGTTAGAGCATATGGAGTAAAACTTGCACTAGAAAACTTTGGATACAAATCAGAATTAATTGCATACTCGGATGATTTAGATGGATTAAGAAAGATTCCAGAGGGATTTCCTGATTCTTTAGAAGAGCATTTGGCAAAACCAGTTTCATTGATTCCAGATCCATTTGGATGTCACGAGTCATATGGAATGCACATGAGCAGCATTTTGTTGGACGGTCTTGACAAAATGGAAATTAAATACGAATTTAGAAGAGCAAAAGACACATACAAAAATGGATTACTAAAAGATCAGATTCATACAATTTTGCAAAATAGCTCAAAAATAGGAGATAAAATTTCAGAACTTGTAGGCCAAGAAAAATATCAGAAATTTCTCCCATATTTTCCAGTTTGTGCAAACTGTCACAGACTCTACACCGCAGAAGCGTTTGAGTATTTAGCAGATGAGAGGAAAGTAAGATACAAGTGTCATGACGCAGAGATTGGCGCAAAAATGATCAAAGGTTGTGGCCATAATGGAGAAGCAGACATTACCAAAGATTTAGGAAAACTTGCATGGAAAGTGGAATTTGCTGCAAGATGGGCAGCATTTGATATTAGATTTGAAGCTTATGGAAAAGACATCATGGATTCGGTCAAAGTAAATGATTGGGTATCAGACGAGATTTTGAGTTTTCCACATCCTCATCATGTCAAATATGAAATGTTTTTAGATAAAGGAGGAAAGAAGATTTCAAAATCACTAGGCAATGTGGTCACAGGACAAAAATGGATGGAATTTGGAAGCCCAAAATCCATTTTATTACTTCTTTACAAAAGAATTACAGGTGCAAGAGAATTAGGATTTGAAGACATACCATCGCTAATGAATGAATATAATGAATTAGAAGACATATTTTTTGGAAAAATCAAAGTAGACAATCAGGCCAAATTAATAAAATCAAAAGGACTCTATGAATATGTAAATCTACTAGAACCACCAAAAGAGCCAAGCGTTCATGTCAACTATAGATTACTAGTTGAATTAGCTAAAATGTTCAAAGAAAATAGAACAGAAAGAGTAATGAAAAAATTGCTAGATTACGGAGCAATCAAAAATCCAGATCCAGAAATAGAAAAATTAATTGAGTTGGCAGGAAATTTTGCAGATGAATTTGATCAACAAGAAAAAGTAGAAATTGATATGGATGAATCAGCAAAAAAAATATTGAAACTACTAGTAGATGCGCTTAATGCAGAAGAAGAACCAGAAGACATTCAAAATACAATATATCAGATTGCAAAATCAAATGGAGTAGAGCCAAAGGATTTCTTTAAAATTTTGTATCAAATAATATTGGGCACATCAAGAGGACCTAAAATTGGGCCACTAATCTCAGATATTGGAAGAAAACAAGTTGCAAAGACGGTATCAAAGTACATCTAAAATATGGCCCACAGTGAGCACAACAAATCAAAAAATAGCGGAAGTTTTATGCTAGTAATATTTGGGGGATTGTTGTTATTTTTAGCACCTAACATAAATCCCGGCAATCCAGTATTGGGAACCATTGCATTAATTGGCGGAATTGTCATTGGCGGAGTTGGGTTTTATCTCAAGTTTATCCGTACAAGAGCAAAAAGAGTCTAAAGAAACGTTCATCTTTTGGGAAATTTTGTAGATAAACATGGGTCTTTTTGAAAAGAAAAAGGAGCAAGCAGATGAAAGAATAGCTAAAAAAAGTGAAGAAGTTATTTTAAAAGAAGCACTTGGAACTGAAGTGATAGAATTACAAAAAGAATTCAGAGCAAAGCAAGAAGAAATAGAAAACATAACAAAAAAAATACAAAGTGTAAAAGAAGAATATGATATAGCAACAAGCAATTTGATGTCAGTAAAAAAAGAATCCAATCAGAAAAAAATGGAACTGGATACGATATATTTAGAGTATAAAGATATCAAATCAAAAATAAACAACATAGATGAAAGACTCAATAACAATAAAAAATCAGTGGAGGAATTAGATAAAGTAGAATCAAATCTCACAAAAATGAAGCATAATCTTGAAAAGATTACAAACGAGCATGATGCAATTAAAGAAAAAATAACAGAAGAACAATCATCCTTGCACAAAATAGTTGCACAACAAATTCAAGCACAAAAAGAATTAGATGGGATCACTTCAAGATTATACAACGTAAAAAATCTGCAAAACAGTAATGAAACAAGTATTTTTACACTTAAAGAAAAAGAATTCATAGATGAAACAAGAGATAAAAGAGAAACAAAAGGCATCATAGAAGCAGCAAGTGTAGTGGTAGGGTCATTAAAATCAAAATTAAGCATGGCAGAAAAAGAACTAGAAACAGTTCAAACATTATTAGAAAAAGAGCGCAATGAACATATTCAGACTAAAAATGAACTTGAAAAACTAAAAAGAAAATTAGATTCTAACTAGCACATATAGAATATGAAAAACAACACTAATTTTCAAACTTAACGCATAAAATCTACAGCATATAGTGAGAAAAAGAAAAATGCAATGCCACCACCAAGAATGGCAATCCATGCGGCAATTTGTTTAATTTTAGACATAATGACAAATTCAAAAAAACACATTATTGAATCTACGTAATCATTAAAAATAAACGCTGTAGAAAGGTTAGCCGTAAATTAAGCAGTGTTCGCACTCACAATTTGCTTGTTGTTTTAATTTTACCAAACATTTTTTGTGTTGACCAGCTTGGCATTGAACACATACTTGATCTATGTTATCAACACTTGTGTATTTTTTTGATTGATCAAAACCAAATCCGCCATCTTGAGGTCCAACCATATTTATCTTTACATTAAAGCAGTATTTCTACTTCACTAAGAAAGTGCTTTCTCAATTGAATTTTTCAGATCTGTTCTGTATGTTTCAATGATTCCCCTAATTTCAAAAATATCAACAAATCCACCAGCTGATGCGCGTGTTGCTTTTAGAAGATAATGTAAAGTGCCCTCCTCAATTTTTCCCACATAATATCCATAAAGAAAATCCACTTGATTTTCACATTTCCAAATTTGTTTGACATTTGGAAAAGTTTGGTGAATTTCAGAAGGAACATCTCTTATTCTTAGTTTCACATAATCTTCAAGTGATTTTCTTATTGATGAGTTATGGAGCATTATCTAAAACTAGTTAACAACACTTGTTTTTTAGTCATTATTTTTATCGGATTTGTTTTCTGAATCAGGTTTATCCCATAAATGCATAGTTCCACGAATCATAAAAGAACCAACAATAATTGCAACAATTCCGCCTACAATAAAAAGAAAAAAATGTCCTATACTTTTCAGATTAATCAACAAATACAATATGTCTAATGTGTAATTATAATTGTCTAACAAACAAGATTAAAGAAGAGCAAAAAGAGGGTTAATTTACTTTTGAGATTTTAATTTTTGTACAGTTTTTGAAAATTCGTTCATAGGAACAATTTTGACTGTACTCATAGAAGAGATGCCAACAGCAATACAAAGTTGTTCTATATCATGTGCGTTTTTTGCATCCAAAATAATTATCCATTCATGCTCTAAAACAGACATGTAAAATCCAATAATTTTCAAAATCTGGAATTTTTTCATGTTGGATTTAATTTTAGTTTCCATAGTAAGGAAAATCTTTCGGCTGGTACTGTTATTTAGTGGACATGATTCTGGGCTATGAATTGCAAAGACTCCAAATAACATACAATGGAAAGAAATTCTGTTATTTTTAAACTATATCATTAGATGTTTGTTTTTAAAACGATTTTTTTTTGTAAAACAATCTGCTGTGTGATCATTTACCATGCCAACTGCTTGCATGAAAGCATAACAAATTGTGGGACCAACAAAATTAAATCCATGATTTCTTAGATCTTTACTCATTTTTTCAGAAATACTAGTAGATGCAGGTAAATCAGATAGTTTTTTGAAATTATTTATTATTGGCTTATGATTTACAAAACTCCAGATATATTTGTCAAATGAGCCAAATTCCTTTTGAATTTTCAAAAAATATTTTGCATTATTGATTGCCGAGTTAATCTTTAATCTATTCCTAATTATTTCTTGATTATCTAGTAACTTTTCTACATGTTTGGAAGTGTATTTGGAAACCTTGATAGGATCAAAGTTAGAAAATGCTTTTCTGTATCCTTCTCGCCTCTTAAGAATTGTAGACCAAGACAATCCAGCTTGTGCCCCTTCCAATATCAGGAATTCAAACAATTTTGTATCATCATGTTGTGGTATTCCCCATTCGTTATCATGATATTCTATGTTAAGATCATCTTTTGCCCAGATGCATCTAGTTTTCATATTAAGACTAGTCAATTCAACATAAAATAATAGTTACCATATTGTGAATCAAATATGAAAATGAATCAACAACTACTTCAAATTAATAGAAATTTTATAATTTGTTTTGTTGTTTCAGCCTCACTTTCGGCAGGTGTTGCTCAATCATTATCAGAGTATGAAAATCAGATCACAACTACAATTACCATTGGAGTAGGATATGGGATTTATTTTGGAATTTTCTCAGTTTTATTTTATTTGGATAATAAAAACAGATACAGGCAAATGAAATCAAGTTTAATTAGAAAAGAACTATTTAGTATGATTTCATCATTTGGAATAGGTGAAATCATTTATCTTGCAATAAGATGGCCATCGTTATACTATTTTCTTGAAATTAGCATAGAGCCATACATTGCATCGTTGATATCAGAGGTGATATCGACTGCATGTTACATGATGACAGTAACTATTTTTTTAAGAAAAACAAAGACTTTCTAAAATAATAATCCTAACAAGATAATGTAATTTTCAATTAAATAAGAAGCGGGCTCGGTCGGATTTGAACCGACGACCTAACGCTCCGCAAGCGTTCGCACTATCCAAGCTATGCAACGAGTCCAACAGATTCTGGCTATATCAAATTTTTAAAAACGTTTGGTATTTGTAAAAAATTATACTTCTTTTTCTGCCTTGTTAATATAGACATAATTCATTATCAAACCCGCAATTATACCACCTAGGATTGGTGCTGCCCAGTACATCCAATGGAATTCCCAGAATCCAGAGATTAATGCAGGACCAAATGTTCGTGCAGGATTGACAGATGCACCAGTCAATGGAACTGCAACTAGGTGAATCAGAAATATCATTCCACCAATTGCAAATCCATGCAATCCGGGGGATGCTTTTTTGTGTACAGCCGTCATGAAAATTACAAGTACTAAAAAGAATGTCAAAATTGCTTCAACTGCAAATCCAGAACTGATGCTGTTATTGAGAAGATCACTTGGTCCGCCTTGGGTACCAAAATTAACTTTGGCTCCAAGTTCTGGCAAAATTACTTTCAGAGTGGCTGCTGCTGCAATTGCGCCAATTAATTGTGAAATAATATATCCAATACCATCAGTAATTCCAATTTTCCTAGTAATCATCATAGGAATGGTTACAGCCGGATTGATGTGAGCACCAGATACATGTCCAAATGCATAGACCATCAAAGCAATAGCGCCACCATGTCCAAGTGCAATAAACAAAACAGATTGAGTAGTAAGACTTTCACCAAATGCAGATACTGCTAAAATGACTGAAAGGGGACCAAAAAACACCAAACCATATGTTGCAATTGCTTCAGCAAGATATGCTCTTGGGTTTGCCATTAAGCAAAAACCAGTTTTATTTCCATATAAAAGATTCGGACAGATCTTGGGATCAATTGAAGTTAAAAAGTAATTAATTATGGAAAAAGAATTGAAAATATCATGATAACAGAAGGAGAGTCAGTTCCAAAATTTGAGATAAATGATGCAGACGGTAATAGCGTAAAATCAAGTGATTTTAAGGGTAAAAAACATGTCATCTATTTTTATCCAAAAGACTTCACACCTGGCTGTACGACAGAAGCAGACGAATTCTCCAAAGATTACAAAAAATTTCAAAAAGAAGGAATTGAAATAATCGGCATTAGTCCAGACGATGTAGAATCTCATAAAAAATTTTGTGAAAAAATGGGAATAAAATATCCACTTCTTGCAGATGTAGACAAGACAGTATCAAAGCAATTTGGAGTTTGGGGTAAAAAGCAGTTCATGGGAAGAGAATACATGGGAGTTGCAAGAAGCACATTTTTGGTTAATGAGAAAGGGAAAATTTTCAAGATACATACAAAAGTAAAACCTGCAGGACATTCAAAAGAAGTACTAGATGATTTTTTAAAACTAAAATAAAAAATAATTAAAAGAAAAGAGATTAAATTAGAACCCTTTTGGCAAACTGCCACGAGTTGTATTTGCTCTAGATTTTGCCTCAGCTTCAACAACTTTTTGATATGCTTGTTGTTCTTCAATTCGTTGTTGTTCCATTCTTTGCAAGTAAGCTTTTTCATAATCTTCTAACTGTTCCTTTCTTGATTTTCCAGAATTGCTAGAATAAGATGAAACTTGAGGTTGTTCAGTTCCTTTTGGCAATGTACCTCTACTTGGTTTTGGTGGAGGTGCTTGATAGGTTTGAACCTGTGCTACAGAACCATCAACAGTTAAAGAAGTACCACTAAAACCGCCAAACATTTTGTCTGCTGGATGATATGCGAGTCTTGGTCTTGTTGCAAAGTACTGATTTGATGGTTGTGTATATCCAGGAACTTTTGCTTTTTGGTCATTCCAGTTTGTTGTTGGAACTTTACCTACTGGAGCAGTTCTTCTTACAAAGTATCTGTTTGGAGCTGGAGAATAACCTGTGACATGTGCTCTATACCAATGAAAATCAGTCATCTTGGAATTTTGGTAAGCATTCTCTAATGCTGCTTGTATAGTCAATGGTGGTTGTGCCTTTACCTCAGCTGGTTTTGGTGCTGTTGGTTTTGTTTCAGCTGGCTTTACCTCAGCTGGTTTTGTTTCAGCTGGTTTTGGTGCTGTTGGTTTGGCTTCAAGTTGAGTTGCCAATTTATTCAATTTAGCTTCTAATTCTGCAATCTTGTTTTCAAGATCTTGTTTTGTTTGCTTTTTAGCAGCCATGCATTTCAGTAAATATCACATTGTTTATTTACATTTTGATCAGGTGAAATTTGTAATTAAAATTAATTGTAAAAAGTAAATCATAATATGTAAAAATTTCATAAATTTAAAACAATTTGACAAATACAAATAAAATAACATTCAATGTCCAATACCGATTAAAAAAGTAGAATTGGTGTGAGTGAAGAATAGTACGAAAAATAGAAAATAAAAGAAATTGAATTAGGTTCCTTTTGGCAATGTACCTCTACTTGGTTTTGGTGGAGGTGCTTGATAGGTTTGAACCTGTGCTACAGAACCATCAACAGTTAAAGAAGTACCACTAAAACCGCCAAACATTTTGTCTGCTGGATGATATGCGAGTCTTGGTCTTGTTGCAAAGTACTGATTTGATGGTTGTGTATATCCAGGAACTTTTGCTTTTTGGTCATTCCAGTTTGTTGTTGGAACTTTACCTACTGGAGCAGTTCTTCTTACAAAGTATCTGTTTGGAGCTGGAGAATAACCTGTGACATGTGCTCTATACCAATGAAAATCAGTCATCTTGGAATTTTGGTAAGCATTCTCTAATGCTGCTTGTATAGTCAATGGTGGTTGTGCCTTTACCTCAGCTGGTTTTGGTGCTGTTGGTTTTGTTTCAGCTGGCTTTACCTCAGCTGGTTTTGTTTCAGCTGG
>JAHFUX010000004.1:49382-86469 GCA_023264875.1 Nitrosarchaeum sp.
GGTAAGCATTCTCTAATGCTGCTTGTATAGTCAATGGTGGTTGTGCCTTTACCTCAGCTGGTTTTGGTGCTGTTGGTTTTGTTTCAGCTGGCTTTACCTCAGCTGGTTTTGTTTCAGCTGGTTTTGGTGCTGTTGGTTTGGCTTCAAGTTGAGTTGCCAATTTATTCAATTTAGCTTCTAATTCTGCAATCTTGTTTTCAAGATCTTGTTTTGTTTGCTTTTTAGCAGCTGACATTTAATTGGAATGAATTTCTGGGGTTTATTTACATTTGGGTCAATTACCAATACGAAGTTTGATCAAGTTTTATATGCACAAAGAACACAGTTGTGTTAATGGACGATTTTGAGAAAGAATATCCGGGATTTGATTGGAAAAATACGCCAGCATACAAACATCCAGGTGGAAAGGATTGCCCATGTCCAAAACACGAATACATTCGAGAACAGATCAATTTTACAAGACAAGTCAATCAGAGGGGAAAAGAACCATCAAAAATAACTCTAAAGTTTTGTCCTGATCATTACAGAGTATACACACAAGAAGTAATTCCAGCTATGCCATTAAAATATAGAATTTTGACAAAAATTGCATTAAAACTTGGAGCTATTCAGATAGAGCAGCTAAAGTACATGGAGTCAGAATTATGTTTTTATTGTAAGTTTGGTTCTGGAGGTCACGATAGAAAGAATGAGCTTCCACCAATGGGATAATATTTCTATTCAGGGCTAAGTAAAATTTTTGGTTTGTTTGGAGTGTCATGATGACATCTCTTACCACATAAAGGACACTGTTTTCTATCAAGAAAAATACATTGACAGATATGAGAATCAAGATATGATTTTGCGAGTTTATTTGATTCTCCTGTTCCATTACAAAAAGGACATTGAGAACCCAATAATTCGATAGTGCCGGTTCCTTTGCACACCACGCACTTGTCTTCAACCATAGTGGATTTTACTAATGGTGGGAATTAAAATGCATGTGTTAAAATTATTTCAAAAGTATAGCCCTTTACGTAAATCGAGTTAAGCTTATACTTGAACCATATTTACGAAGATAGTGGCAATTGAAGACATTCATGAATTTGTAACAGAGCTCGAAAAAAAAGGAGAATTGAAGAGGGTCAAAACCGAAGTAGATTCGAATTTAGAAATTGCAGAAATTCTAAGAAGAGCAATGTATTCAAATGGTCCGGCCATACTTTTTGAAAATGTAAAAAATTACGATATGCCAGTATTGGGTAATGCGTTTGGTTCAATCAAAAGATTAGAAATTGGTCTTGAGATGACAGATTTTACAGAAATTGGACAGAGAATTGTAGATATGACAAAAATGGATATGCCATCAGGATTTCTAAATAAAATTAAAAAACTTCCAGAGCTTTCAAAAATGGCAGACTCGTTTCCTAAACTAGAAAACAGCGGCCCAGTAACTGAGGTTACATCAAATTCCGCATCTTTTGATGACTTGCCAATTTTAAAATCATGGCCAAATGATGCTGGTCGTTTTATCACATTAGGATTAGTAGCAACAAAACATCCAGAAACAGGAGTAAGAAATCTAGGAGTATACAGAATGCAAATTCTAGACAGCACACATGCACTAATGCATTGGCAAAAGCACAAACGTGGTGCACATCATGGAGATATTTCAAAAGAACGAGGAGAAAAAATACAAGCTGCAATAATTATAGGATGTGAACCTGCAACTGTTTTCTCATCAATAGCACCAGTTCCAGAAGGACTTGACAAGTATTTGTTTGCAGGAATTACAAGGAAAAAAGGAATCAAGACTGTCAAATGTAAAACTATTGATTTAGAAGTTCCTGCAAATGCAGAAATTGTTTTAGAAGGATATGTTGATCCACACGATATTAGAGATGAGGGACCATTTGGGGATCATACAGGATATTACACTCCAGTTGAACCATACCCAACTTTCACATTAACAGGAATCATGAGAAGGAAAAATCCAATTTATGTAACAACCGTAGTAGGCAAACCAGTTCTAGAGGACGCATATATTGGCAAAGTCATTGAGCAGTCATTTTTGCCGTTGATACAAATGTTTCATCCAGAAGTAGTAGACTTTAGCATGCCAGCTGCTGGTTGGTTTCAGGGTTTGGCAATAATATCAATTAAGAAAAGATACCCAGGTCAGGCAAAAAAAGTAATGGTAGGGCTATGGGGAATGGGACAACTTGCTCTAACAAAGATGTTTGTAGTAGTAGATGAAGACATTAACGTTCATGATATCAACGATGTGATATGGGCAATAACAACAAGAGCAGATGCTGCACGGGATACCATCATAATTAACAACACACCAACAGATACACTTGATCCTGCATCGCCACTTGTAAACTTGGGGTCAAAATTAGGAATTGATGCCACTCAAAAAACAAGAGAAGAAGGATACCAAAGAGAAATTCAACAGCAAGTCAAAGTGGATACAGATACAAAGAATTTAGTAGATTCAAAGTGGTCCAGTTATGGACTATAGCAAAGATACAGGATTGTAAAAATTATCTCGCTCTTCTGCCTGATATCCAATTTGATGAATTGCATCTATAATTAATTTTCCAGTGAGCTCAGTAGAGCGAGCGCCTGTACAGGATACAACTTCTTCACCAATCAATGTCCCCCCAAAATCATCAGCCCCATATTGAAGAGCAAGTTGTGCCATTCCAACTCCGTTGGTAAGCCATGAAGATTGAATGTGTGGAATTAGTCCATCAAAAACCAGTCTAGATATTGCTATCATTTTTAAAAGTTGAATTCCTCCAGTACCGTATTGCACCAAGTTTTCTTTTTGCATCAAAGTATTATTTGGCTCAAAATTCCAAGGGATAAATGCCATGAATCCTTTAGTCTTTTCTTGTAATTTTACAATTTTAAAAAAGTGATCCACAATATCATTATTGTTTTCTACATGTCCATACATCATAGTTGCAGATGCTGGAAGTCCAAGTGTGTGAGCTTCTCCCATAATTCTAATCCAATCTGCACTGGATATTTTTTTGGGGCTGATTACATCTTTTACAGAATCAACTAAAATTTCAGCCCCTGCACCAGGAACAGATTGAAGCCCAGCATCTTTTAATCTTGACAAGACTTCTTTTGTAGATGTTTTTTCAATTCTAGCAATCATGTCAATTTCAGATGTAGAAAGTCCATGGACACCAATGTTTGGAAATTTTTGCCTAATCATTTTAAAGGCGTTTTCATAATATTCAATTTTCAGATTTGGGTTATGTCCGCCTTGAATCAGAACTTGTCTTATCTTAAACATCTCCCATGCAGTTTTTACTCTTGATTCAATCTGATCAAGAGTTAATGTGTATGAATCTTCAGCGCCAGGGGATCTGTAAAATGCACAGAATTTACAATCGGTAATACAGACATTGGTGTAATTTAGAATAATATTATTTACAAAAGAAGCTTTTTTCCCAAATTGCTTTCTTGTAAGAGAACCAGAAACAAGGCCCATAAGATGAACATCGTCAGAGTCTAATAATCGAAGGCAATCTGCAGGACTAGGTCTATTCCCACGTAACGAGTTCTCAAGAACATCTCCAATAGTACTTTGATTAATTTGTTCAGTGGTTTGGCTCAATTAACTTGTTCAACAACATCTATAATTTCTATTTATTCCTTGATAGAGAAAACTAGCAGAAAAAATTCAACATAAAGACTAGTTCATGCACAAATCAGATATCTCAAGTTCAGAGATTCACGTTATTTTTAAGTAGGGTACTAAAAACAGATCCAGCCATGGTATCTGGTCATCAGATTAGACTCAATCGAATTCTCAGAAAAGGAAAAATGTTATGCATTCCAATGGATCATGGCATTTCTAATGGACCTATTGAAGGTCTTGCAGATCCTGCTTCTATAATTTACAAATGTGAGTCACATGGGCTTACAAGTGTAATAATTAACAAAGGAATTCTCAAAACATTACCAAAGCCAACCAAGATTGGAATTTTAGTTCATTTTTCAAGTAGTACCTCGTTATCGATGTCTCCTAATCGCAAGATGCTAACAGGTACAGTAAAAGAAGCAGTTAGAATGGGAGCAGATGGGGTTTCACTCCATATCAACATAGGAGGAAAAGAAGAACCAGAAATGCTAGAACAACTTGGAATGATAGCAAACGAATGTCATGAATGGGATATGCCACTTTTGGCAATGATGTATCCACGAGGGGAAAATGTCAAGAATCCACATGAACCTGAAATTGTAGGACATGTTGCAAGAATAGGTGCAGAGTGTGGGGCAGACATTGTAAAAACAGTATACACAGGAGATATTGATTCATTTGCAAAAATTGTAAAAAGTACTCCAGTACCAATAGTTATTGCAGGCGGACCAAAAGCAAAAACAGATTTAGATATTCTTCAAATGACGGAAGATGCAATGACTGCAGGAGCAAAAGGAGTGACATATGGAAGAAACATTTTTGCACATAAAAGACCAGAAAAAATGGTAGAAGCACTAGCATCTATAATTTTCAAAAAAGAATCTGCAAAGGAAGCATTGAAAAAAATTGAGTAAGACTAGAGAATTAATAATTTTACCCAAAGTGTCTCAAGCACAGTTAACAAAATTTCTTTCTCAATTACAAGAAGAAGGAATCAAAATGATATATCTTGATCCAAAGAAACTAGGATTTAAAACAAAATTAGAAACAGTATATCCTTCATCTGCTGCAAAATACATAGTAATTGAAAAAGAAGGATCTGCAAGACCCAAGGGTAAAAAAATAGGCAGAAAATTTGTAGTATTATCCAATACAGATATCGAGGAAATTCTAACTCTAGCAAAAAAAGGATTAGATTTTGTAATAGTTGAAGTAAAAGACTGGAAGATCATCCCACTTGAGAACATAATTGCAAAACTTCACAAGATTAATACCAAAATTTTTGCCATAGCAAAGACACCTGAAGAAGTCAGAAAGATGTTCTCAATTCTAGAAGTAGGAGTCGACGGAGTAATTTTCAATGCAACTTCAATTAATGAAGTCAGAGAAGCCATGACATATTTGGGAACTAGAAGTTTCGATTTGAAACCAGCAAAAATTATCGAGATTAAAGAAGTAGGAGACGGGGAGAGAGTCTGTGTTGATACAGCATCCATGCTCCATAAAGGAGAAGGAATGTTAATTGGAAGTAGATCGAATTTTTTGTTTCTAGTGCATAATGAATCAGTAGGGTCTTCATTTACATCACCAAGACCATTTAGAGTCAATGCAGGAGCAGTGCATTGCTATACACTTTCTCCAGATGGCACAACTAATTATCTTTCAGAAGTGGAGACAGGATCAGAAGTATTGATAATAAATTCAAAAGGCAATGCAAGAAGAGCCACAGTAGGAAGATCAAAGATAGAACGACGTCCAATGTTGATGATCAAAGCATCAGTGGGTGAGGAAATAGGAGGGATAATTGCACAAGATGCAGAGACAATTCGTTTTGTAAAACCAAACGGGCAACTAGTATCAGTCACACACCTAAAGAAAGGAGACACAGTAATGGTACATGCAAAATCTGCTACAGGAAGACATTTCGGAATGGAAGTATCAGATGAGTATATTTTAGAAAAGTAAAATGAAATACAAAACGTGTGTATCAATTGCAGAAAATTCATCACAAAAAATTAAAGAGAATATGAAAGAGGCGCTAAAAAAATCAGACTATGTAGAGGTAAGATTCGATTTTTTAAAAACAGACAAAATACCAAAAACGTTAGAAATTATCAAAAAGGATCTAAAAAAAGTAGTATGCACATTAAGACCAAAATCAGAAGGTGGAAAATTTGAAGGAGATGAAAAAGAAAGAATAGCAATTTTAAAGTTAATTGCAGAGTATAATCCATTTTTATTAGATATTGAATTTAACACAATTAAAAAAAATAAAGAATTAGCAAAGTATCTAAAATCAACAAAAACAAAACTACTCGTTTCATGGCACGATTTTAAAAAAACTCCAAAATTTTCTGAATTAAAAAACATGATGAACCAGATGACCAAATTTTCTCATAATGTGAAAATAGTCACTACAGCCAAATCAGCAGATGATTCAACCAGAATACTTCAATTATACAGTAAAAATGAAAAAAGTAATTTAATTGCATTTGCAATGGGCGATAGTGGCAGAGTATCAAGAATTTTGTGCCTATATTTGGGCAGCCCATACACGTACGTATCATTAGGAAAACCAGTAGCTCCAGGGCAATTCAGCGTAGATGAAGTAAGAAAAATCATCGGCATGAAGATAGGTTAAATATGAAATTATAAAATGTGGATTTTAACACAGAATTTTTATAAAATATATTTTGACACACATATGCAATTAGTTGAGAGTTTAAATCAATCATAATAATTTAGAAAATAAGATGTCAAAAACATTTGCGGTAATTGGAGATCCAATTGATCATTCATTATCTCCCAACATTCACAGTGCAGCTTTCAGAGAATTAAATTTAGATTGTTCATATATTGCATATAGAATACAAAAAGGAGAATTAGAAGAAGGAGTAGAATCACTTAAAAAAATCAAAATAGATGGATTTAATGTTACAATTCCACATAAAGTTGAAATGATGAAATACTTGGATAAATTAGATGAATCCTGCAGCATCATAGGAGCTGTTAATACTGTTACAAACGATAATGGAATTTTGAAAGGATACAATACAGATATGGATGGATTTTTAGAACCATTTAAAAAAAGAAATTTGAGTATGAAAGATTTGAAAGTTTTATTATTAGGAGCTGGTGGTGCTGCAAGAGCTATTGTGGCAGGATTTGCAAAAGAACATACACAAAGCATCACTATTGCAAATAGGACTTTGGAAAATGCAAACAACATAGCAAAATTTTCAAATAAAATTGGGTTAAACGCAAATGCAGTAAAGTTAGAACAAATTGCTGATGCTGCAAAAAATTATGACATAATTGTAAATGCAACATCAATTGGATTAAAAAATGAACCTAGCCCAATTTCATTGGATGGTATTAACTCAAAAACAATTGTATATGATATTGTATACATGCCAATAAACACAGATTTTCTAAAAAAAGCAAAAGAAAAAGGAGCAATTGTAATTTATGGTTATGAAATGTTACTTGGTCAAGCAACCAGAGCATTTGAAATATGGCACGGGATGGAAGCACCTTATAATGCCATGAAAAAAGCACTGCTAGGAGGAGTGTAATGGCAAAAGTAAAGGCTACAGTACACGGAGCAATATCACTGGTAAATGCAATTGCAACCCAAAAAGGTGCAACCCTAGGCATTGAATTAAAGGTGGATGCAATAATTGAAACAAGTTCAGGAAAAGGAATTAGCATTCAATCAGAAAACAAGAATCTAAGCTCAAGGTTAATCAACAAGACAATAGAAAAAATCCTTTCAAAAAAAGAACTAGAAGAAAACAAAATTGAAGTTACCCTGAATTCAGAAATACCAACAGGATACGGACTGAAAAGCTCTAGTGCAATTTCATCAGCTGTTGCTCTTGCATGCTCTAAAATTTTTAGACCAAAATTAACAGACAAACAAATTTTACTTGCAGGAGTTGAGGCATCAATAGAATCCAAGGTCAGCATAACTGGTGCATATGATGATGCATGTTCATGCTATTATGGGGGATTCAATGTAACAGATAATTTTAAAAAAAATCGCATTAATTCAGAGAAAGCACCTATAAATTTAATTGCAGTTATATTTATTCCAAAAAATAGAAAACGTGGAAATTTAAAAAATTTAAAAATTCTATCCACAGTATTTGAAAACGCATGGGAGTTAGCTAAAAAAGGAGAATATTGGAATGCAATGAATATGAATGGACTGGCAACAGCTGCAACATTGAATTCTGATCCAAAAATAATCATAAATTTACTGGAAAAAGGTGCATATGGAGCATCTGTTTCAGGAAATGGACCGTCAATTGCAGCAGTAACAAAAAAAGAAAATGAATCAAATATCAAAAAAGTGTTTTCTACACTAGAAGGAAATGTAATAGTATCCAAAGTCAATAATAAAAAGGCAGAAGTTTATGAATTGTAAAGTAGAAAAATCAAAAATATCAGGACACATTACATGTCCAGCAAATAAGAGCTATTCTCACAGAGCAATTTTTCTTGCATCACTTGCAGGAAATAACAGTAAGATAGATAACGTATTGTTTTCTGCAGATACAATTGCAACAATTGAAGCATGTAAAAATTTTGGAGCAGAAATTGAAGAATCAAACACATCAATTATTGTCAAAAAACCCATAAAAATAGACAAAATGGTGCCTGAAATTGATGCAAAAAACTCTGGCACCACAATCAGAATCGCATCAGGGATTGCAAGTCTATTCACAAAAGAAATCACATTAACAGGAGATTCGAGCCTTCAGAAAAGACCAATGCAGCCATTATTAGATGCACTTGAAAGCATAGGAGCGAAATGTAGTTCAACAAATGGGATGCCGCCTATCAAAATAACTGGAAGAATTTTGGGTGGAGACGTTTCTATTCCAGGAAATTTTTCGAGTCAGTTTATTTCGGCATTGCTAATTTGTTCACCATTAACAGAAAGAGGAATTAACTTAGCTATAGAGGGGAATTTAGTTTCAAAACCATATCTTGATGCAACTATTGCAACAATGAGAAATTTTGGAGTGACAGTACAAACATTAATTCCATACAAGAAATACAATATTGTACCTCAAGTATACAAACCATCCACATTTACAGTCCCAATAGATTTTTCAAGTCTAGCATTGCTTCTTTCAGCATCAGTATTAAATGGAGAAAATGTTACAATTCATGGCAAAATGGGAAACTTGCCTCAAGGTGATGAAGTATTCATTGACATACTAGAGCAGCTTGGAGTAAAAGTTTCAATAAAAGAAGAACAAATAACAATTCAATCACCAGAAAAACTTAATGGAGGGCGATTTGATTTAAGTAATTCACCAGATTTGCTTCCACCACTTGCAATTTTAGCATTAAAAACGATAAATCCAATTGAAATAATAAATGTAAAACATGCAAGACTAAAAGAGACAGATAGAATTTCAATTTTAGCTAGAGAACTGGTCAAAATTGGAATTAGAGTGCAAGAAAAAGAAGATGGATTAATTTTAGAATCACCAAAGGAATTAAGAGGGGCTACATTGAATTCTGAAAATGATCATAGATTATTTATGGCGTTTTGCATCGCAGGAATGTATCTAGGCAATTGCATTGTGACAGACCATGAATCAGTGGCAGTATCATATCCAGATTTTATCAATGAGATGAATAAATTGGGTGCAAAAATTCTAGTCTAATAAAAAATCAATTTTAAAAAATTAATTAAAAGGGGTAAGAGGCGCAACCCTATAGATTTTTTTGAATAAATATTAGACAATAGAAATGGAGGCAAAATTATCAAAATAATGCGTAAAATTACGATTGTTTCCTTCAACTTAGTCCAAAGTTTCAGTTATAAGCATCAATTTACTCTCATAATATGTTGCCGGGAAGTTCAATTGGTCAGCGTCTTGTGTTAACTAGTTTTGGTGAAAGTCACGGTAAATCCATAGGGGCTGTTTTAGACGGTTGCCCAGCGGGATTAGAAATTGATGAAAAAGAAATTCAAAAAATGCTAGACCTTAGAAAACCAGGTCAATCATTGATTTCTACACAACGAAAAGAAGGAGATATTGTAGAAATTATTTCAGGGGTGTTTAGAGGATATACCACAGGAGCACCAATTACAATGATAATTTGGAACAGTGATCAAAAATCAACAGATTATGAAAACTTGAAGACAAAACTCAGACCAGGCCATTCAGATTATCCTGCCATGATAAAATACAATCACTTTAATGATTACAGAGGAGGGGGGAGATTCTCCGGAAGGTTGACTGCTACTCATGTCATGGGTGGTGCAATTGCAAGAAAATTATTAAAAGTTGCACTAAATGTTGAAACAAATTCATTTACAGCACAGATTGGAAAAATAAAAATGGAAAATAAATTCGATGAGAAAATGATCAATTTAATTTATAAAAACGAAGTAAGATGTCCTGAAAAAAATACAGCAAAAAAAATGAAGAATGCGATATTAGATGCAAGAAAAAAAGGAGACTCACTTGGAGGAATAATAGAGTCAGTTACTACAAACATGCCAGTTGGAATAGGAGAGCCAATTTTTGGATCATTGGAATCGGATTTGAGTAAAGCAATATTTTCAGTTCCATCTGTAAAAGGAATAGAGTTTGGTTCTGGATTTGAAGGGTCTAAACTGTACGGTTCAGAAAACAATGATCTATACACCATAAAAAAAGGAAAGATAGTTACAAAAACTAACAATTCAGGTGGAATTTTAGGTGGAATATCAAATGGCATGCCAATAACAATAAGAATTGCATTCAAACCTGCATCATCCATAGCACAAAAACAAAGCACGGTGGACATTAAAACCAAAAAAATTACAATGCTACAGGTAAAAGGAAGACATGACCCGTGTGTGGTTCCAAGAGCACCACCAGTAGTAGATTCATTGGTATCTCTAACTTTGGCAGACCACGCTCTTTTAGCTGGAGCGATCAAGCCCGTATTATAGACATGCCAGACATCAACCAACTTCGTAATAGAATGGATGAGATCACTATTGAAATGATTAAGATGCTTAAGACTAGAACAGATATTGCAAAAGAAATTGGAGAAATCAAAAAAAACATAGGAAAAGGAGTCACAGATGAAACTCGAGAAGACAACTTACGAACAAAAGTGATTACATTATGTAATGAGTTAAATTTTGATGAGTCAATTGCAACAAAATTTTTAAATTTTTTACTTAATGAATCAATTAAAGTACAATCAGAGAGTAAGCAAACACATCTATCAATTTTTCTTAAAGCAAAAACAATGGAACAAGAAGGCAAGAAAATTATCCACATGGAAGTTGGAGAGCCAGATTTTTTACCACCCCAAATTGTAAGAAAAGCACTTGAAGAAGTTTTTGACAAAGGATTTTTAAGATATGGTCAAGCAAAAGGTTTGACATCATTTAGAGATGCACTTGCAAAATATTCATCTAAAAAGTTTGGAGCAAATGTATCACAAGATAACATAATAGTTAGTCCGGGTGCACGATTTTCAATTTTTGCTGCAATCACCACATTGTTAAATCCTGGTGATGAGTTAATTGTCATAGAGCCAGCATGGCCTGCGTACAAGGATTGTGCTTTACGTGCAGGAATTAAAGTTAGAACTATCACTACCACATTAGAAGAAAGATGGGAGCCAACAATTGAACAAATTGAAAAAGTGATCAACACAAATACAAAAATGATCGTATTGAACTATCCAAATAATCCAACAGGAAAAATTCTGCCAGAAAAATTACAAGATGAAATTGTAGACATAGCAATAAAAAACAATCTGTACATTCTTAGCGATGAGATTTATTCTCAATATGCATTTAAGAAATGGAAAAGCATACTTTGCTATAATTACGATAAGAGCATCATCACTCAGTCATTTTCAAAATCTCATGCGATGACGGGGTTTAGAATTGGATATGCCATTGCAAGCCCCAAAATTATTGAGACATTGTCAAAATTAGAAGCACTTTGCCTCACAAATGTTTCTGAGCCTATTCAATATATTGCCATGAAAGCATTAGAAGCAGACATATCAAATAATACTAATACAGTACAAACCAGACTGAAAGTACTGACTGAAAAGGCAAAAGCGATGAATTTGGACTTTATTGTACCTGATGGTGCAATGTATCTTTTTGCTCGTGTTAATCAAGATGAATTTAATGGAGTGCAATTTGCAAACAGTCTTTTAGAGAAAGGATTAGCAGTGGCACCAGGAGAAGGTTTTGGAGAGTACAAGAATTTCATTAGAATATCGGCATGTCAAGACGAAAAAACACTAATGGAGGGAATGAATATACTTGGTAATATGATGAGAGATAAGCAATGAAAAAGAAAATTACAATAATTGGGATAGGAGGTCAGATGGGACAATGGTTTGCAAAATATTTCTTGGCAAATGATTTTGAGGTAACAGGTTACGATACTGAAAATAAAATTCAAGGAAAAGGAATTATTCAGTCGGATTCACTAGTAGGAGGAATTTTAAAAGCAGATTATGTTGTATTGTGTACACCTACAAGAAGAACCCCAGAGATAATCAGATTGATCGCAAAAGAAATGAAGAGAGGAACCTATCTAATAGAAATATCATCGGAAAAATCCAAAGTAGTAGCATCATTATCAAAAATGCCAACCAAAATTAATCCAATATGTATTCATCCTATGTTTGGACCTGGAGCAAAATCAATCAAAGGACAAAATATAATTTCAGTTCCAGTAAAAGATGCAAAAAAAGAACTAGCTATTGCAAAAGAGCTTTTTGATGGAGCAAATTTTGTAACAATTGATGCGATTGAACACGATAAAAAAATTGCAGTGATTTTAGGGTTAACACATTTGATGAATCTTGTTTTTGCAAACATAATTTCAAAAGATGAAAAAATGTTATTAACAGAAAAAATGTCTGGAACAACTTTTAGGGTTCAAAAAATACTAGCTGAAAGTATCATGACAGAATCGCCAGAATTAATTGAAACAATTATTGCAAATCCAGAAATCAGAAGAGTTGCAGAAGAGCTTTGGAAAGACATCGGAAGATTACTTACAGCAGTACAAGAATCAAAAACAGAAGAAGTAATAAATTACATCAAGACTTGCCAAGAGAAACTCTCTGCAAATATAAGCTTAGAAGAGTCATATAAAAAATTGACAAAAATGGTAAATGCAATTGAAAAATAAGAGAAATGCACGCTACCAAGATCGTGACATCCTTTATGCAGGATGAGCAGAAATTATTAATTCTTAGAAGAAGCAATAAAGTAAAAACCATGAAAGGTCTGTGGGCAGGAATTAGTGGGATTATAGAAAAAAATGAAACACCATTAACAAGAGCAAAAATCGAAATTTATGAGGAGACAGGCATTTCTGAAGACAAAATCAGATTGATAAAAAAAGCAGCTAAATTAAGAATACATTCACCACAGTATGAAAATCATGAATGGGAGATATTTCCATTTTTGTTTGAAGTAAAAAACCCAGATATCAAATTGAATTGGGAAAACTCAGAATACAAATGGATTACAATAGATGAATTAAAAAACTATAACACGGTTCCTAGTCTTGAAAAAGTATTACAAAATTTGTTGTAATTTTTCTTCTTTTTCATATTTTCGTTGTTGTGGCAACATCACATAGACACATGCACCACCACACATTGTACATGGAACATTATTTCCAGGACGTTGACCAGTCCTACTATGAATTCTAGCTGCTTCCTCAGGATCAATAGATAGAGCGATTTGTTTTTCCCAATCTAATGTACGTCGAGCTTCAGTCATTTCCATATCCCATTTTATTGCCTTGTCACGAATTTTGACTAAATCAGCTGCATGTGCAGCAATTCTATATGCAATCAAACCAGCTTTAACTTCCTCGGCATTAGGTAATGCAAGATGCTCAGAAGGAGTAAGATAACACAGTAAATCTACACCTTCACTTGCAGATACAGCCGCACCAATGGCACTTGCTATATGATCATGCCCAGACGCAATGTCAGTTACTAAAGGACCCAAAACGTAGTAAGGCACATCGCCAATTAATGATTTGGCCAATCTAACATTAGCAGCTACTTCGTTTAATGGAACATGTCCTGGACCTTCCACCATTACTTGGATATCTTGTTCATGAGCACGTTTGGTTAGTTGTGCCACATTGATCATTTCTTGAACTTGAAGTTCATCATGAGAATCAAGTATGGAGCCAGGCCGTAATGCATCACCTAAACTAAATGTGACGTCATATTTTTTGGCAATCTCAATAAGATAATCATAGTGTGTCAAATAGGGATTTTCTTTATCATGTCTTAACATCCAGGCGGCAGTAATTGTTCCACCTTTACTTACAACACCACCATATCTTTTGACTTTTAGAATTCTTTTTGCAATATCTTTTGTAATTCCACAGTGGATTGTGGTATAATCAACACCGTCTTTTGCATTGTTTTCAAACGCATTTAAAAAATCATCCTCAGTTAGGTTTAAAGGATTTTTATGAACTTCCACACCATAATTGTACGCTTCATAGATAGGTACAGTTCCAAATGTTATTGGAGCAACTTCTAACAAAGCTTGCCGTATTTTTCTAACATCACCACCATCGCTTAAATCCATCATTGTGTCTGCATGATATTTTACTGCCACCTTTGCTTTTTCAATCTCTTCTTCCAAGTGTACATTAAGTGTAGAAGTACCAATGTTAACATTGACTTTTGTTTTAAGACCTTTACCAATTCCCACATTGTGAATTTTTTGAGGTCGAACATTATTGCTAGGAATGATAATAGAACCACTTGCAATTTTAGGAATTAACCATTCTAGTGTGACATCTTCGTCTTTTGCCACTCTTTTCATTTCCTCAGTAGCAACACCTCTTCGGGCTGCACTCATTTGAGTACCCATGAAATAATCTATGTTTTTGCCTGATTTAAACAATCATGAAAAACACGTAAACATTGCTATTATACGCTCAAAATTAAGAAGAATTGGTTTGATTTTATCTATCTTTGAATTAATTCTATCTAAAACTAAAGATATGGATTTTCTGAGATCTGATTTTAAAAGTCTATGTAATGCATATTTTCTATTTAGATGAGCTCCAAGTTTCTGTAATACTGTAATTAACAGAAGATTCAGAGACAAAATATTTTTTACCACATTTGAAACATTGCCAAAGAAAAGCGTTATTGATTTTCTTTTGATATTGCATAGGTAACAAACAGGCAGTACACAATAGTTCATCAGAAATATCATTTGCCAGAGGAATTTTCTTTTTATTCAAAGTAATAAATAAAAATTATTTTAGATCTATAAATGCTCTATTATTATAAAATAAATCAAATCAAAAAAATACAGTTTTAGAGAGATATAAAAACAGAAAAAAACAAAAATTGCAATAAAAAGGAAAAATAGATTAGGACTAGTTTTGAAAATATAGTATGAATTTACTTTCCATAGGAGGCTCTGATCCATCATCAGGGGCAGGCATACAAAGCGATATCAAAACATTTGATTCACTAAATGCACATGGGTTAACAGTGATCACTGCAATAACAGGTCAAAACACTTCTAGTTTTGGAATGATTGAACCAGTATCACAAAAAATATTGAAAAATCAACTGGATTCGGTAATTTCAGATTTTAAAATTGATGGAATTAAAATTGGAATGGTATACAATTCAGAAATAATAAAAACAATTTACAAAGAATTAAGAAATATAAAAATTCCAATCATACTAGACCCAATAATAAAATCCACGACAGGTGGTTTACTGATTGAAAAAACAGCCATAAAAGATTTTAAAAAATTTCTAATTTCGTTGGCTACAGTAATTACACCAAATAAATTCGAGGCAGAATATTTATCAGAAATAAAAATTGACTCAAAAAAATCACTTCAAAAAGCAGCTAAAAAAATTCAAGACATGGGTGCAAAAAATATTGTAATTACAGGATTAGAAACAAATGGAAAAATGTTAGATTTCATATTAGAGAGAAAAAGCCAGTATACAGTATCAGGTAAAAAAATTCCAAAAATCAATCATGGAAGTGGATGTAATTACTCATCTTCATTGCTATTTTCACTGGTAAATGGAACATCGCTAAAAGAAGCAGTGAAATTTTCAAAACAATTTACATACGATTCAATTAAAAATGCCAAGAACATAGGATACGGAATAGACATCACACAGATAAAAAACAAAGATATCATTCACACAGAACTGACCCATGCAATTAACAAGTTTGTAGAGATTAAAAATATTTACAAAGGCATTCCTGAATGTCAAACAAATTTTGTTTTTTCAAAAAAAAATCCAAAGTCAATTAAAGACATTCTAGGAATTTCAGGTAGAATAGTAAAAACTGGAAATACAGTCACAGTTGCAGGAGATTTGTCTTATGGTGGATCAAAACATGTCGCAACGGCGTTAACTACAATGAATAAAAAATTTCCAGATGTACGTTCAGCAATTAATCTAAAATACAATAAAGAAACTATTTCAAAATTAAGAAAAGAGAAATTACATATTTCCAGTTACGATAGAAACGCAGAGCCAAAAAATGTTAAAACCAAAGAGGGATCTTCGATTGAGTGGGGAATAAAATACGCAATAAAAAATTCAGAAGAACCACCAGACGTTATTTATCACAAAGGGGATTTTGGAAAAGAACCAATGATAATAATTTTTGCCAAAACACCTGCATTAATTATTGAAAAAATTTCAAAATTATTTAGTTAATTTTAAAGTATAATAGAAATCCACACTTGAACATAAATAGTCATATCCCAAATAGAAACTCGTGAAAGCAGTAATCTTAGCAGGTGGATTAGGCACAAGATTGCAGCCATATACAACATTTCTTCCAAAGCCAATGTTGCCACTAGGAGAGAAACCGATTTTGGAGCACCTAATTGATTGGACAAGAAAAAATGATGTAAAATCAGTTGTACTATGTGTCAGTTATCTAAGAAAAACAATTGAAGATTATTTTGAAGATGGTAAGAGATTTGGAGTAAGTATAGAGTATGCAGTTTCCAACAGACCATTAGCTACTGCTGGTCAACTTAAAACAGCAGAAAAATTCATCGATGACACTTTTGTATGTATGTATGGGGATTCGATATTTGATTTTAATTTACGAAATATGATAAATCAACATAAAAAGAAAAAATCATTTGTTACAATGAGTTTGTATGAATACAAAACAAATTTACCATACGGAGTCATTGAAACTACTAAAACAGATAAGGTAATTGCTTGGAATGAAAAACCAGAAATCAAGGCAAATATCAATATGGGCTGCTATGTAATGGAGCCAGGAATAATGGATATGATTCCAAAGAATATACCATATGGAATGGATGATGTAATTAAAAAAGTAATGGCAAAAAAGAAACTAGTTAGTAGTATTGTTTCAAAAAAAGGATTTCTAGATATTGGAAACAAAGCATCATATAAAAAGGCAAATCAAGAGTATCTTCAAAAACTAGGAAATATATGACAAGAAAAAATGAGCGACATAACAGTTAGAAAATTACAAAAAGAAGATCTATGGAGTGGGTTTTTACAGACATTAGATTCACTTCGTCAAACAAGTAACATAGATAAGAAAACTGCAGAAAAAATATTTGATAAAATAAATTCAAACCCAGATCACATTGTTGCAGTAGCAGTAATAGAAGGTAAGATAGTGGGTTCAACTACACTTCTAATAGAAACCAAGTTTATTCACAATGGAGGCAAAGTAGGCCACATAGAAGATGTTGTAGTGGATAAAAAATACCAAAGAAAAGGAATAGGTGAAAAAATTATCATTTATCTTTTAAGATACGCAAAAGACCAAGGATGCTACAAGACTATTTTGGATTGTACAGATGAGGTAAAGCCATTTTATGAGAAATTAGGCTTCAAACATAATGCAAATGCATTAAGATTTGATCATCTTTAGAAATATTCTTTTTTTGGGCGTTTCTTGTTTGTTTTTATTAGAATAATTCCAACTATCATAACAGGAATAGAAATACCCATGAAAATGGGAGGGGTGATAACTACAGAGTCCATCACATAGGAATCAACGAGTTTATCTAAAAGAGTATAACAGTATGCCATTCCAATTAACAAAATTATTCCACCACCAAGTATCATAGCGCCAATTTGTTTAGAGCCATAACGTTTTGATAAAATAAACGAAAGTCCAGCTAGAATAGATGCAGGAGCTATTCCAATAGAAATGAACTGAAGAATTTTTGGACTGGGTTCAAATGCTACACCGAATTCAAGATTAGCAGGAATGTCAGTCATAAAATTATAAATTGAAATCATTTCTCCAACAAACATTGCAAACAGTCCAACACTTGCAATTGCAGCCCATTTTTCTAGTGACATGATACTAAGAAAATCTGGTTGATAATTAAACTATTCAAACAATGCCAACCAAATTGGCCAATTCTTTTCTGCAAGACGCACCAAGTTTTTCTGCTGCCTGTTCTGGAGACAAATCATTAAGGAAAATACCATAACCACGCTCAAGACCAGACCAAGGTTTGGTTATTGGATAAATTTCAATATGCCAATGAATTTGTCTACTATTTTTCTTTTCAGGAGATAAATGAAATACCATATTATATGAAACATCTTTAACTGTTTTTGATAATCCGCCAAGTGTAGCTCGTAAAATAAGTGATAAATCATTGATTTCTTTTTGAGTAATTTTAGAAAAACTAGTTGTATGTTTTTTTGGAGAGATACAAAATTCATATGGATATGATGGAGCCCAAGGACAAAATGCAATGAATCCTTCGGTTTGAAGAACTTGTCTTGGACCACCCATTTCTTCATTAACAATTTGGCACATTGGGCACACTCCTTTTTCATTAAGAATTTTGTAAGATGCCTCTGCCTCTTCTTCAATAATTGGTGGAATGGTTGAAAATGTCAAGACATTCAGATGAGGATGTGGGTTTTGACTACCAGCAGATTCACCCTGATCAGCATAAATTGAAACATATGTTACGCCCTTTTGAGTATAGAGCCATCGTAATCTGTCTTGAACTACTACTAGTATGTTGGACCATTGCTCAGCATCGATTGTAGCTAGAGTGTCTTTTTCTTTAGGGGAAGCAACTACAATGTAATGATAACCATAAGCTGGTTCACTATAATGCGGTCTATCGCTGTAAGAGTTTTCAGTATCAATTGAAACTATAGGATTCTTATTTTCAAAAACTCTAATCGACCAACCTTCAACATATTCATCTTCACTGTCTTGAAGACGTTGCAACATACCATCTTTTGCAACTAGTGAAAGAACAGATGGGTTTGTCATAGATTCATTCCCAGGAGCAAATGGAGATTTTTTTGGATCAATGACTTTGTCATCTTTTTTAGAGACAATCATAAAACGCTCAGAAACATAATCTTTGCGCATGTCCCCCATAATTCATACATGAAGTTTAAGTATGTTAAAACGTTTTCCAATACACTGAAAAAGAAAAAAGTAGAACTGAAATAAAATTTTATTTTAATAAAATACAACAATAATTAAAAATACAAATATTCTTTAGTAAAAATAATCAGAGAATTTTCCAAGTTGTAAATAATAATTTTATTTTGATCGCATATTTTGATGCAAGCTTTAAAGGAGAGCAGCAGAAAGCTGGGAAATATGGATAGTATCAATAATTCGGATATTCACATGATCTATGTTCTTTTAGATGGAGTAGGGGATCTTCCACATCCAGATTTAGGTGGGAAAACACCGCTTGAGGCTGCCAATACACCAATTCTTGACAAATTAGCACGGAATGGAGTAATTGGAGAAGTGATTTCAGTAGGAGAAGGAATTGCTCCAGAATCAGATATTGCAGTTTTCAATATGTTAGGGTATAGATTTCACCATGTAGATTATGCAGGTCGAGGTGTCATAGAAGCAATAGGAATTGGAATTGATTTTAAAGATGGAGACTTGGCATTAAGAGGAAATTATGCTACACTAAATGATGAAGGGATAATCATTGATAGGAGAGCAGGAAGACACATAGAAAAAAATGATGCAGAAGGAATTGCAAAAGAAATTGAAAATAAAATTAAATTTTCATATCCAAATACATCAGTATCTGTATCACCGACAATAGGACATAGAGTCACAGTAAGAATTAGAACAGATGGTGAAAAACTGTCATCACAAATCACCAATACAGACCCTGCATATGCTAGAGTAGAAGGCATGGGAATAGCAAAAGCGGTGGGAGATTTTTTACGGATTGAAAAATGCTTCCCTCTTGATGAGACAGAAAGTGCCAAGAAAACAGCAAAATTAGTTAATGAATTTACAGAGCAATCACTGAAAATTATGAAAGAAAGTCAAATTAATAAAAAAAGAAATGATTCGAAAAAGAAAGGCCTGAGTTGTATTTTACTAAGAGATGCAGGAAACAAATATCCAGATGTGAAACCTATCAATGAAATGTATTCCATGAAATTCTCATGTATTGTAGATATGCCAGTAGAACTTGGAATTTCAGAAGTATTGGAAATGAAAGCATTTGAAGCAGGTGGACTAACTGATTATGAGGAGAAAGCCAGAGTAGCTGCAAAAGCAATGGAGACTCAAAATGCAATTTATGTTCACCTAAAAGGCCCAGATGAATTTGGTCATGATGGAGATGCAATTGGGAAAATGAAAAATATTGAAGAGATTGATCAACGATTTTTCAAAACATTACTTGCAAATATTGATTCTAATAAAGTAGCTATAGTTATTTCTGCAGATCATTCAACTCCATGTATCAACAAAGGCCATAGTGATGATCCTGTACCGATTTTAGTGTCAGGAAATTTTATCAAAAATGACGGAACTACTAGAATGACTGAGAATCAAGCTAAAAAAGGAAGTATAGGTCTCATCCAAGGAGTAGATGTGGTAACAACATCTCTTAATTTAATTAAATCTCAAATACAGTCAAATCTTTAGTTGTTTGCATTTCTTTGATTTTATTTCGAATCCTATCAACGTCGATATTACCATACACGGCAGGAGAGTCACCCAATTTTTCTAATGCACGTCCTAACATACCAATACCTATGCTATTCTCATTTTTTTGTCTATGAGCAAAAGCAACAGCAAGAAGAATAATTCCTTGTACAAGTTCTTTTTCTTTACCATAGCATTTTTTCCAAACACCTTCCAAAGATTCATGGCTCTCCCAAAATCTTTCATTATTAAAATAAAAAACACCGTCCTTGATCCCCTCTTCTTTTTCAATTTTTTCTTCAACCACATGTCGTGTATTATCTAATTCACCAATTGGACTTAATTTTTTAATTAACAGATCCATATCATTTGGGTTAATTGAGACATCAAATTCTAGAAATTTACTGGCTACTCGAGCAACTCTTATGGATGCGTGCATGTCTGAACAAAATTCTCTTGCCCTATGAACAAGATCAGATGAATGCATTGGGTGATATCCATTATTTTTTAAATGAATCATGTATCGTTCCATATGATGATTTAACTGAAATTTCATAAATTTGTTCTCTAATTTCAATCAAGGTTTATATGAAATATCTTAAGGATTTTGGGTACATGTCTATTATTCAGACGATAAACGACGTAAATAACACCTTCTTATCAAGAAGAGAGCTGATCTGTAATTTTACAGGATTGGGAGGAAAACTCAAAAAACTTGAAGCAGTAGATATGATTACAAAGGAATTCAAATTATCAGGAAAAGTTGTAATTCCTATGAGATTACAAACCCAGGTAGGTAAACCACTCGTTACAGGAACATTTTATATTTATGATGATGAAGTACTTGCAAAAAAACATATCAATCCAGTGATATTTGAAAGATTGGAAAAAGCAAAAACCAAACAAGCTGAAGTGGATACTGCAGCAAACCCAGAATTGGAGAAATCTGAATAATGGCAGCAAAAAAAGCATCAGCTGGAAAAAAAGGCTCTAGCCCAAATGTTTACAAATATTTCAAAATTGATGGAGACAAATTATCAAGAGGTAGAAAAAATTGTTCTAGATGTGGAAAAGGAGTTTTCATGTCCAAACATAAAGATAGAAACGCATGTGGAAAGTGTGGATTAACAGAATTTAATCAATAAAGTTTTTTCTTAATAATTTTAGCACTTTTTTGTTCTAGTTGGTCTATTCTATGTAAAAATGTAGGATCTAGTTTTATTTTAGATAAGGACTCAGCCGATAATTTGACGGTATTGGCATCAAGGGAGATGTTTATTTTTGGAAGATTTTTCTCTAACCAAAATTTCATTACTTTGTCTTCTAGTTTATGATCTCTAAAACCTGCAGGGAATCGTTTTGTGATATGATCTAACAAAGTTCTATCTTTGAATACAACCTTGGGTTCAAACAATCTTGCTTCATCAGCATATACACTTTCAAATAGATTCCCAGTAATCTCATCGGAAAGTAAATCCATTTTTGAAATTTTTCGAATCAATTCTAGAAAATGTAAAAACTCGTGTGCTAAAATTGCATGAATTGTACCTTTAAGACCATATGCAATTAGGGGTGCAGAAATCTGAATTACGACATGAAATTTGTCATCAAAAAATATTGGAATGGTGCGAGCAAATAAGATTCCAAATTCATAGGAATTGGGATTAGGTGATGAAATAACAATTGAGGGTTCTACGTAAGCTGTGGGATAACGTATTCCAGAGGCTTTTTCAATTCTGTTAATACCATCCACAGTTATAGGAAAACGTTTTACAACTAGATCATAAACATCGTCTGGAATTAATCCCTTAAGATGCGCCTCTCTCATTCGTATTAATGGATCCATTATAACCTCTCGAGAAATTTGAATGTAAAAAGGTTGATTCTATCGGGATTTTGGTTTTCCGGATTTTGCTGTCTTTTTCCTACGTCGATCAGCTCTTTGATCTGCATGTCGCTTATGTTTACCTCTTTTTCGTATTGGCATATTTATGTAAAAAATCAGGCATTAGTTAATTGTTATCATTTTAGGTCAATTTCAAGAAAATCAAATGTTATGCATGTACATTTATCATTAATAATTTGACGAAGCCCAGGAGTTACATCATCACCATCTACAAATCGTTTTACAGGTAAACCACCCTCTGCTTTAATAAATAAAGTAAAACTATTTTTTGAAGTTTTTTTATATTTTAAATCAGAAATACGCTTTTCGGATCGTTTGCCAGATTTGTCATAAACTATTACAGGGGCACTGAGAAGAATCCGTAATTTCTTCATAGATATAGATTGAATTTCATTTTCTGTAGAAATTTTCAATTCTATTGAGGAGCTAAATTTAATTGGTATTTTTGGAGGGTCAAGAATTGTTTTGCAATTATGTATTACAATAGAATCAGACGATATTTTTCGAGGTAGAGAAAGATTTCTTTTAAATGGGTTTTGAAGTTTGACAAAAAATGGTCTCCCAGAACCTAAAACCAAACTAGATTTATCTTCACCACCAACCCAAGTAAATTTTGCAGTTGTTCCTCCAAAAGTATTAAAAAGAAATTCGGAAATCTTACCTTCAATGCTATCATACTCAGAGATACCATGGAAATTACAACTTCTGCAACCTTTTCCATAACAATTAACACATGATTTTTGTTTTTGAGGTAATCCTCTCTCGGATTTAGTGTATCTACCATGCAGTAAAATGGGTTTTGAATGTAGTTGACACGATTCATCTTTAAAATTAATTGTAAAAATAAGATCGGGGTTTAGAAAATCAATTGTTTTCTTTATTTTTTTAGTGAATTGTTTTCCAAGTTCTTTGGTGATACCAGTTTTAACACTGTCGATTCCTCGCAGTTTGTATTTTGATCTTATATAATCATCCCTGTCTATTATGGATGGTTTAATTAAAGCCCCAACAATCATAGATGAAAAATCATACTTGGAAGAAGCATTAAACATCAATTTCAGATAGGGTGTGAGATTATCCAGAAGATTGTTACAAATAAAACATTTTTTAGATGATTGCCTTACAGATAATTTTAATTTTTTCCCAAGTAATTTATTTGATGAGAGATTCATTTGTTTAGAAAAAAGTCGACCTAAACAATCATTACATAAATCATAATCTTTTATGATTTGATTTGCAACAGGAATAATTTCTTTGATGGTAGTCATGGTAATTTTTAATTTAACAAATGGATGGTAATTCTAACCAAAACCCATACGACGAAGTGCACCTTGCATTTGTCTTCCTTTTGATGCCTTCATCATGTTTTTTGAATTTTTATAATTTTTGAGCAGTTCTTTAACTTCGTGTTCTGGCCAACCAGAACCTCTTGAAATTCTTTTAATTCTAGATGAATTCAACATATCAGGATCTGCTTTTTCTGTCTTGGTCATACTTTGAATAATGAATCGCCATTTTGACACTCTTCCTTCCATTTGATCTAATTGATCATCTTTCACCATACCTGAAAGACCAGGCATGTTGTCAAGAAATCCTTTCAATGAGCCTACTTTGGTCACTTCTTCTAATTGGTAGAAAAAATCATCCATGTTCATTTTCCCACTTGAAATTCGTTTTAGTCTAATATCATCTCCTTCATTTTCTAATCTTTTTGCCAAATCTAAAACTGCTTGAATGTCACCCATTCCAAGCAATCTACCAACAAATCTAGTTGGAGAAAATTTTTCTAAATCATCGATTCGTTCTCCTGTTCCAATATACATTATTTGTGCACCAGTAGCAGCAGAAGCTGCGATTGCACCACCGCCTTTTGCAGAACTATCTAATTTTGTAATAATAATTCCACCAACAGGAATTGTCTTATGAAATGCCTCCGCTTGATTGAAGCATTGCTGACCAATAGTTCCATCAATAACAAGTATTGCAAGATCAGGGACAGTAACTTTGTTAATTTGCTCCATTTCTGCCAATAGATCCTTTTCTTCTTTGTGTCGTCCAGCAGTATCAATTATGATTACATCTAAAGGCAATTTTTCAAAATGGTTTAAACCATTTTTCACGATGTCAGGAGAATCTTTGTTGTTAGGTTCACCGTATACTTCAACATTTGATTTTTCACACATAGTTCGTAGTTGAACTAATGCTCCCGGTCTGTATGTATCAGCCCCTATTACACCAACTTTGTAACCTTGTTTAGTTAGGAATTTAGCAAGTTTAGCAGTTATAGTTGTTTTTCCGCTTCCTTGAATTCCAAGCATAATTATTTTGTTTTGTTTACCAGGTTTGAAATCAAAATCAGTTTCTTTACCTAATAGCTTTGCAAGTTCATCATACAAAATTTTTACAATATGATCTTTTCTTGACAACCCTGGAGGAGGAGTTTCATTTAATGATCGTTCTTCTAATTGTTTTGTAATTTCAAGAACCAATCTTACATTGACATCAGATTGTAATAATGCCCTCTGAACATCTTTTGACAGTTCTTTGATAAGTTCTTTATCTATGCCAGAAGATTTTACAATTTTCTTGATTGCATCACGTAGATTATTCTTTAGACTATCAAGCATTGTAATTTAGCCTCGCATCCACTATTTCAAACCTTCCTCTATAGCCATCCCAAATTTTTTTTCCTTTAATAATTTTAATTGCATGTGAAAAAAGACTACAATCCACAACAAATGTTTCTGCTTCTCCACCTTCAAAATTTAAATTAAAACCAAATTTTTGAGAGAGCACATAAAGAGTATCAATGTCATCTTTTGTAATTATTTTACCAAGCCATGAATCATCTAACCCATCTGACGAAACACTGGTAATAATAAAAACAAAATTGGAAGATATCAATTCATTCATGTACTCTAGAGGATTACGAGCCCATAATGGTGCAATTGATTTAAGATTTAACTTATTACATAAATTTTCAAATTTTTCTTTTTGAAATTGACTTTGGATACCACCATGCACTAACCCCTCTATCTGATATTCATCTATAGCTTGAATCAGAATTTTTTCTAATAAGTTTATTTCATTGTCAGATTCATCTAATTCAGACTTAATTGTCAATTGAGGGATTTGCATTGATTGAGATTGCAGATGGGTCCATTGTAAATTAGGATAATGCAATAAGTGACTTTCATCAGACTTTGGGAAAACACTCAAGAGACATTTTATGTCATGACCTTGTTTTTTTGCCAAAAAAATAGAATAAATACTATCTTTTCCACCTGAAAAAAGAGTTGCTAGTTTCATCTTGCAAAATAATTTAATAAATATTCAAAGAAAGATATGGATGCTTCATTACTCATAATCCTCATCAAACATCAGACGGCTTTTCCGCTCATCATCAGCACCCATACTAACTTTGAATATACATTATTTTAGCTGTGAGTGTTATTTGCATATTCATGTTGTAACGTAAATTATCGGCAAACATGTCCTTGTAACCACTATACAGAGGTCAAATATATCCCATAATGCAAAATCTAGTAACCATTGGATTATGACAAATGAGATACTTGTACATTGGTCATTAAATAAAACCTAAATTTTATAAAAAGTGTAAATTCAAACTAGATGATAATTTAATGTCTAGAATTTAATAATTTTAGATTTGATCATTCATAGACTTCAACTGTCTTTATCCCTTTTTTTGCCATCATTACGCCAATAAATGTGGTCAATACCACAACCATTCCAACTATTGGAAACAACATGTCACTTATCACACCAAGATCTTTTCCTGTTTTTAATACAATAAATGAAAACTCACCAAGCGATGCCATGCTTAGACCTATTGCAAGTGCATATTGTTTACCAGTACCAAATAATCTCACTCCAGTATAGACCCCAACTATTTTTCCTAATATTGTCACAGCAGTAATTACTACAACCGGAATCCAAAAGGTTCCAATTGCAGACAGATTCATCAAAGCGCCAATTGTTACAAAAAATATTGCAACAAAGACTTCTCTGATAGGTGTGATCAAAGTAGATATGTCATCAGAGAACTTGGATCCTGCAATTATCACACCTGCCAAAAATGCACCTGTTGCCGCAGAAAATCCTAAATTATACGTCAGAAATGATAATCCAAATGCCAATCCCAATGCAAATGTAATGGTAATTTCAAATCGTTCAAGTTTTGCAATTAGATTGAACAGTTTTGGAACAAGCAAGATTCCAAGTGTAAGTGTAGCTGCAAAAAATATACCAATCTTTGCAATTGTCCATATCAATACTGAAAATTCAAAGGAACCAGTTACTATTCCAGAATGCATTGTGCTAATCATCACTATTGCAATAATATCTTCAATTACCAGTACACCTGTCAATAACAATCCAGATGTAGTTTCCATACTACCTCTGTCTTCTAGTACTTTGATGATTACTGCCGTAGAGCTTATTGATAATGCAGCTGCCAAAAACATAGAATCATAAAAGTTCCATCCAAACAATGTTCCTATTGTAAAACCTATACCAAGCATCACTAACACTTCAATTACTGCAATTGTAATTCCTACTTTTCCCACTCCACGTAATTTTGATAGTGGAAATGATAACCCCACACCAAATAACAGTAAGACAATTGCAACATCAGAAAAATTATTTAGCATTTCAATATTTTTGATAAGACCAAATGGCCCAAATGGACCAATCAAAATACCAGCAGCAAGAAAACCAAGAATTAATGGTTGTTTAAGGATATACGCTAAAGCTCCTACTGCGGCACATGCAATAAGCAAAAAAGCTAAATCCCCAAGGAGTTCAATTCCGATGTTCATGAATTCTAATTACCAATAATTAATTTTGGTTTACAAGTACATTATGAGATGTCAAAATTACTTTGCTGCCAACGTGTATTTTTTCTACTTTTCAGCATTCCCATAATAAAACAATATCCAGATACTATAACAATGCAGAATGCAAGATTTGGAGATGAATTAATAGTTAAAATGAATATATCTATAATTATTCTAGAGCTAATTTTTTATTCGCATAATTTTGGTTCGACCCATTACTTTCCAATATTCAACATTTTGTCCATTTTCAATTGTTCCATTTATTTCAGCATCAACTAAAGTGACATCAATTGTCTCAAAAGTTTCTGAATCCATAATTTGGATAGTTTCACCAATAATGGAGATGATCTGACCCATTCTCTTGTCTATTAGTGGGATATGCACTTGCATGCTAACAGGTCCGACATGGGGTCTGGATTTACCATCAAATACACCTACACCTACAATTCTAGCCTTTGCTGCACCGTGTTTTCCAGGTTTAGATGTATCATATTCAGTAATCCTACAAGCCTCACCATCGGGTTGATCAGAGACGGGCAATAGAATGTATGAACCAATTTTTAATGAACCAAGATCAGCAGGTTTGCTCATGAAGAAGCAGGTTTTAGTCGAATATTTAACTTTTCTATTTTAGCTTTTCTAGAATTGAGAGACTTAACAAATTAGTCATTGTCAAACCTTTTCTATTTACATCGCGTTTAGTTTGATCACAATATTTCTTTACACTCTGATGACTCTTTGCACTTGCAACCTCAATGATCACAATATTTTCAGCATATGGAAAAGTAAATTTTGAAGGCAGCAAACAAAAGGAGGTCATATGTCCCAGTCCACCAATTCTGACTTTGTCTCGTTTCAATAAAATATTTGCAACTTCTTGTAAATCTTCAGACTCACCATATTCCAAATAATAGATAGTAACAAAATTTGTTTCTCCAGATACTTCTCTTTGAAATAATTCGTCGGTAATATTGAAAACAAATGATGTCTTGTCTTGGTTGTGTATGGTTAGATCGTCTGATATGTGTTGACTATCTTTGAATTTTCCCAAGATATAATGATTAGTCGAATCAGAAAAATACGGTTTACTAGCATCAGAAAATGTTCCGGTTACAAAATATAATGATTCGATGTTGTTTGAAAACATCCAAGATTCTTTTAATTTAGCAGATTCTAGATTGTGCAGATAAGGTGCGCATACATAGCCAGAATAAGACAACTGTTGCTCAGACACTACTACATTTCCTTGAAATATGGTATTTATGCGTATCAAAGTAGTACGATCAGCAATCAAATCATCATACCTTCGATAGTTTTTTAATACTAGAACACTTCGTTTTTTTGTCCCAAGCTAGCTCAGCCTGGTAGAGCTTCCGGCTGTAGTTGTCGGCTTACGATGGCTGACCGAATAACAGCATATCAGGCATACAGAAACCGGGTTGTCGAAGGTTCAATTCCTTCGCTTGGGACCACAGTTTTTTTATAAATTGCTAAAAATAATAAAAAATAGACTAATTTAAGAAAACAATGTTGAACTCTTAAATTAATAAAAAGATCTATTGTCTATGCTGTTTTTTTGACTTTTTGAGCAGCTGGTCCTTTTTGACCTTCACCGACTACAAACTCGACTTTATCGCCTTCATTGATGAATCCATCAACATCTGATTTGTGAACGAATAGATCGTCACCAGATTCTCTTTCGATAAAACCAAAGCCTTTTGTGCGGTTGAACCACTTTACTGTGCCTTGTTCCATTTGATGTTTACAAGAATTATTCCGTATATTAAGATAAGTTATCAAAATAGATCTAACAAATGATAATCATGCGCAACCCAATCCAGGTTCGCAATATCAGTCAAAGGAAGTTTAGAAGTCTTTTGGAATATGATTATTGTCTTTTAGCCATTCCATTTGAGGTAAAGTGAATCTCCAAACAATATCACCTCGCTCATTCTCTTTAAAATCCCAAGGTGCAATTATGACTATATCGTTATCACGTATCCATACTCTACGCTTTAATTTTCCCCTAATTCTACCTCTTCTAGTAAGACCATCAGTACATTTTACCATGACATTTTCTCCTCCAAGCATTTTTAGGACTCTGCCAAAAAGTTCGCCCTCTTCGGGTAAACGCATTTCTTTTAAATCACTTTCATTTTTGACTTGACGCTTACCCATATAGCATACAATACAGTTATGAGCATATAACTGTGGGGATTATTAGAATAAAAAGATCATAATTTTTATAAAATATGATACTTCCAATGAATTTTATTTGTAGTGAATAAAAATAACATGTGGAATTTAGATGTATACAGGATTGTTCTCAGTGCTGCATTGAAAGAGAATATTATCCAACCAAAAAATTTGGAAAAATTGGAGTTCTCATACTACCTGAGGAAAAAGAAAGGATAGAACAACTTGCAAAAATAAACGGGTTAGAAATAACAATTTTACCAAGAATTGGAATATCTGAAAAAAAGGATTCTAGTCCGACAAAAATATTAGCATATCAATTAATGGGGATAGAACAAAATGGAAACACATGCCCTTTTCTAGATACAGAAACATCATCTAGATCACCACATGGAGGATTTCCTTGTAAAATATACAATAATCGACCTCTTGCATGTATGACTTATCCATTAATAGAATCAGAACCTATAACACTTGATCAGAAATGTAAGTTTTGTAAAGAACATAACTCTGCGGATCAAAATTTAAATTCGGAAATAGAATCACTGTTAAAAATTAAAACAAAAATGACTACAGACGCTCCTTTCATATGGAGATTTGCCACTGGAGTGGGGGAAGAATCAGATAAAAACCAAATAAAAACAGGTTGGATTTTAGAAGAATAACTGAAAAAATTCATAATTTTTGAAAGAACGTAATAATTGAAGCAAAAATTCAAAAGCATGTAAAATATCTTTATGTTATGAGTGATGATGCATGGTCAAATTTAGACAAAGTGGATCAGAAAATTATAGAAATACTCAACAGCAATGCAAGAACCCCATCAAAAGATATTGCAGCTGAATTAAAAAAATCAGGACACGATGTATCAGATAGAACAATTAGGAAAAGAATAGAAAGACTGGAAAAAAGTGGCATCATCAAAGGATACAGAGCGGTACTAACAGATGTTTCAGGAATTAATGAATACCAAATCATATTAATGAAATTAAAACCATCAAAATCACTAGAGGCAGTCAAGAATTCAATTAAAGAGTTCATCACAAAATTAGACAATTATCTTCTTGTAGCAAACATGGAGGGAGAATGGAATATGCTCATAATAATTCAAATAGACTCAGCAAAAACAAATACACCACAAAAAATTGTTGAAAAATTTTCTGAGGAATTAATAGATTATAGAATTAATGAGATAGATATCAAAGATGTAAATATTTTGAATATGTCTTTATTGTTATTGTAATAAAGAATATTCGGATTCGGCAATATTAACGGCATTTTTTATCTCATCAATAGTGAATGGCTTTTGAATAAATGCAACAACTCCCGAACTAATTGTTTTATTAACTCGTTTTGTGGTTTTCTCATCAGCTGTAATTACGATAATTTGTAAGTCTATTTTTTCTTTTAATAGTTTTGCAGCAATCTCATCACCATCAATATCAGGAAGCCCCATATCCAAGAGTATGATAGGTTGTTTGCTTTCAGAAAATAATTTTTGACACCCTTTAAGTCCATCTTTACCATTCTCATAAACAAGAATTTCACTATACCCCAATTTCTCCACATAGTTTTGAAGTTTTATTGCTATTGCCTTACTATCATCAATTATAACGATGGGTCTAGAAATTTCAATAGGTGAAGAAAGTATAGATTTGGCTTTTTGATATGAAATTTTTGCTTTGTCGTATTCACCAAGACTCAAAAAACATTTTGATGCACAAAGTAATGCACCCTGAATATTTTTTGAATTTTTGGTTTTAGAGTATTGCAAAAAGAGATTACCTACTTGTTCAATTTCATCTTTAGATTCTTTTCCTTGTCTAGTTTTACATTCAGCTGCAAGCATATACAAGAGTGCAGATTTAAGATAATCAGTTTTTTTCATAGAATTTGCTTGATTAAGAAATAAATTATGAGCAGTGATGAATTGTTTATTTTTCAAATGTGTCAATGCTACCTCACAGTTAGTCTTTGAATCCAATACAGACATACAATTTTTTTATGTTATAACATTTTGGAGTAATGAGTTTTAACTAAGGATTAATCACAGCACGACCAACAATTTTGCGTGCTTTAAGATCCTCCAAGGCGGAATTTGCAGCATCAAGAGAATATCTTTTTGAAATCATTGGATTAATGATTCCTTTTCGGGCAAGATCTAATAATTCAATCATGTCATTATAATTTCCAGTATATGCACCTTGAATAGTAATAGATTTGAGAGGAATTGTAACCAGAGATAATTCCATTGAACCACCAAACAGACCAACCAAGACAAGATTTCCACGCTTTCTTAGAACTGCCAACCCCATTTTTGCAGTAGGTGGAGCATTAACAAAATCCACAACACTGTCAGCGCCTTTACCATTACAAACTGAAATTATTTTTTGAGATGTTTCAGGATCTTTGGAGTTCATTACAAAATCAGAACCCATTTCTTTTGCTATTTCCAATTTTTGATCATCTAGATCCACACAAATTATTTTGGATTTGGTGATAGCTTTTGCAATTTGTACACCCATTAAACCTAATCCGCCAGCACCTATTATTACAAGAAATTCAGGAGAATTCTGATTTGATTTTTTAATTGCAGTGTAAGCTGTTAAGCCAGAACAAGCCAGAGAAGTAGCAGATTCTGGATCAATTCCATTTAATTTTGCCAAATATTTGAAATGAGGGACAAGAGAATATTCAGAATAACCGCCATCCTGAAAAACACCGAGTGATTTTGGAGCATCACATAAATTTTCATTGTTAACTTTACAAGCAGGGCATTCGCCACAACCTATCCAAGGATAAACTAAAACTTGATCACCTTTTGAAAAACCCTTGACATTATCTCCAAATTCTTCAACAGTACCAACAATTTCATGTCCAGGAGTAACAGGATACTTGACCCCTCTATCAGTAACTTTCATGAATTTACCATCGCCTAAATCATATCCACCTTCCCAAAGGTGCAAATCACTATGACATACACCTACGGCTTTGACTTTAACTAAGACCTGATTATCTTTAGGATGGGGGGTTTCTATTTCTACAACTTTCAATGGTTCGTTAGGAGCTATGATCCTAGCAGATTTCATAAATTGATAATTCAGTCTTAACAATATAAGAGTTGACTGGATATGAGAAAAAAATAGAGCCATTAGATATTATTGAATAAAAAAAGAATTAATCTGTGAGCGAAGAACAAACCCCAAATAGCATTTCGCAAGCACCAGTAAATATTCTATTTAATCCCACTTCGATTGCTAAAAAAGATGTTTGGGATATTGACCTTATTCAAATTCTAGATTTATTAATAAAAATTCTTGAAAAAAGTGGAAAAAAAGATCTGCGAGTTGCAGGAATGGCAGCATTGTCATCTTCATTAATTTATAGAATGAAGGTGGAAAGTATTTTTGCACTGCAACGCGCTGCAATGGAAAAAAAACCAATCAGACAAAGAATGGATGTAGATATAGAGTTAATCGACATACCATATAGACATGAATCAACTTATCCTGTTTCACTAGATGATTTGTTAGGATTATTACAAAATTTAATTGGCACAATAGCCAATCCACAATCCAGAAGAAACAAGCTAGAAATAGAACCTATTGAAGCCCCTAATTTTCAAGAATACTTTATTTCGCTTGAAAACATAATTGGAAAATACGAAGATTTGATCATTAGAAAAATTTCAAATGCAGGATATGGCATGCTTCAAGACATCATAAAAGATCTTGATGAAATAGATTCGATTAGGTGCTTTTTTGCAATATTGTTTTTGGCCAGAGATGAAAAAGTAGAATTAGAACAAATAGAAAAAGACATCAAAATTACTTTGATAAAAGAGAAGTTAACAATCTGATCAAAAATGAAGAAAGGATTTCTTTAAGTAGATTTTACAGGTAAAAAGAGACAATTGGCAAAAATTGAAACAAATGATGAACCGACTGCAAGAATCGAAGCAGCCCTATACTCTGCTGGAAGACCCCTAAAAATAGAAGAATTAATCAAAGCCTCAGGCACAGAATCACGAACAAAGACGTTTGAAGTACTCACAGATATAATGAAAAAAACCAAGTCAGCCTTTAAGGCACTTGAAGTGGCAACACTTCCGGATGGATCATATGTGTTTCAATTAAAACCAGAATATAGTTCAACTATCAAAAGATATGCGTCAAAACCTATTCTTCCAAATGCAACTCTGAAAACATTATCATACATTGCATACATGCAACCAATTTCATCAAAACAACTTGTAGAAACGAGGGGTTCTGGAGTATATGAACATCTCAAAGAATTACGACAATTAGATTTTATCACTCATCAAAATGTAGGTAGATTAAAAATTTACAATACAACGGAGAAATTTCAAAAATACTTTGGAATACAAGGTGATGTAGAAAATCTTAAACAAAGACTGTTTTCCAAAGTAAGAAAAACGGCAAAGATGTCAGAGTCAAATTATACACATGAAATTGTGAGTAAACTAAACTGAGTATTTTTTATTTTAAGCCTAACTTTTTGCGTTTTGTATAAATTAGAGTAATTAAAGGAATATTCGTGAGAAAATCAGTAGAAAATCTTGCAACCAGTAAAATAACTGGTGGAAGAAGACATCCTGCAAGAATTCGAAGAAAATATGAAATAGATAGATATCCAAATGAACCAGTTACTGGAGCTCAAGTCACAATCACAAGACGAGTTAGAGGTAATAATAATAAAACAGCTTTGAAAACAATTGATTTTGTTAACTTAGCAACAGGTGATTCTAAAGTAAAGAAAATAAAAATTCTCAAAGTATTAGAAAATTCTACAAACAATGATTACCAAAGAAGAGGCATCATTACAAAAGGTGCAATATTAGAAACAGAAGCAGGAAAATGTAAAGTTGTTTCTAAACCAGGACAAACAGGAATAGTTAACGCAGTTTTAATAAAGTGATTAAATGAAAGATTACGAGCATGTCGTAATCTGGTTGGATTATTTTAACAAGACATTACCAAGAGCGAAAGGAAGAAAATTAGAAAAAGAAAAATGTGTTTTCGATCCTTCACTAAAAGAATTAACAGAAGCTGCACAAGCTGCAGGATTTGAAATCACAGAGACAGATGAAAAAGTAAGATTTCCACGAAGACCATATGTCAGGTCAGGCTACATAGTGTTACCAAAAGGATCCACTAAGACAAATATTCTTAACAAAATTTCAGAAAAATTAGTTTCAAAAAGAGCCAAGCAAACAAAATAAAATCAAATCTAGCTCTTAGCTAAAGTAAAGTTGACAGAAGTCTATGATAAGAATACAATAATTACTGTTTCTAATTGCAGGAGGTAGGCGAAATAATGCACTTAGCCGCTAGTGGCAGAGTGATCATTCAACTATCAGGTAAATTAGTTGAAGGACAAATACTCTGTGACGAGACAGGAACTAAAGTTGCAAAAGTAATGGAATTAATTGGTCCAATAAAAAGACCGTTTGCATCAGCAACTCCGTTAACAAACAACATCAAAAAATACATTGGTAAAAGTGTTTTCGCAATTGATTATTCTCCTGCTAACACACAAAAATTTAGGAGAAGAAAAAAATGAACATATTACAACCACAAAGCTGTCCTGAATGTCAATCTTCATTAGTAGATGACGTTCAGAATGGTGAAATAATCTGCTCTGGTTGCGGCGTAGTTGTCGCAGATCAGATGGTAGATCATGGTCCAGAAACAGTAAGCTCAAATCTCGAAGATAAGATGAAGCTAGCAAGAGCAACAGGACAGACAACTTATTCTCAACATGATTTGGGAATAACAACTGAGATATCAATTAGTACAAAGGACTTTAGCGGAAAAACAATTAACCGTGAAGTTGCAAATCAGATGAACAATCTCAGAAAATGGCAACAACGAGTACGTGTTTCTTCACCAAGAGAAAGAAGATTAGCAAATGTTTTATCAAAAATGGGTGAAACATGTGATGATCTAAATCTTTCAAGAAACGTATTGGAAACTGCTTCTATGATATACAGAAATTTAGATGGACACATTGATGTGAAAGGAAAATCAGTAGCTAGCATTACGGCAGCTACAATTTACATGGCATGCAAACAATGCGATGTTGTAAGATCATTAGAAGAAATTTGTAAAGGAATATGTACGCCAAAAGATGTCAAGTCCAAAACCAAACTTGCAGCAAAATACTATAGAACCATGGTAATGGAAATGGGTCAATTGAGTGCTCCAGTAGTTACTATGGACAAATACATCTCAAAGATTGCAAATATGACACAGACTGAAGTTAGAGTTGAAAGACTAGCTTTAGAGATAGCAGAAAAAACTAAAGACAGTAGTATTGCAGATGGAAAAGCCCCAAATGGAATTGCGGCAGCATATCTGTATGTTGCATCAGTTTTGTTAGGACAAAATGTCCTTCAAAGAGATGTTTCAAGCATTGCAGGTGTCACAGAAGTTACTATCAGAAATAGATGTAAAGAGATTCTAACACATTACAAACTCAAAATCACTTTGAGACCGTCTCTGGCCAAAATTTAATCCCTCCCCCCTTTTTTCATTTTATTATTCAGTATAAAAAATCCTATTAGGATTAGCTAAATTTCGTCGGTATTATATATAGAAACAAAAAAAATGGACCATGGCAGTACTTGAGATTATAGATCTTCATGTTACACGTGAAGGTAAAGAAATTCTCAAAGGAGTAAATTTGAAAACAGGTCCAGGAGAAGTACATGCCATAATGGGACCTAACGGTTCTGGAAAAAGCACTTTGGCATATACATTACTTGCACATCCAAAATATGAAGTAACCAAAGGAGATATTTTGTTAGACGGTGAAAGTATTTTAGAATTATCAGCTGATGAACGTGCAAAAAAAGGACTGTTCTTAGGATTTCAATATCCTACAGAAGTTTCTGGTGTTGGTTTTTCACATTTTCTTAGAACAGCTTACAATTCACTAAGTAAAGCACTTCAAGGTGACGATAGAGAAGTATTCATTACAGTAAGAGAATTTCAAAAATATCTTAAAGATAATTTAAACAAAGTCGGATTAAAAGAAGAATTTCTTTCTAGATATCTTAACGAAGGATTCTCAGGAGGAGAAAAGAAACGCGCAGAGGTGTTGCAGATGGCAGTGTTAAAACCAAAGATTTCGATTTTAGATGAACCAGATTCAGGTTTAGACATAGATGCTGTTCAAGCAGTAGCTAAGGCAATAAGTCAAGTTTCAGGAAAAGATGCAACTGTAATTGTAATTACTCATTATGCAAGAATTTTAAAATTTTTAGATAAATTAGATTATGTTCATGTCTTTGCCAGGGGTCAAATCTTAAAAACAGGGGATGCATCACTGGCAGATAAATTAGAAAGCGAAGGATATGATTGGGTTTTAGAACAAAAAGTCTAATTAAATTTTTCATATTTTTTACAAAATTAACAAAGCAGGAATAATTAACAATGTGTGTGCTATATGAGGTAAATGTAGAATTTAACAAAGAATTTCTC
>JAHFUX010000021.1 GCA_023264875.1 Nitrosarchaeum sp.
GACAGCCGTCATTATCTTGGAATTTGTTATAGATTTCGGGAACTTCAGGACATGAATCTAATTTATCAGAAATTCCATCTCTATCAATATCTCTTAAGGAATATGCATTTTCTGGGCAACCGTCTTTGTCATCAATTCCGTTAAATGTTTCTGGTTGGTTAGGACAAGAATCTAGAAAATCTGCGATTCCATCAGTATCAGAATCTGCTGTTCCCTGACCTGTATAAGGTGATGAATCAGGGCAACCGTCATCATCTTGGAATTTGTTATAATTTTCTTTAACGGTAGGACAATTATCAATGTGATCTTCAATACCATCATAATCAACATCATACCAAGGAACAAAATCTGCTGGACAGCCGTCTATATTATTACCATATTGAGGATCATAGTCTTCTTGCAAATGTGGACATTGATCAGTGCTGTTTGGTACACCATCACTGTCACTGTCTTCAGCACCATAGGCATTGGCTTGGAAAATACCAATAGAAGTAATTAAAAGCAGAAATCCCAGTATTTGATATTTTTTCATTTTACTATACGCCTATTGGTCAGGACAGCCATCTGTATCTCTATCCCCATCATAATCTTCTAGTTCCATAGGACATAGATCATAATCATTGATAATACCATCTAGATCAGCATCGTGTTTGTATCGTGATTGTTCTGGAGCAGTATCTGGACAACCGTCTGAATCTTGATACTTGTTGGAAGTTTCTTTGTCATTAGGACACATGTCAACATCATCATTTATTCTATCATCATCAGTATCTAGAGTAATTGTACCTGTTGGAACAGTATCTGGACAGCCGTCATAATCAACATATCTATTCCAAACTTCATTTTGTGTTGGACATATATCCATTACATCAGGAACTCCATCATCATCGGCATCTGGTTGAGATAAGTTACTGTCAGGACAGCCGTCAGTGTCTTGGAATCCATTATAAATTTCAACAACTAGTGGACAATCATCAAGTACATCTTCTATTCCGTCATTATCAGAATCGACTACAAATGATTCAAAAATTGTATCAGGACAGCCGTCATCATCTTGGAATTTATTATAAGTTTCTGGAGCCAGCATACATGCATCTATTGCATCTGGCAAACCATCTTGATCTCTATCAATATTAGAAATGTAACTATCTGGACAGCCATCCAAGTCTAAAATTCCATTAAAAGTTTCAGCCTGATTTGGACAACGATCTTGTAAATCATTTATTCCGTCATTATCAGAATCAGGAGCTCCCTTATTATCAAATAATGAATCAGGGCAACCGTCAGTATCTTGGAATTTATTATAAGTTTCTGGAACAAGTGGACAATTATCTTTGCTGTTTGCAACGCCATCAAAATCAGAATCAACATCGGTCAAATAAGATGGAAAATCAGGACAGCCATCTTCGTCTTCAAATCCATTATATCTTTCAGGTACTAGTAGACATGTATCAGTAGAATCTAGAACCCCATCAAAGTCAACATCTGATTCTGCAGAATTATCAGGACAGCCGTCAGTATCAAGATATCTATTCCATGTTTCAGATGTAGTAGGACACAGATCTAATGAATCTCTAATTCCATCAAAATCAGAATCCATCACAGAAACATCAGGACAGCCATCCAAGTCTAAAACTCCATTAACAACTTCAGGATTTAATGGACATTTATCAGATAAATCAACAATGCCATCACCGTCAAAATCCAAAGACATGCCAGATTTGCCATCAGGGCAACCGTCATCATCTTGGAATTTATTGTAAGTTTCTGCAGACAGTAGACATGCATCTATTGTATCTATAATTCCATCTCCATCTCTATCAGTTGTAGAGGTAGTATCAGGGCAACCGTCAGTATCAAAAGTTCCATTAAATGTTTCTTGCTGAGTTGGACACAAATCGGTATAATCACTAATACCATCTCCATCAGAATCTGGTGTTTCTCCATTTGAACTGACAAAGTCTGGACAACCGTCATAATCTTGGAATTTATTATAAGTTTCTTTTATTGCTGGACATTGATCAATACTATTTGGAACTCCATCTTGGTCTGAATCTACATCAGTAGAATAAGGAGGAATATCAGGACAGCCGTCATCATCTTCAAATCCATTATATCTTTCAGGTTCTAATGGACATGTATCATCTGCATCCACAATACTATCACCGTCAGAATCGTTTAGTTTTCCAGAGAATGAAGGAATTGAATCAGGACAGCCGTCATAATCAGCAAAGCGATTGAATGTTTCTTGTTGATTAGGACAAGTATCAAATTTATCTGCAATACCATCTCCATCATTATCAGTAAATGTATTATCTAATGCAACATCGTGACAACCATCTTCATCTCTATATCCATTGAAAGTTTCTGGTTGAGTTGGACACAAATCAATTTTGTCTTCTATTCCATCATTATCAGTATCAGCAAATGAGGAATCAGTAACACTATCAGGACAGCCGTCAGTGTCTTGGAATTTATTATAAATTTCAGCACTTAGTGGACAAGAATCCAAGTGATCTGGAACTCCATCTCTGTCTCTATCTGAACCAGAACCAAAACTATCAGGACAGCCATCAGTATCAAATATACCATTGAAAGTTTCTGGTTGAGTTGGACACAAGTCTACAATGTCGATAAAACCGTCACTGTCAGAATCTGGTATTCCCGAGCCAGTTTGAGGAGGTGAATCAGGACAACCATCATTATCTTGGAATTTGTTATAATTCTCTCTCACATTGGGGCATTGATCAATATCATCTTCTATTCCATCAAAGTCCTCATCATACCATGGAACAAAGTTAGAAGGACAGCCATCGATTGTACCTTCATTGTCTTCTTGAAGGTTAGGGCAGCTATCAACTTCATCAAGTATACCATCACGATCTAAATCATGAGTTGCAAATGCAGAATTGGCAGGAATACTGGCTAATGTAGCTAAAAGTAAGAATAGGAATCCAAGGATTTTTTTCAAAGCTTAAATTTACGTTAAAGATCCAGTTATTAAACTTCACTCTGGAATAGGCTAAAAATATGAAAAGTTTTGAGAATGATTTTCAAGTTAAGAGATCTCGATCAATTTAAGTAAACCAAAACAGTGTTTTACATATGAGTTGTTCTGGGGAAACAGTTGAAGATGAAGACAAACTAATACAGATCAAACCAGGAATTGCACAACAATTAAAAAAAGCAAAGTACGGAGTTGCAGATCATTCCACAGTAGAACTGTGTCACTGGACAAAAAAATCTTTTAAACATGAAGGAAGTTGTTACAAGCATAAATTTTATGGAATTTCCACACATCGCTGTATGGAATTTTCTCCTGCAGGGATGCATTGTGAAAATCGTTGTGTGTATTGTTGGAGACCAATGGAATTTTATGATTCATTAAAAATGGAACCAGAAAAAGTGGCAGAACCAAAAGAGATATTGACTAAACTGATGGAAGAACGAAAAAAATTGATCATGGGATATTATGGAGATTCTAGAAATGACAAACAGAGATTAGATGAATCATTATTACCAAGCCATTATGCCATTTCACTTTCTGGAGAACCAACAATGTATCCCAAGCTTCCAGAATTAATAAAATATCTCAAGTCTTTGGAAGCAACCAAGTCAATTTTCCTTGTGACAAATGGGCAAGAACCAGATATGATTCAGAGATTACAAGATGAAGATGCACTACCAACACAGTTGTATCTATCTACAAATGCTGCAGATTATGATTCATTTTTAAAAATTAACAAACCAAAATACGATGACTCTTGGCAAAGATGGAATAAAACACTAGAAATGTTAAAACAACTAGATACAAGGACAGTACTTCGAATTACGCTCATAAGAAATTACAATGATCAAAAAGAGATGATTCCTGCATTTGCATCAATGCTAAAGCAAGCTAGTCCACACTTTATTGAAATAAAATCATATATGCATATTGGTCGTTCAACTAATAGATTAGAACATTCAAATATGTTAGAAATGGATGAAGTGAGAAAATTTAGTGAAGAAATAGCTAAACAGAGTCAAATATTTTCAATAATGGATGAAAGTCTTGTTTCAAGAATTGTAATATTGCAAAACAATCATAGAGTCATTGACCGTTGGATTTCAGCTTATGCAAATACCAATTAGAAAATTTTTTTAATGCCTTGTATCTGTGAGATAATTCATTTTTGTTAGTCAACTCTGCAAATGTTTTATTCAAATTTTTTGGTATAAAGATTGGATCATATCCCCAACCTTTTCCATTTTGTGTTTTAGAAATGTTTCCATCAATTTTTGCTTCAAAAGATTTAGAATTTTTATTATCACAAAAAGAAATGATAGAAACAAATTTTGCTTTTCTATTTTGTTTTAATAGTTGTAAAATTCCTTTGTTACCAATGGTTTTGAAGACATATGAAGAGTATGGTCCTGGAAATCCATTGAGAGAATTAATGTAAAGTCCATCATCTTCAACTATTATTGGTTTTTTACATTTTTGAAATGCCTGTATTGCTTTTTTTAATGCAATTTCTTGTAGTGAGAATGATTGAATTTCTTCAAGTTCGTATTTGAAAAATCCAAGATTAATACCAAATAAGAGTAAAATTTTTTTTGCTTCTTGATATTTGTGATAATTTGAAGAGACAAAAAAGAGATCAAACGACTGTGGCATATCGTCCTCTACTTTCAATTACAGATACCAAGTTTGTAATTTTGGCATAATTTGTGGGACCAACTACAGATTTGTAACCAAATAGGAAATTTTTCCAAGTAGATTCCATTATTTTGGCATGGGCACTGTTTAGAATTTCTTTGATTAATCTCAAATCTACTGCATGATCTTCAGATTTGATTGTTTTTTGCGATAATCCAAAATCAATTACATACACTTTATTTTTATACAAGATAAAATTTGATGTGGTCAAATCACCATGCATTATACCATTTTTGTGCATCATTCCAACAAGTTTACCAATTTCTGTTGATAACTCAATTATCTTTGAATCAGGCAAATCATGAACGGGTTTACCTGGAATTTCTTGCATTGTAATAGATGATTTTTTTAAATTAACATAGTAAACAAGTGGTGTTGGAATTCCAAATGATTTTACTTCTGAAATTATTTGAGATTCTTTAATTGTTCTTTGTTTTCTAATTTTTGCATCAAGAATTGGATTACGGTATTTTTTTGTCTCCCTGACTTTTAGTATTGCAGGTGAATCATCCCATTGTGTGAGATAGATATCAGCTTCGGCCCCTTTTTTTAGCAATTTCATTAAAATTATAACCTAAGGAATATAATTAAAAGATAATCATGGAAGAAGGAGAAAAAAGACTAAAACAAGAAGATTGTAACGAAGACAAACTTGGTGCAGGGATTCTAACTCTAACAAATAGAAGGCTAGCATTTGATAAGACACAGTCAAGAATGATGGATTTTTCAAAACGTTTTGGAGATACAGTAGCTGATGTTCTGCTAAACGATGTAAACAAAGCTTGGAAAGAAGGAAGATTGATAAAAAAAGTATGCTTTACTGCCAAAACAAAAGAGGGCGAGCAGACATACAAATTTGGAGTGTTCAATACTAAAGATTGGCTAAAAAATATTGAAAATGCAATAAAAGAACATAAAAATCAATAATCCACTTTAACTGAATCTAATCGCCATGATTGCGTAACAAAAGTCTCTTCTAGAGAAACACCTTTTTTCACTTGGGATTCTAATAAACCTGTCCAACATATCTGGCTACCACAATCACCGGCATATTTTTGCGGAGATACAAAAAATTTACAACCGTGTCTTTTACAAACGTCTTGTAACATTTCAGATAATCTTTTGTTTGCAGCAACACCACCAACTACTAACAATTCTTTTTTTCTAGTAAATGATAATGCTCGTTCTACTGTCTCACTAATCATGGCAAAAGCGGTTTCTTGTAATGAAAAACATGCATCTGCTTTACTTTTTGGTACAATTGATTTTGTTGCAGATAACAATCCAGAAAATGACACATCATTTCCTTTTACAGAATATGGTAGTAGAACATAATTAGAAGTTGATGAAGCCAAGTCTTCAATGTTTTTTCCACATGGAGATGCAAATCCAAGTGATCTTCCAAATTGATCAAGTAGCTGACCCAATGTAATATCCAAAGTTTCTCCAAAAACGCGCCATTGTTTATTTAGAAATGCAAGTAGCATTGTATGTCCTCCAGAGACTAGAAGAACTAGTGGATTTTTTGCACCAGTAAGTAATTTTCCTAATTCAATATGTCCAATTGCGTGATTTACAGGATATATTGGAATATTGTAATAAGAGGCTAGAGAACGTGCAACTACTGCTCCTACTCTTAGACAAGGACCAAGTCCTGGTCCTGCTGCATATGAAATAATATCAAGATCTTTGATTGTAACTCCAGCCTCTTGAAGGCACTCAGATAACACAATAGCACTATTTTCAACATGATGACGTGATGCTTCTCTTGGATGAATTCCTTCACCTTCAGGAGGACGATAAATTTTTCTCACGTCAGATAGAATTTTTCCTTGTTTTCCTTTCTTTTCCAATATCGCACAAGAGAAGGTATGGGCTGTACTTTCAACGCCTAGACCAATCATATTATCCTCTACTTAATGTTGAAACAATTTTGATCACATCACCATTTTTTAGCTTGTGATCACCACCGATTCTTTGTTTTGTTTTACAGTCAATTGCATGTAGAAATCCCTTGGCAATATCTGCATGAATCAAACCTGCCAAATCTTTTGCAGTAGAATCTTGCGGTAACAGTTTTGCATCAGGTAAAATATCACCATTTTTGTTTGTTAGTTTTGTCTCATCTTCTACAGGGAAAACAACAATGAGTTTTAACAAATCAAATACTGCAATGTTTAAAATTTTTTGAATTCCGGTTGAGTGTATTTTTGAAAACACAGTTTTTACCAAGTCTAGTGCTTTTTGTTGTTGTGGTAGTATTTCTTTATTTTCCACTATAGAAAATTGTTCATCTCCAGATTTGTAATTTACAATTCCAGCTTTAGCAGCTTTTCGTAACAGTAATTCAGTCTCAGCACTGCAAGGAATTACAATAGTGTTGGGGATTTTTTTAATTATATCAAGATCTTTGCAAAGGTCTGCCTTGTTTGCTGCAATTATTATTGGTTTTGTGTTTTTTCTTAATTCTTTAACAAAAGTTTGGATATCAGAATCATTCCATTCCTTTGGGTTTTTTGAAATCAGTTCTAGTTTATGTAATACATCTTGTACTTGATAATCTTTAATTCCCAAACCAGTAAATCTTTTTGCGATACCATCAGTTAGTTTTGCTCTTTTTTGTTCTATTTCTCTAGTAAGCTTATCCCATTCTCTTCGAAGTATGTCTATAAACCATTGATCAAATTCATCCTCAACAAATTCAACATCTTCAAGGGGATTATGTGTACCTATTGGAACAGGATGTCCTTGAATGTCAGTGGTCCCAGCAATATCAACAACATGTATCAAGACTTCTGCTTGTCTTGCATCATCAAGAAATTGATTCCCTAAACCTTTTCCTTCATGTGCGCCAGGTACTAATCCTGCAACATCAATTAGCTTGATTGGTATGAATCTAATTCCATTTACACATAATTGATTGTGATGTTTGATGCCAAAGTGTTTGCATGCACAATCAGCTTTTACATATGCAACACCAATATTTGGCTGAATTGTAGTAAATGGAAAATTACCTATTGGAACAGGAGTTTCAGTTGAAGCTGAAAAAAATGTAGACTTTCCAACATTTGCTTTTCCTAGTAAGCCAATTTGCAATACCCACAAAAATTTGATTGCACTTATTAGTATTACAGAAATTGTTTAATTCAGTTCATGTTGATTTTATAATATGTCCATAGTAATTACTGGAAATCCAGGTGTAGGAAAACATACAGTAGCAAAAGAGATCTCACAGTATCTAAAATTACCAATTAATGACATAAACAGTATTGCCAGAGATGCAGGATTATTTGAGAAAAATGAAGATACAAATGATGTAGATATATTAGAATTAGAGAAAATAATTAAAGAGAAAATTTCCAGTCCCAGTTTAATTGTGGGACATTTAGCACCGTATGTTCTATCATCAGTTAAAGTAAAGATAGTGATCGTTCTACGAAGAAATCCATATGATTTGATTGCAGTTTATAAAAAAAGAGAGTATATTGAAGAAAAGACTAGAGAAAATACAGGTAGCGAGATTTTAGGAATTATAGCGCACGATGCAATAAATCAGTTTGGAACAAAGGTATTCCAAGTAGATGTTACAGGAAAAAGCATTTCAGAAGTTACAGAGAAAATACTGAATATAATCAACGGAAGAGGCGTAAGTGAAGAAGTGGATTGGCTTGATTTAGTAACAAAACAAAATGATTTGAAAAAATTTTTTGCTTATTGATTAAATAACGCTACTATTGAGAAACATCAACTTGTTTGAGATTTTGAAAAGTGACTTGGCTGGAAGAATTGGAGTAATTCATACCAATCATGGAAAAATAGAAACTCCAGCTTATGTCCCAGTTATTCATCCTGTAAAACAAACTATTCCATCCAAGAAGATCAAAGAGATGGGTTTTGATTTAGTAATTACAAATGCATACATCACCAGAAATAATTACGGCGATGAAGCTGAAAAAAAAGGAATTCATAAAATAATAGATTTTGACGGAGCCATAATGACTGATTCAGGAGGATATCAAGTTCTAGAATATGGTGATGTCAAAGTATCACCTCCAGAGATGGCAGATTTTGAAAAAAAAATTCTTACAGATTTTGCAATTCCGTTAGACAAACCTACAGGTTATGGACTTGCATGGAAAAAAGCTGAATCATATGTTAACCATACTCTCAAAGTCTCAAAGAAAACACTTGAAGATAGTGAGAATAACGGTCAAATCTGGATTGGACCAATTCAAGGTGGAGAACATTTTGATCTTGTAGCAAAATCAACAAAAAGTTTAGTCGATATGGGTTTTAAGATGCTAGCTTTGGGAAGCCCAGTAGAATTCATGGAGTCATATGAATACAAATTATTAGCACAGATGATCATAGCTGCAAAAAAACATATGCCTCATTCTATACCACTACATCTTTTTGGCGCAGGACACCCATTAACCATACCATTTGCAGTTGCTCTTGGCTGTGATACTTTTGATTCTGCCTCTTACATGTTATATGCTAAACAAGAAAGATACATCACTGATGACGGTACACGAAATCTTTCAGATATTTCGGTATTCCCATGTAATTGTGAGATATGCTCAAAGTATACCCCTGATGAATTACGCCAAATGGAAAGTATTGAGAAAATTAATGAGATTGCGCTACATAATTTACATGCAATAAAAGTTGAAGTTGATAAGGTAAAACAGGCAATTCATGAAGGGAGACTGTGGGAGTACGTCTTAAAAAAAGCAAGAGCACATCCAAAATTATTTGAAATGATAGAGGTTCTTACCGAAAATTCTAATTATCTTGCAGTAGCAACTCCAAAATTCAAAGAAAAAGCAATTTTTCTGTATGGAAAAGAGGATCAGTATCGTCCAGAGATTCAATCGTATCATAAAACCGTTAGAAAGTTCAAGTCAAAGAAAAAAACGTTGATCATAACCAAGGAATCCAATACAAAACCAGCATACTTGTCACATGAATATTCATCACTAAAACGGAAATTCAAAGATATTGAATCTATCCAAGTTTGCCAATATAGCCCACATTTGGGATTAATACCACTTGAAATTTCAGATATTTTTCCTGCAGCACATCATGAAACTTCAAGATTGGATTTTGAACCAAAAGACTTTCCAACATTTGAAAATACATGGACAAAGTTTTTTCAAAACAATCAATTTTTAGAAGTTTATTTTGATAAGACAGATGAATTTTTGAAATACTTTATGAAGATTCTTCCAAAAGAAATAAAGAAAAAATCTATTGTTTAATTAAAAATAAGAAAAAAGTGTGTGCTAAAAGATACTGCTTATAGTGCAGCGTCTTCTGCCCAACCTTTGATGAAGATACCGTTTTTGTGAAGAGGTACTGGTTGTCCAGCTGTGTAATTCATTGGTCTCATCCAAAAGATTGATTTTGTTGGGCATACACCGATGCATGCACCATCAGAAATACATCTTTCTGGATAAAATACAAATGCTTTACCTCTCTTCCAGCCTTCAACAGGTTTTACTCTAAGGACATCTGGACCAAGAGTTGTACAGATTTCTACACATAGTGCACATCCGATACATCTTTGTTCATCAATGTCTGGAAGTATTGCTATTGGCATTACAATTTCATCAATACTAGGTTCCTATTTAAACCATAATCGAAATTCATAACAGGGTTATGAAATTGATCGTAGATACAACTTATCACATTTACATTACAAAATGTTGTGCATGAAGAAAAACTAGTAAGATAATAAAAAACAAAAAGATAACGTGTTTAGCACGTTTATTTTCTCATTGCATCAATTTGACCAGATGTTACCCAGTCAAGTAATTCAGCTGAAGATGGATTTAGGTCTGCTCTCTGTTTCATGAGATTGTTAACCCAGATCCAGTTAAGTTGGTTAAGAAGTGGTTTGTTTGCTTCGTCGCCTGCACGTGTTTTAGCAACTACTGCTTGATCTTGTTGTTTTAACCATTCTTGGAAGCTTCTTCCCATGACGATCGAGTCTTAGCTTACACTAATTAAAGCTTTTGTAGATTCTATTATATGCATAATGATCGGATCGGTGCTACGAAGGTTTTAACATAGAGAAAATTTCAATTTATTTCTTGGAGGTTAAAGTTTTAGGAGCTGCCAACGAAGTCGGGCGTTCAGGTTTTTTGGTGAATTGTGATGGAACAAATCTGTTATTAGATTATGGAGTATTATTTGGAAAGCGTGGAACACCGCCAGAATATCCATTGCATGTAAAGCCAAAAGATTTGGATGCAATTATTATCACTCATGCACATCTTGATCATTCAGGAAATGTACCATCTCTGTTTGTAAGTGGAAATACTGATGTTTATGCAACTCCACCGACTTTTGATTTAACAAGATTACTCATAGAAGATATGTTAAAAATTACAAAAGACGCTCAGCCATTTGGATTACCTGAATTAAACAACATGATGCGAAATGCAAAGGAGATAGGATTCAAAGAAAAAGTTACCAAAGGTAATGCAACTTTTGAACTAAGAGAAACAGGACATGTGGTTGGAGGTGGCTCTGTATTAGTAGAGTCTCAGAAAAAACATCTTTTCTATACTGGTGATATCAAAACACATGGCTCAAGAATGCTTCGTGAAGCAGACTTGGATGTAGGAGACATTGATCTTTTAATTATTGAGAGTACATATTCACAGACAGAACAAAAACCAAGAAAAGAATCTGAAAGAGAATTAATTGAATTTGCAAATGAAGTCATGGATAGAAAAGGAGTGCTATTCATTCCATCGTTTTCAGTTGAGCGCTCTCAAGAAATGGCATGTATTTTAAGAAGTTCAAACTTTAAACATAAAATCATAATGGATGGCATGGCACTAAAAGTAAATGAAATAATGTTTAATCATCCAGACTATCTAAGAGATCCAAAAGTGTTTGCAGATGCCATTAATGAGGCAGTTGCTATCAAAGATCACGAAAAAAGAAAACATGCAATAGAGGAACCTTGTGTGGTTATCTCTCCAGCTGGAATGCTAGTAGGAGGAAATGCAACATATTATTTGCAAGAACTTTCATTTGACAGTAAAAATGGAATAGCACTTGTATCATATCAAGGAGAGGGCACTCCAGGAAAAAAATTACTAGATACAGGAAAAGTATCCACTAGAGGAAAAGATCTGAGAGTTGCTGCAGAAGTAAAACAATTTGAATTTTCAGGACATGCAGATAGAAATGAACTTTTTGAAGTAGTTAAAAAAATTAAAGGCAATCCTAAAGTTCTAACAGTTCACGGGGATACAGAATCATGTAAGAAATTTGCCCAAGAAATTCATGAAAAGTTTGGTTTAGAGGCTCATGCTCCAGATGTAAATGAAGTGATAACTATCTAAAATGATAGATTATAGTATAATTAACTTAGAAAATACGATCAATAGCGGACAAGTCTTTCTTTGGACAAAACAAAAAGAGTTTTGGTATGGCATCAATGGTCAAGATATTTTAAAGATAAACAATTTAGGAAAAATCACATCCTATTCTAACAAAAAATATGATTTTTTTAGAAATACAGATGATATGGAAGATATAATCAAATCAATTTCAAAAGATAAAACAACAAAAATTGCTGTAAAAAAATATCTTGGGTTAAGATTAGTAAGGCAAGATCCGTTTCAATGTTTTATATCATTTATTGTTTCATCAAATTCTAATATTCAAAAAATTAAATCAAGTTTAGAAAAAATTTCAATAAAATTTGGAAAAAAGATTCAATATGACAATAAAGAATTTTCTATGTTTCCAGAGCCAAAAAAAATTGCAAATGCAACTATACAAGAAATTCAAAATTGTGGTGTTGGATATAGAGCAAAATTCATAATAGATGCAGCAAAAATGGTTGAGTCAAGACAGATAGACTTTGATCAGCTAAAAAAATCTAACTATCAAAATGCAAAAGAAACAATTCTAACTGTTCCAGGAATAGGAAATAAAGTCGCAGACTGTATTTTGTTATTTTCACTTGATAAGCTAGAAGCATTTCCATTAGATAGATGGATGATTAGAATTTTAAAGAAATATTATTTAGAAAAATTTGAACTTGAAACAAAATCAATTACAGAAAAACAATACAACACATTACATGAAAAAATTGTAAAGCATTTTGGACCTTATGCTGGGTATGCACAACAATTTTTGTTTAAAATGGAAAGAGAAAATTACCAGAAAAAATGGTTGTAAACCCTTAAAATGACAATTAATTTTCAGATTCTTGGGCTGGTAGCTCAGCTTGGATAGAGTGCTGGACTTCTAATCCAGTGGTCGAGGGATCGAAGCCCTCCCGGCCCGTTTTAACAAAATTATTTATTCTGATTCATAGACGTTGTTTACGTGAAAGATATTGAATTTAACTTGGAGCCAAAAGAGATTCACCCAAATTCAGAGATTAGAGGAATAATTGTTGTATCATATCCAGGACGATATGATGGAGTTGTGATTAATACACAGATTTTAGATTCTAATGAACATATTATCTACAAATCATATAATGGAAAGAAAATCTCCCAAAATGTTTCAAGGTTATTCATTAACAAAGATGTTATGCCTGAAAACAAAGCAGAATTTACCGCATTAATAGGATTTGAGCCAAAACAAGTTCATGAGATAAAATTTCGAGCATCAATTATTGAGCAGCATAAAGAAATTGAAAGTAAAATAATTTTTGCAAAGTATTCTGTCTAGAATCTAGATTCTGTAATTTCCAGTTTTCCAGTCATCCATGGATGTGGTGCACAATGATATGAAAATGTAATTGGTTCGGTAAATGTAAATTCGTATGATTCTCCAGGTTTTACAACTCCAGGAGAACCAAATGGTCCACTGTATGAATCTTCAAGTGATTCGTCATCGGGTGTTACAGTGTGTGGAGTAGTATCTTTGTTATTCCATACAATATGATTATCAATTCCCAATTGTATGTTAACCAGTTTTGGCATAAAGTTATCTTGTTGTTCTGGACTTGAGGAGTTTGGTATCATCTCTATTATTGTAGATTTAATTGGCTCCAGGATTGCTTCAGAGACCTGCGGTTTTGCCAAAGATTCTGGAAGATAAAATGATGTGTAATAAACAACTCCTACGGATGCACCAACAATGATTGCTAGTACTCCTATACCATACGCATGACTTGATGTTGCACTCAACGATTTTTTTAGACCTCAGGAGTTCTTATAAAGCTTTTTTAGAATTTTAAAAGACTAGGGTTTTTTTAGATCTGAAGAGCCAAAATCTGAAATCTTGTTAGCACTGACTTCTAAATCTGCTTGAACTTTTGAAGCTGGAATTTGTTGTACAATTTCTTTTGATTCTTTGGTTATAGTATCAGGTGGTTGTACTTCTGAAAGTTTACTAGTGTTTGGAGATAATTGTGGTGCTGTCAATTCTTTTGGTTTCTCTTCTGGTATTGGTATCGGTGGGGGTGGAGGTGCAATCTTTGCTTGATTCAATCCATATCTGTAAACATGGAAGAAACCAGCAAACACTATTAAAATAATACCAATAAAGAATAATGAAATATTTTTCATTCCAGTCAAGGCGGCATTATAAGCTGCAATGTTTAGAAATACCTGAAATGCTAAGAGTGCAACAATTAACCAATTAATCCATTTTTGTGAAAGATTAATTGTTGCTACTTTCTTTGGGCCCTTTTCTTTGGCAAGTTTAGCCTTTCTTTCAGATTCTTTTGCAAGTTTGATCATCATATATGAGAATCCAAATCCTAGTGGAACTAGCAATATCATCACTGTATATAGAAACACTGGATCAATTACCAAACGCTGTACTAGAGGAATCTTACTATCTGATGGAATATAGAATCCCCAGTATGTTGTAACCATAATTTGAGCAATTCCAGTAATACCAAATGCAGTAATTATTGGACGATCTTTCCATGAGAATTTCTTGTATCTGTCAATAAATGGAATAAGCAAAAATGATGCTATGAATATTCCAGGCCAGAGTACACCGGTAACAAACTTGTCATACTGCGTCCTCAAAAATGCGTATAGTCCTGTGAGATACCATTCAGGGACAGTAACACCTGGCGGTACTGTGGGTTCAAACTTGAATCCCATGTCAATTGGGAATACTCCTCCTGTGAGCAGAATAGCCCCTCCAATTGCCATCACCATAGGTACATCAAATACCAAGAATCGTGGAAAGTGAACTGCCATCAATCCAAGCATTACTAGTGGTAAGACAAAGACATGCTGTGCATAGAATCTCAATACAAAGTCTGAAAACCCACTACCAAACATTGCATCACGGATAGTTGGTCCAGCTACAGGAATTGAAGTGGTAAGAGATGCGGCAATACTGATTGCAAGTTCTGCCCTTTCACTAAAGATAACATCATAACCAGTAAATGCTTCTAGAATTGTAACTGTTCCAAGTATAACTCCAGTAGCCCATAAAATTTCATTTCTAATTTTGTATCTTCCACTAAAGTATTGATAGTACATATGCAAAATTGCTAAAAGCACCATTGCGTTGGAACCATGATAGTGAATATTTCTGATGTGAAAGCCAAATGGAACATCATTATTTATGAAATGAACACTGTCCCAAGCTCTATCCAACATTGGTTGATAGTAAAACATTAGCAAAGCTCCAGAAATGCCAAGTATCACAAATGTAACAAATGTAAGCATTCCCAAAAATCCAAATGGACTTACAAATCTTGCAGGAAATGAAAATTTAATTGCAGTAAAGATTGTTCTGTCTAGTCCATCCCAGAGCCAGTAAAAAAAGGCAACTGCGCCAGTACGTCTATGTAATGAAACGGCCATATCCTATTACTCCATTAGCATTCACGCCCCAAGTTGGCGGTAAAACCCATAAAAAGCCATCTGCATCAACGTCAAAATTAAGTTGTGCTAGTGTGTTAGACGGTGCAGCTTGTAATGATGCAGGTCCGGCAAATGCTGTTCCAGTTGTAGGGTTATACATACTTCCATGACAAGGACATTCCCCTCTCTTTCGTCCTTCTTCAGGCCAATATTTCCATAAACACCAAAGATGAAGACAAACCATACTATATGCTCTAAAAGATGAAACATCTTGTTTATCTCCGCCAAGTTCTTGTGGCAATCTAATGAATTGCCACTTTCGAAATGCTTCTGCATCAAGTGCAGGATCCCCAGTACTAGGATATGTGATTACTTCAGAATGATTAATAGGAAATGTTTTGACATTAGCTTGAGTACCATCAGGTAAAATGACTTGAACTCTTTCAAGATTAGCCTGTGAAGGATTTGGCATAAAATTTCCAAATGGAACAAATGGAGCAAATGCCAGACCAGTGCCTGCAGCTCCCATTAATTTTAGAAAATCTCTTCTAGATAACGTGCTAGATTTTTTTGTCCTCTGATCAGACATTCAAGCTGTCGTACTCGCCAAATTGCTTATAAACCTTATTCAATTACTTGGGTTTTTGTCTAAGAATTAAAAACAGAACAACTCCGATCACAATTCCAACTCCAATACCAATAGTCAATCCAATGTTAAAAGAGGAATCATTAGTATTATTTTGAATTGTAATTTGAGAATCATTGTGGGTTAATTCATCAGAAAATTCAGATGTAGTTATATTTTCTATGGGATTTGGTATGATTTCTGTTTTATTTGAATTGTTCTGTATTGATTGAATCTCTGAAGAAATGTTAGAAAATTTAGCTGCAAGAACAATTGGTTCCATAGTTGAATTTCCACCAAACAGTGTAGAATGAGCTAAAAGAGCATAGGTTCCTGTTTGATTAATTGGAACATAAAGTATAGTAGAAGTATTATCTTTGTTTTTGACAGGGAAAAATCCGCCACCTTGACTAAAAACAGAATTGCCTAACCAATCAAGTGAAGGCCAGCCAAGAAAATGACCAAACACTCCTGATGGCATATTGGTTTGAACTATTCTTCCTTTAGGATCCATAACAAATACGGACAAGTTTGTGTCATCAGTTTTCCAAGATAATTCTATTGCTGCGGAATTTATTGAATCATCTTTAATATCAAAATAATACTGTCGCCAATCACCTGCCATGTATCTATTTGCCATATCAAATGCGCCTTTTACATAGCCATTACCAAAAAGAATATCATCACTTTGTTTTCCTTGAATTAAAACAAGTGAGTCTTTTTGATCAATTTCTTTTTTTACAACAAAAGAGACTGGTGCATTAACAGTATGTGTTTTGCCTTCAAATGTTATGAACCCTTGGTAATTACCAGTTTGCAAATCGTTTGGTACAACTAGAGAAATATCTACTTTGGCAGTATCATTAGCCGGCACAGTAATTGTTTCAGCTTCGGGCCAGATAATAGACCATTTATCTTTTTGATAATAACTTGCAGATAATGTATACTCCATTGAAGTTGAATTTTGTTTTGTGTCACCTAAATAGTAAGAGTATCTAGTTGGAATAGGATACACACCAACTAGTGGAGTTCCTTTGAATTGTTCATTGGGTTCAGTAATTCTAAGTTCTTGAACAGTTCCCCATGATCCGGCTCTATTAATCATAGATAGTTCATTACTAGCTATGTTGGTATCGTTGTTTTTATCAATCCAATCATAAAGATATAATGAAGAGATTTTCATATCGTTTGCATAAAGAACATCTGTTTTATTCATAAAATTATCAAATGGAAAATTCAGATTCAATATCAACAAAGAGGATTCAGCAGGGATTAAATTTTCATCAAAAAATTCACCTAACTCTTTGTGTTCTTTGATATCAGATAATTTGATATAATTTGGAATGAATGCATCTGATTTGTTAAGCATTGAATCTTGTTGACGTACTTTTGTAGTGCCATCAAACTGAGTATTTTTGATTAAAGATATTGTTGTAGGTTTGATAGATATTTGAATTGGTTTATCAGTTGGATTTTCAATTGTAAAAGTTGTTTTGCTGTGTTCTCCTGGAAGCAAATGACCTGCAAACCAACTTGTCATTGGCATGATTTTTGTTGGAAACTCAAATTTCTCAAATCCTATAGATGTGGAATTTATGGATTCAAGTGCAGGTTTTAAAATATTTTTGATATTATTGTATGAAGCATTATTATGAACTAGAAATATTCCGTCTTCAGCATTTACAAAACTTAATGCCGCACTTACATCTACTAATCCAGATCCTTGAGTAAATGGATCATTTTGAAGATCTTTAGCAGTAGACATCAAAATATTTTTGATTGTAAAGGGATCATATTCCTTTGATTGCTTGTTTAGTCCTTCCATCAGTATTGCAGCACTTCCAGAAACTAGAGGTGCTGCCATACTAGTTCCTCCAAATAAGGAAAAAGATTCCTCTTTTGAGTTCTTTGTAGTTTTAAGAACATTAGATGGTGTAAAACCGTGTGCACCAATACTCATCAAGTCAGGTTTTGGATCTCCAATAATTCCAGGACCTCTACTTGAAAAATCTACTACATCATTAAAGTGTGAAGTTGTACTGCCAAATCTTGGTTGATCTTTAAATGGACCATAACCAACAAAGACATTGTTTGTAGTAGCTCCAACTGCAATTCCAAACGGAGATGCATTAGGCATACCAATTGTTCCATAACCATGTCCGGAATTACCTGCACTTGAAACAATTGTTACACCAGGATAATTATCATCAAGTGAATGAGGAGTAGAAAGTATACCAAGTATTATAGATAAAACATCCATTCCAGGTGCAGCATCAAATGATGGAAAATTTGAAACTCCCCAACTATTTGAGATGATATCTACTCTTGGTTTTCCAGTAAAAGTCCAGCTATGTTCTTGATTGTCAAATCCAGATAACCATAACCAAGCATAAACAGTATCACCTACCCATAATGATTTTACTGGAACAATTTTTGCACCTGGTGCAACTCCCTTAATTGTAAATTTTTCAGTGTTATTGTAAATGTCATATGTCTGCTCACCTTTTGATGTAATAGAAGAAGCACTAGATGTTCCATGCCCCATAAAATCAGTCATCACTCCAAAAAATTCTCCTTTAGGATCAAATGCAGGCAATAAAGTTCCATTAATTGCCTTTAGTGTTTTATCAACATCAACAGATTTGTGTTGAATCACACCATAAACATCCAGTACTTGAGCCCCTATTGTCCCTGCACTGTAATCTGCTTTACCATCATTATTAGAATCATAAACTAGGAATTCTTTTCCACTCCCCAAGACAATTGGTTCTTCGTCTGTAAAATCAAAATCATATTTTGGCTTCTCGCCTGATTTTAAATCAAATCTAGTATAGTCTTCCCAAGAAGTACTCAGATCAGGAATTACAGTATCATATATTCCTGCAATATAAGAATCCACTACAAGCACAGGTACAACTTGAATTCTAGCTAACGGTCCTTCCAGTCCTCCTTGATACATTACACCTAAATGGTAAATTCCACTTTTTGATTTGATATAATTTCTGTCATCTTGGCCGATTTTAATATCAGTATCTAGTGTTCCATTAAATATCGGAGAGGTTCCAAATTGTGGAAAAAATGAATTGTAAATTAAAATTTGTGTTCCTTTCCCATCTTGAGATATATCTAGAAAAATACCATCTTTTGTTTTGTATACTGATGAGGTAATCTCTTCTGGAATTGGCCTTGTGTGATTTCGTATAATGCTATTTTCATCAATGAATGCAAAAAAAGTAGAATTTGTTAGTATGATTCCCTGTCCATCAGAGTCAAGCATTATAGGATGGTTGTTTTTGTCTCTAGCTAGAGAATGCTGAATATCCAGATTTGAAAAATCTACACCTGTATCAACTATTGCTATGTTAATACCATTTCCAGTAACATTGTATTTTGTTTGTGCTAATGTAGAACCTGTAATTTCACCAATTCTAGATGCATCAGTTACATTAGAAATATCAGAATGAAAATCCAACTTGAAATCTTCTATAACAGAGTATCCTTGAGAAATTAGATTTGAAATTGAGCTTTCTGGAAGTACTGCAACATAAAAAAATCCCCCATTAGATTGAACTCCATATAACGAATTTTGTTTTAAAAAATTTGAATTGTCAGAACCTGTTCCAAAAACAATATATCTTTTAGAATTATTTACTTTAAAAAAATCTGAATCAATTTTTAAAATATCTGAATCAAATAAATCATCAGAATCATTGTGAAAGGAATTATTTTCAAGATATAGATCTCCATCTACAACTGCATAAGAGTTTACAAACA
>JAHFUX010000022.1 GCA_023264875.1 Nitrosarchaeum sp.
TAATTCCAGCAACTGCTTTGTCAAATGTCTTCTGGTCTTTGGTATTTATTTCTGCAATTACATCATATGCTCCAAATGTAAGATATGCGTTTTTGATATTAGGCATTTGTCTTAATTCTTCTATAATGTATTCTTCTGAGCCAAGATCACAATTTAATAAAACAAATCCGTCATGCATTATTTTTTCTTCGAATAATTGTTCTGATACTTGTCTTTAAGTTTTACATCTATTACCATCTACTGCGTCCACCATAGCTGTTTCTTCCACCACGGTCTCCGTACTTTTTTCTTCCGCCACTTCTATCATCTCTTGCATCTCCTCTACTAGATCCTCCATATCCCCCGGATCTTCCATATCCACCAGAACGACCTCTAGAATATCCACCAGATCTTGATGAACTTCCACCACCATATCTTCTAGATGGGACTTGTCTTTTTAGAGGATCAGGAATTGAAATTTCTATTCCCATTTCTTTATTCAAGTCTGTCAATTCCACTTTGATTTGACGCTTTATTAAATTCCAATCTCCTACTGATGAATATGATACTAGTGTAATTGCTCTTCCTTTCGCACCTGCTCTTGCTGTTCTTCCAATTCTATGAAAATAAACCATTTCTTGATTTGGAACATCATAGTTGACTACCAGTTCCACTCTTGGCACATCTATTCCTCTTGAAGCAACATCTGTTGCAACAAGAATATCCACTTTACCATTTCTGAATTTTGCCATTGATTGCTCTCGTCTGCTTTGTGACATGTCTCCTTCGATTGCTACTGTATCAAATTTTTCTTGATGAAGGAATTTGGCAACATCACGGGTTCTGTATTTTGTAGAACAGAAAACTATGATTTGACCTTTAACTGGTTTAATAAAATCAATAAGATATTTCATTTTGTCTCTATCTTTGATTACAAGATATGCCTGATCTATTCCTTCTCCACTAAGATCATCTGCATCAAGAAGAAACTGTTTTGGATTTTTCAAGTAATCTTCAGAAAGTCTGAGAATTGTAGTTGGCATTGTTGCTGAAAACAATGACATAACTCTATCTTCTGGAGCAAGATCTAAAATAAACTGAATATCGTCAATAAATCCCATATCTAACATGGTGTCTGCTTCATCTAACACAATGTGGGTAATATCACCAAGTTCTATTGAGCCACGTTTAAGATGATCAATTAATCTTCCAGGTGTTGCAACTACTATCTCTACACCCCTATCTAATGCATCTAGCTGCAAGCCCATTCCCTGACCTCCGTATACTGTTGCTACTCTGATTCCTGTATATTTGCCGAATTTCTTTATCTCTCCTGTAATTTGCATTGCAAGCTCTCTTGTTGGAGCCATGACTAAACCCTGAATTCCTTTTTTTGGTTGTATTTCTTGAAGCATGGCTAAAGCAAATGCAGCTGTTTTTCCAGAACCAGTATGTGCTTGTCCTACGACATCTCTACCTGTAAGTAACACCGGGATTACTGCTTCTTGAATGGGAAATGCTTCATCATAACCCATTTCACGAATTCCTTTCAGTATCTCTTCTTTTAATCCTAAATCTTGAAATTTTGTCATTTTGTTTTTCTTCTCTTAAGCAATGACGAAAAAGCTCATTGCCCACTCGTCATTATTCCGATATTTCTAAATCACTTTTAGGTCTAATAAACGCTTGTTCTTATTTCTCATGTGTTTAGCTGAGAATCAATTATGCTCTTGAATGCTTCAAAAGGTTGGGCTCCATTTAGTTTTACAAATCCTATTTTTTCATTTCCTATGAAAAATCCTGGAGTCCCAGCTATTCCATAATCTCTTCCATCATTTAGGTCATTGTTGATCTCTTCGATATATTTTCCTGAATCCAAACAAGAATCGAATTGTTCTTGATTCAAATCTAATTCTGTTGCAAATTCTTTAAAGATTGTAATTGCAGATGTCATTTCCACCTTATTCCAAACTACTTGATTTTCAAATAATGTATCATGATATTCCCAATACCTGTCTTGTTCATGTGCACATTCTGATGCTGCAGCTGCTGGCATTGCATTAGGGTGACTGTTTTGTATTGGGAAATCTCTGTATACGAATTTTACTTTTCCTGTTTCTACATACTGTTCTAAAATTAATGGAAGTGTCTGAATCTGAAATCGAGCACAAAACGGACATTGAAAATCAGAAAACTCTACAATCGTAATTGGTGCATTTTGATCCCCTTTGATTGGATCGTCGTCTATTGATACACTAATTGGCTGTACGTTAGGTTGTTCCGTTACTTGCTGATTTTTCAAAATCTTTGCTTCAAGTTTTGAAATTGCCTCGTTTAATTCAGATTTTGTTATTTCATCTGATTTTAAGCTAGTATACGAACCTGCAAAAAATACAGCTATCAAACTAACTGCTACTACTGAAATTACTAAAGCATTAAACGTTGATTTTTTAATGGAAATTTTTCCGCTAGTTTCATTTTGCTTTAGTTTTATTTCATCAAAATTCATTTGGGCTTGTTTAAATTATAACATACTTATTCGTATTGCCAAATTTTACCTTGTTTTATTCTCACAGTTCTTATATTCCATCATAATTATCCAAAATAATGTCAACAGACGATCGCAAAATGTATCCATGTACATGTTCTGATTGCGGAAAAGAATCACAGGTACCTTTTCAACCAGTTGAAGGTAGAGATGTTTTCTGCAAAGAATGTTTACCAAAACATAGAAAGCCAAGATTTGAAAATAGAGGAAGATATTAGGCTGAAATACGCTTAACGTCGTTTTTTCTTACTCTTTCGAAGTTATTTTTATAAAATTTAAAAAGCCAATAATGGGATCCGAACCCACGACCCTCAGATTACAAATCTGATGCTCTAACCAGGCTGAGCTATATTGGCACAAAATCCAATAAATATTCTGGATCTTTAAAGTGTTACCAGCTAAAGGTATTTGAAATAAACTTTAGCAATGTGTCTTGAAACTGAGTTTATTTTTTAGATTAGAGTTGTAATTTTTTAAAAATATACATTCTCTTATTTGATGTATTGGCCCATCAGATTATAATACTGTGAATCCGTGAATAATCCATGAAATACGTTAAACCCTTACGACTTAAAATTATGATGATTATGTTTTTTGGTACTGGTATTCTTGGAATTGTTGTTGGTCTGTATGTTGCACCACCTCAAGCAAAAGTGTTAATCACATTTATGGGCGTGATCAATTTCGCTTTGGGTACATTTTTTGTTTGGCTCCTTCTTACTCAGACACCAGAATTAAATGAAAAAAGAAAGAAAAAGCGCAATGACAACTAGTATATTTGTTGCAAAATGCATTGCATATGAATGATTTATTCCTTTTTTGTCATAAATGTATTTGAACAAAAATCCGATTGGTAGTAGTAATATTGCCATGTGTACTTTTACCCCCATTGCAATATGGACAAATGCCCACACCACTACCATCTTTTTTGATTTTCTAAAATACAATTCTTCTACATAGTTAATGTGAATAAACATGTACACTAGTAATGGAATAAAAGGAACTATGCCCCAAAATCCCTGATCTGCAAATGGACCAAAAGCAATGTTGTATCCAAGCCAACTCCAATTTAGAATCGGTATTGTTTCAACAAAATCGTTTGCAAAAATAATATATGCAAATAAAATTCCAAACGGTATAGGCGCATACTTTATTGAGTTAATTCCTATTTTTAGGTCCTTGACTCTTTTTTTCGTTTCTTTAATAAGAAGAAGTGACGCTCCTACTGTTAGGATATAGTATCCAATCACAAAACTATCTGTTTGAAAAAACTCTTCTAACATATTCTCTGTTATTGCGCATTATAAAAAAATCTAACTCATTAAAGCTCAATTTGCCTTGATATGCTATTGACAAAAGTGGATGATTAAAAAGATATTTTGAGATACTACATAGAAAAACATGGTATGGCGATCACATATTTTTTTTGAAAACATCTGTTGAGGTTTTTAATCAAAGTATAAATAATAAAACAATTTCATAAAAAAAGAATTGCTAGATTTAGTTCCCAAAAAATTATTCCTCACAAATGGCAGAGGTGTTCATGAAGATCGATTGACGAGTTTTGAATATGCCTTAAGAGATGCTGGAATTTCAGGTACCAATCTTGTTTTAATTTCAAGTATATTTCCACCAAACGCAAAATTAGTTTCCAGAAATGAGGGTCTCAAGCAAATCAAGCCCGGACAAATTTTGTTTACAATTTATTCAAAGAATCAGACAAATGAGGCTCACCGATTATGTTCTGCATCAGTTGGTATTGCGCGACCAAAAGATACGAATCGATACGGCTATCTTTCAGAATACGAATCATATGGGCAAAATGAACAACAATCAGGTGATTATGCTGAAGATATTGCAGCCCAAATGCTTGCATCATCCCTAGGTATTCCATTTGATATTGATAAAGACTGGAATGAAAAAAGACAACAATGGACAATCTCTGGTCAGATATACAAAACACAAAATGTTACTCAATCAGCAAAAGGTGATAAGGATGGTAGGTGGACCACTGTCTTTGCGGCTGCTGTTTTACTTGTATAGTTCTATTTCTTATATCCTTTGAGATAAAACACTGCTGCTGCAATTGCTACCACTGTGATAATTATCACAATAATACTTGATTCATCAAATGATGTTCCAATGTTTTTTGGTGCTACCAATTCACTACCGCCTAATGAAAAAACTAATTCATCTTTGTTAATTGATGTTCTTTCACCAAAAATATATTTTCCTTGAATTTTTTTTCCTTGCTCTGGATCAAAAATCCACCCCTCTTTTGTAATTTCTTTCGGGATTTTTTCACCATCTGTTATTTGAGTCGGAATTATGTTTCCTCTTACATCTGATACATTAGTGGATTCTGGAGATAGTATTACAACTTGTAGTATTGAATTTAATGGATAAAATCCTGTTGAAAAATAATCTGATCTTTTCAATTCGTCTGCTTTCAAAAACTCTAATGGATTAATTTCTTTAACTGATGATGCCATATTTGGATAATCTATTGATAATTTTAATTGTAGCAATGATTTATTTTCCAATGGTATGATTGAAAATGTCATCTTTGATTTTTCTTCTTTGGATAGATTCTTTGCTATGTCATAAAATCCTCCAGATTCTCTGATGACTTTTGGTAGTAACAATGCTGAGATTTTTTCATACATTGATTCTGTATCTTCCATAGGCATTGTATACACTGCAGATATTGTACCCCTACCTGAAATTGTTCCTGATGTTTCAAGGGCTCTGCCAAGCTCATCATTACTTTGAATAAATATAGAATGAAATTTTGCATTCGTATCAAATGTTTGATTTACCTCATCAATGAATAATTCCGCAATCTTTTTTGTTGAGTTTTGAATTGCTGAAAAATCCTTGTCTGCTGGGTCTCTTGCAACATTTATGATTATACATGATTCATCATACACGCCCAAAATACACTGATTTTGGTTTGTCAAAACTATGGCCGTTATCCTATCGTTTTCTCTAATTTTTTGCTCTAATTCGGCAGGAATTTTTATTTCCTGTATACTTGTACTTTGTAGGGCAATTGACGCTGTGACGTTTTGAGATATGCTTTTATCAATTATTACTTGTGCTGTTTCTTGAAATGTGGCAAGACTCATTTCTTGCGAATATGCATAATTTGTTGTAAAAACTAGTACTCCAATTAATCCCAACAAAACCGCGATCTTTTGCATAGGTGCCTTTCTAATGATGAAATTATTAAATTTACTCTTGATTTGTTCATATATTTTTTAGATCTTTGATGAAATTATTTTGCTTATTTTACCAAAACCATGTATCTTGTAACTAATATTGTAATTGGGATAATTTTCTAACTATGGCATTATTCTCATTTTTAGTTGAAGTCTTTCAAGATCCCATTTTTTCGGTAATTGCAATTTTAAGTGCATTTGTAATTGGGATTTTTCAAGGTATTGTTTTGGGTAGAGCGATACTTTTACGATTTCCCCGTCTACAGAATCATGTAAAAACTGTCTCAATATCTTTATTTTTCTTGTTTCTTGTAAATGCAATTTTAAGCGTACCACGTTTTGCATCTCCTGACAAAATTGTTCTCTCTAATGTCTTTCAAGCTAACACCCCTGGAGAATTGGCGTCATTACTTTTTCTTGTATTTGGAATGAATGCCGGATTTTTTGCAGTATTTGCAATTTCTGTAACCGTTATGACATTTGTATTGCTAAAATTTACTCATATTCATGGTGTTGCCAAAATCTTTGTTCTCTTTTTTAGTTTGCTTATCTTGCTATTGACTGGTCTTAGCAGATTTACTGATTTAACTCCTAGTACTTTTGAGGTTTTTTTGTATTTTCTTTATCATCTTGGAATCACGATTGGAGTTTTGGCTGGCTCTGCAAGAAAAATTAAATCAAAAAAACTCGACTGGGGATAATTTCAAACATTTAAATCAGATAATTCTGAACTTTAAATTGACATCGAATTCAAACCGTTCGGGGAACAAGCTGGCAGTCCATGCGTTGGACTGCCAGCCCCATATTATTATGAAATTTTAAAAATGCACTTACTGAATAATTTAGGCGTCTAACCGTACAAAAAGTGTGCATTAGATTGTCCGTTAGTGTTTTTTTGTGTCGATAAGCAGATGTTCCTATCTTGTAGATTATTCATTATTTTTAGAGTATGTTCTATTGCAATATCAAATGATTTTCAAAATAGAGAATCATATTTGTATATTAAATAGTTCAAGTGCCAATTTTTTCCAATGGTTGAAACAAAAAATTCACCAAAAAAATCCACCGTAATTGCTCCTTTTTGGGCATCTAGTTGGACAGACATTGACAGATCAATAGAAAATCTACGTAGAGACATGGAAAAAACTTTTTCGTCATTTCCATCAACGCACCTGCCAAACATATCCCAGACATCTTGTGATGTTATAGATGAAGGTAATCAATTTCGAGTGAAAATGGATGTACCTGGCATAAAGAAAAATGAAGTTAAACTAAATGTCACTGATAATTCTTTAGAAATATCAGCAGAGCATAAAGAAGCATCTGAAGAAAAGAAAAAGAACTATCTCAGAAAAGAACGAAGTCAGGTATCCTATTACAGATCATTACCTCTATCTGAGAAAATAATAGCTGGTAAAGTAATGGCAAAACTCACTGATGGAGTATTGGATATTACCATGCCAAAATCAAAACCAACAGAAATACAAAAGAAAAAATCAATATCTATCCAGTAAATTTTCTTGTTTTATTTTTTAAATATTTTATCTTGATTGTGATTAATTTACTTAATAGCCTGACTATCAGTTGTGAGAATTATCGCATTATCTTTTAATTATTGGATTGCTTTCTTTTATTATTATGAATCGAATCAAATTAATCACTGGATTTGAAGAAGAACGAGCAAGACATGCTTTGGATCTTTTACTAAGAGATCGAAAAAATGAATTCAAGGAATTATCTAATTCTCTAAAAATATCTCATACTACAAGTGATTGGGAAATTATCATTCTCAAATTTTGTTTGGATTTTGAAGATTGTTTTAAAACTTGGACTGATAATAAAGAACCAGAACATAACCAAATTCACAAATGTATGACAATGATGAGAGTGATATCTAAAGATAAAAAATCAGTAACAGAAATAACTCACATAGAAAATATTGCATATAACATTTCCAAAGAATTTCAGGAAGTCTACAAAAGATTACGTTGATTTATGATAAAAATTCCAAACGAGATTAAAGAATTCATCGAAAAACAGGGCATTTTTGTAGTAGGAACTGTAGGAACAAATAATCTGGCAAATGTATCCCCTAGAATTTTCTTTAGAATTGATGAAAATGTGATCTATTGGCTAGATTTTTTCAAACACAAATCTTACAAAAATATCCAAACAAATCCTTGGGTCACCATTTCTGTTTTCAACAAAGAGGATTTGAAAGGATTTCAATTTAGAGGAATTGCGAGTTTTATAACAGATGAACCCATAAAATCAGAAATCAAAGAATCTATTATTAAAAAAATATTAGAAAAAAATTCATTGGATAAAATAAAAAAACTTAGTGAGAAAAAAGAAGTCCAAGTCACACAATTTGAGCCAAAAGTATGCTATTCCCTGAATCCTGAAGAGTTTAGTGATATGTGTGTAGGTTCAGACATTGACTCTACACAATTATTTAGAAAGTAATCTGTCTATGATGAAATTTTTCTTTGTATTTGTTTACTGTACAATTATTTTTATCCATAGCTGATGAAGATGGATCAGTATGTCCATGTAAAGATCATGATAATAATGGAAAAACCCATTATTGCAACCGTAAACCATCCTAAAACATTAGATAATCTTCGATTGGTATGTGTATGTAGTATTTTCTTGTCATTTGCAACTTTGATGACCGCTATCAGCAAAGGAACTGCAATTATTCCATTAATTATGGCAGTATAGTATAACGCTTTGATAGGATCCAATCCCATAAAATTAATCCATAATCCAACTACTGTAGAAGAAGCTATTATCAAATAAAATGATCTGGCTTCCTTGAATTTCTTGCTTAATCCTTGTTTCCAGCCAAATCCTTCAGATAATGCATAGGCAGAAGAGCCAGAAAGTATTGGAATTGCCAACATGCCTGTGCCTATCACTCCTAGTGCAAAGATTATTTTTGCAATTTGTCCTGAATTTGGAAATGTCTGCACTAGAGGTTCAAGTGCTTTTGCAGCTTGATCTGCTGTGATAACATCTGAAATTCCACCAGTATGAAGAGTTCCTGCTGCAGTCATAATAATAAACCACATTGTAATTATAGAAAACCCGATTCCAAGCATAACATCTATGCGCATCATTTTGATTTCGCGTTTTGTGATGTGCGGTTTTCCATCTCCAATTCCTTTAATCTTGTTTTTTGCAACATCTTCTTCTGCTTCTTCTGATGTCTGCCAGAAAAACAAGTAAGGTGATATGGTGGTTCCAAAGAGTGCTACAAACATCATAGAAAATGCGGGAGTAAACTCTATGTGTGGGATAATACTAGCAGTAAAAACTTCTTGCCAGTTTGCCCCGATAATTAAAGCAGTGACAAAATATGCAAGCAAAGAAAGTGTCAGATATTTTAATATCCTGACATATTTTTGATATGGAATTAAAATTTCGGATAAAATTATTGTTGCAGTAAAAAGCACTGTAGTGAGAAGAATCGGAAATCCTGGGAAAATCAGATTTACAGAAGCAGACATTGCGCCAATATCTGCACCAATATTTATTGTGTTTGCAATAAGAAGCAATGTGATTATTGGGAATACTGTTTTTTTGGAATACTTTTTTTTAATGACTCCTGCTAATCCACTTCCAGTCAACAGACCTATCCGTCCGCACATTTCTTGTACAGTTGTTACTAGCGGATAGATAAACAAGGAAAACCATAGTGCCCCAGTGCCATATTGTGCTCCTGCCTGAGTATAGGTTGCAATTCCAGATGGGTCATCATCTGAAGCTCCCGTAATTATTCCAGGACCAAAAATCTTTGAGAGTTTTTTTAGTCTATGTTTTGACATTATGTAAAAATTCCAACATAATCAAGTCTGAACAAAAAACTAATCATATGAGATCACGAAAAAACCCGGTAAATTCATCACTAGGAATTACAGTACGTACTTCAAGATATCCTAATAATTCAAGTCCTTGTTGTATGTCATAATATTTGTAGATTCCTTCTTCTGTATGATAAATTGTTAAAGTCTCTTGTTGTCCAGATTCTAAAAGATCTGTCTGAACATTTAATCCTTCAATGTATAATCTATGGTGTTTATCTCCATTATTAATTACAGTTAACATGTATGCAAAATTTGTTCTAATTACAAGATAAGGATTTGGTTCTCCACCTATTCCAGAAATTCCTTTTAGTTGGACATTTCCATCAATATCTTCAAAAGCAACAGTCTGTTCAATTTTTTCTTGCCATGAAATAGTTACATGTCGGATATTTCCCTGTCCTATGAATATCATCATTCCTCCTAAAACTATAACACATATCACAACTGCAACCAGTATCAGCAATCTGTCCTTTGACAATATAGTAGGCGTAGTTATCTTCTATTTTTAAACAAAATACAATTATTAAATTTGGAAATTACTATAATACACATTAGTAATCATGCTCATTAAATTCTGAGCCCAAGGCTATTGTTGCAATGACCGTATTTTTGGTTGTCTGAAATTTGATATTTTGGTTGGGCAGAAATTGATTAAAAATTTCTTTTAATAGTTGTTCAGTAAAAAATGACCAATTCATACCTAATTCATGTTGGATGATAAAATGATGTATTGCTCCTTCAATTCTATGATCTGATTTCATTCCAGATGCTCGCATGTAATCTTCTAATGTTTCAATGCATCGTTTCAAATCATATTTTCCTTTCATAAAAAGAACTGTATCTTTGATAAAGGGTAAAATCATTTTAATAACTTCAGAGATATTTTCACCATTCATTTCAGTACCGAGGGAATCCAATATTCCTTTAGGAATCGGAATCATGCCCATTTTATCACTAAAACGATCCCATGATACATATTTCTCAAGAATTTGTTTTACCAAAACATTTTGTGATATGTTTTTGTTCATTGCAGCTGTTTCTAGTTCTTCTACAATTTTTGTTGGAAGTCGATAAGTAATACTACGTGTTGTTTCTTTTTTTGGAGTATGGAGGTGTTTATTAGGCGTATATTTCATTGAATTTAACTTCAATACTAAATGGGATTGGCATTATATTAAATCAATTAATCAATTCAAACTTTAGTCTTAATTTAATACAATTCTCTGTATTTTGACTTTAATTCTTTATGAAGGCCTACAATAGAAAAAGCCCTTACAATATCTGTTTTGCTCACAATTCCAATCAAATTTTGATTTGAATCAACTACTGGAATTCCACCAACTTTATTTTTTATCATTATGCTTGCTGCTACTGCAAGATCTTCTTCTTCATTTATTGTTAAAAGATCATCAGTTAGTAAATCCTTTACTGTAAGTTTTTCTCCATTTATCGGAAGTAAATAATCCCTAGTTCGTGTTTTACCTTTAGTAAAATAATCACTATGTATCAACAATGTATTTGTGCTAATAAGACCTACTGGATAACCCTCTTCATCAGTTACAACAAGTCTTGAAACTTGATTTTTATTCATTAAACTTGATGCAAATTTAAGAGAATCAGTTCTTCTGCAAGTCACTACTTTCTTACTCATAAAATTTTTCACCAAGTAGTTTCCACCAAATACTCTGGCATAATATTTTGTTAAATCTGTTCTTGAAACAATGCCTGATAATTCCCCATCATCATTGACAATTACAATTGACCCAATTTTGAAAGTTTCCATTCTTGTAGCACATTGATCAAAATGATCTTCTATCCCATCATTTATTGTCATTACATTTTTTTGCATTACATGTTTAATTGGAATTTCATCTATTGCATGTGCAGTTTTATCTTCGCCAAGAAATCTGTTGATATCTCTCTCAGTAACAATTCCAACAGGTATGTTTTTAGTAGTAATTACGATATGTTTGACAAAATTTGTTTGCATTTGTAACAATGCATCAAAAATTGATGATTCTGGTCTAATGGTAATAATAGGGGTTGAATACCTTTTTTCCATATTCTGTATCTCTCTCATTTTTTGATTTAAAATAGAACTTTGATTATCAGACATGATTTCACCACAATGAAAAGAATCTCATACTAAGTATTAGGAACAACTTCAATTTCGATATTGCTTCCATTAAATGATGTAGCTATGGCTTTGACTCTACTCTTGTACAGAAAGTATTTCTTACCGTCAGCACTAATGGAACCCGAAATTCCTAGCAGTTTGTTATCATGTAAAGTTTGCAGTCTTCTGTAAACAGTGCTTATTGGAATTTTAGTTTCAGCGCTTATCTCTATTGCAGATTTTGGTTTTTCCATCGTATTTTCTAAAATAGTACGACAGTATTTATCCGATACAACTTCAAGAATGGCGTCTTTTCTTGAGTCATCATCTATCTTTCTTCCTGAAATTAATGCTTGCATAGCGTATCTGCATTCCATTTTGATATAACAAGTAAGAATACATTGCATTGCAATGCACTCATTCTAGGTATGTGTTCAACTCTAAAAATGTCCTATGAGTTTTAATAACATACTTGCATTATTGCAAACAATGTTGTTCAAAAATATTCTTGTTCCCTTTGATTTATCCAACAAGTCATTTCATGCATTCAAAATTGCATTAGATATAGCAAAAAAATATGACTCTAAAATTACAATTTTGATATGCATTCAAGTAGATACATGGCATCACAAATTCTATGATTCCAGAGCAGATGCTGAATTATTAAAAAAACAGAAAAAAGCCATAACTCCACACATAGAAAAACTAGAAACCCTTGCAAACAAGTCAAACATTTCAATGAAATCACAAATTTTAAGATCCCTTTCTGTTGTTAAAGACATAACAACTTATGCAAAATCTCATAAATTTGGTCTCATTGTAATGGGGTCACATGGAAGAACTGGAATCGATAAATTGATTCTCGGAAGTATTGCAAATGGAGTGCTCCAAAAATCTAGTTGTCCTGTATTGATTATCAAATAGAGGAGATTACGCTAGAATGATCTCCATAATAGGTAGTGGCAAAGTTGGTTCGGCAATTGCTTTTCTTTGTATCTCTAATTCATTAGATGATGTTCTATTAGTAAATCATACAAAGGATAAAGCAATTGGTAATGCTTTAGATCTATCCAACGCCATACCTGAAAACTCAGATGTTTCAATTCATGGCACTGATGATTTTTCTAAAATAAGCAGTTCTGATATTGTTGTAATTACCGCTAGTACAGGAGTTTATCTAAAAAGTAGAACCGAATTGATGGGTGCACAAGTTAGGATGATTAAAGAAATTGCAAATCAAATAAAAAAATACTGCCCTTTTGCAATTGTATTGATAGTTTCTAACCCATTAGATATTCTTACATTTATTTTTCAGAAAGAAACTCAATTACCAAGAAATAAAGTAATAGGTATTGCATCAAGTTTGGACTCTAGTAGATTTAGATACTTACTTTCAGAAAAATTTAAGATTAAACAATCACAAATTACTAATGCACTAGTGTTAGGTGAACATGGTGATTCTATGGTGCCTATATTTTCCAGAGTAAAAATTAATGAAAAAAATATACTTGAGATAATTGATGAGGCAGAAAAACAAACAATTTCAATAGAAATTCAGAATTACTGGAAATCTCTAAGAATTTTTGGTAGTAGATCACAGTTTGGTATTGCCAAGAATACTTTTGATGTTATTAGAACAATAATCAAAAATGATGAACTAGTCGTACCTGCATCAATTGTATTAACCGGTGAATATGGTGAAAAAGACATCTCCATGGGGGTTCCTGTAAAAATAAACAAAGATGGTGTTAAAGAAATCATAGAAATAAAATTAAACGAATCTGAGAGTAACTTGTTACAAATATCTGCTCAGACTATACGAGATTATATAAAATCACTTTAAACACATCTAGATTACTCTAAAAAATAAAGAAAACAATCTGTCATCTTAAATTTCTATAATTATTTTTTGTGAAACTAAGTTAATTATTATGAATTATCCATAATATTTTTGGAATCAATTTTATTAATTAGAATATGGGCAATCCAATTTTTCGGATGCTGTCTTTTGTTCTATTTTTTGCCCGTTTGGATAACACTCTTAACAATTTGTCACTTAGTTCTTCTAAGACTTCACTTAAATCAAATCCAACTGAATGATAAATTAGAGGAGTATGATGAGGAGTAATAATCATAATAGATACCTCATATTTTCCTTCTTTTTTATTACCAGTTCTTTGTTGTTTTATTGAAACTCTGGCTTCATGTATCTCTGAATACACTTGTTGTAATTTCTTGAGCGTTTTTCCAAATTTTGAACTAATCAAATTTACATTTTGTTGATCTTCTGGCATGCCAACAATGTATAATGGAATTGGAGTTTCTAATTTGGATGCAAGTAAACCTAGTATATCTCTAAAAGTGATAATGCCTTGAAGATTATCATGCAAATTAACTAAACAACACGTGGTATCTGCTTTAATCATTGAATTGATAACTTTGTTTAAATCATCATTGGCCAAACATTGGGGGATTCTAGTACTTCCTGTGTTGCCAATTTTAAGTTCTAATGCATGCTCAGTTCTTGTAACCATGGATTTCCGTCCTTGTTTTTCTGATGGCATGATTGATTGCAGTACATGGTATGACGTAAGAACCTGTTTAATTTTACCTTGATTCAATACTGGAAGATGGTCAATTCGTTTAGTAGTCATAATTCGTCTTGCATTGCTAATCGATTCATCAGAAGGTACTGTGATTGGATTTTGAGTGTAAATCAAATTAGCTTTAATCCATTTGTTATCTTTTGATGAAAGTAGTTTAATAATTTGTTTGGCTGTTACCACGCCAATAATTTTGTTCTTGTCTATTACAGGTACTTCTCTTATTCTATAATGAGTGATTATGTTTGCTGCTTTTTGAATAGAATCATTTTGTGTAACATGTGGGATGGGATAAAGAAATGGCTCAACTTTCATGTTGTTGATGTTTTTTGCATTTAGCAGTGCTCTAATGTTTGTAGAAAGCACACTTTTATCTTTAAGATAAAAAACGTCATAGGAATTATTCTTGGTAATTTTACTGATTACATGTGCAAGTGTATCTGTGGGCTCTATGACAGTTGCTTTTGAAACTAGAGATTTTATTTTGGTAGATTGAATATCTCTCATATGGGTGTGAATTGTGTCTGTAATCATGTTATACTCATTGTAACATCACCTCATTTTAAATTAAAAGAAAAGCTAGATTTTCATGATTGATATTCATAAATGATATTTGAGTAGATGTATTTAACCGGTAAAACCAATTTGAGATTAATGTTGTTAAAAAACGCAGATCTTGATAAAATAATTAAAAGAGCTATTACTATTAACCTAAATGCCAGTCTATTGGATGCTAGGGAAGTCTTACTTAGACATAATTTAAAACGACTTGTAGTAACAGATGCAAAAAAACACCCAGTTGGAATAATTACCGAAAAAGACATTGCAAAAACGATCTATGCACTTGGAGACAAACCAATAAAATCTGTCAAAATTTCTGGTTTTATGTCTACAAAATTAATCACAGTAAAGAAAACAGATTCAATTTATGATTGTGCTAAATTAATGAAAAAAAACCACATTAGTTCTATAATTGTTTTAGGCAACAACGGTATTTTGGAGGGATTAGTTACAAAAACTGATCTTGCATCTATTTTTTTGACACATGCTATATCTCCTCTAAAGATTTCAAAGATCATGACCAGAAATGTAATTGTGGCTATGCCTGGGGATTCATTATTGTATGTAGAAAGTTTGTTAATTCATAATAGAATTGCAAGAATTGTTATTCAGCGTAATAAAATACCTGTTGGAATTATTACTTACAGGGATTTCGTTCCAGCAAAATTACCTTATTGGTTAGCTCAATCAGCCGATCCAAAAGAAGTTCAAAATTACAGAATGAAAAATAGTCTTGATGAATTTCAAGCAAATCCAATGAATCATCTCCTTCATTTCAAAGCTGTTGACATAATGTCCCCAAATCCAATTATAATTGAATTTGATAAGGATGTAGGAGTAGCTGTATTGCTAATGATAAGAAATGATATTAGTGGTTTACCAGTTGTTAAAAAATCAAAACTTGTAGGAATTATCACCAAAACTGATATTGTAAATGCTATTGCAGAATCTTAATTATTATGATTGATAATCTTACTTTGATGTTAAATCACAAAAGAGTGAATTGATTACAAAGGATTTTCTTTATGTTTTGCATGATTAATTCAGAAAAGAATTGAATTTAAGACATTTATGTATTCTCTGATTTGATTTTCAACCATGATATTATACAAAGTTACTATATACTAAAAAACTAATATTTATTTGAAAATGACTAATGCATCTAAAATTACATCTAGAGATATTATGACAAAATCCGTAATTGCAGTAGATTCATCGATTACTGCAAATGAGGCAGCAAAAATGATGGAAGATGTAAAAGTTGGTGCAATTATAGTGATGGAAAACAATACTCCAATGGGAATAATTACTGATAGAGATTTTGCAGTAAAGATTGTAGCTCATGCTTATCAGATTTCAACTCCAGTAAAACAGATCATGTCCACTCCGCTAGTTGCAATCGGTCCAGATGAATCAGTATGGATGGTTGCTGATCTAATGTCTACTCGAGGTATTCGAAAATTACCCGTTATAGAAGATGATAAAGTGATAGGAATTATTACTTCTACTGATCTTGTAAATCAGCTTGCCATATCTACAAATGAAGATATTAGAAAAATGTATCATGAATCAGTAATCAAAGTATACAAACAATACAGTCCTTACAATTGATTAACCCTTATTCTTTGATTTATCTAATCATCTACCTGTGAAAATTAATCCTTGAACCAGCATTGCAGTGCATTCCTACTGCTTAAGAGTAAAACCTACTATCCATATTCATGGAGACAGCTAAAATCCCCAAATTCAAATGGGGCGAAATTTCTGAGCTTAATTCAGGTCATACACCTAATGAATGGGGAATGGCACAAGAGGTAAAACCAAAACAAAATAGGATTATTGCATATGATGTTTCATGGAACAACTAATAATTATAAAATAAAACGTAAATTATCAAAATAGAATTTTAGTTTTTACATTTTATCATGTTTTAAAAATTCTAGGTTAATGTTGCAAGAGTTCTCACTTGGCTTTCCACGTAGTCAAATCCCTCCTGCCAAAACTTTTGAGAACTTATATCAAACCCATATTCTGCCAATAATTTTTCTGGTTTTTTAGATCCACCGGCAGCAAGAATGTTGATGTATGAAGACACAAAATTAGTTCCTTCTTTTTTATATCTTTGAAATAATGATAACGCAAGTAAATTCCCAAATGAGTATGCATAGCAGTAAAACGGTGTATGATAAAAATGAGGAATACAACTCCATTCTATTGAAAAATCTTCTGAAACAGCAACAGAGTTACCAAACTGTTCTTTGAGATTTTGAAGGTATGTCTTTGAAATTTCATCAATAGTTGTTCCTTTTCCAATTTGTTCGTGTGCTGCTACTTCAAAAATAGTGAAAAATGATTGACGCATAATTGTTGCATATAGGTCATCGATTTTTTCTGAAAGCATAATTTTTTTCTCGTTATCTGTTATTTTGTCTGATAAATTGTCATATAGTAACAACTCTGAAAAAGTAGATGCTGTCTCTGCTAATGGCAATGGTGCATCTTGAACTAAAATTGATCTATCTTGTGCTGTTTGACTGTGTACGGCATGACCTAATTCATGTGCCAACGTGAAAACATCTCTTGTTTTTCCTGTAAAGTTGACTAGAACATATGGCGTAATTTTTGGGGTTAGTGTGCTACAAAATGCACCGTCTCTTTTTCCAACTCTTATAGATGAATCAACATGTTTTTCATTGAATACTTTTTTGGCAAACTCTTCCAACTTTGGGCTAAATCTTTTCAGTGATTCAAAAACAAGTTTGACTGATTTGTCGTATTGGTAATTTTTTTCTTTTATGTTGGCAGCTGCTGGGGCATATAGATCATATCTGCATAATTTTTTCATTTTTAGCATTTTTGCTTTTTGTATAAAGAATTTTTGAAACACTGGAGAATTTCTCCTACATACTGTAAGAAGTGATTCTGTGGTTTTGTCATCTACATTATTTCCAATATTTCTCATTGAAATCGGAGATTTGTAACCTCTAATTTCAATTCCTTCATCTTTCCAATTCAAAACAATGTTTTGATAAATTTCTCCTATCACACCTTTGTTTTCTGTGTATTTTGTTAGGATTGTCTTGTATGCTGCTTCTCTAATTTTTGGGTTTACACTCCTTATGTAATTTGTAATTTCTTCACGTGTCATCTTTTTTGTTTTACCGCCCACCTTCATTTTGTACTCATACCCACTAGTCATCTTGTCGTATAGTTTTACTAGTGCAGAAATTCCTGTAACATCCAAAGTATTGATAATTTTTTCTTCTGGCTCTGAAAGTGCATATTTGGCAAATAGTCTTTTGTGACTAAGATATTCTGCAAGTTCTCCTGAATCTTTAATCAGTCTTTTTGCGTTTTTGTCATCTACTTGTGTCTTCCACCACAAATCAAAAAATAAAATTTTATTGGAAATCTCTGATCCAAGCTTTGACATTCTTGTCATAAGAGATGTGGCCTCATCGGACTGTGTGTCTGCAGAATATGATAATGATGCATATCCACCAATTTTACTCATTTTTTCAGAAATTTCTTCAACCTCATGTAAAATATCCATAAATTTTTTTGATGCCATTTTAGGTTCTAGTTTTAATTTTATCTTTTCAAATTTTTTAGCCAGTGCTTCTAAATCTCTAATTTGTTTTTGAAATGCAGGACTCTTTGGATCTTTTACTAGCTCTGATAGATCCCATTTGTCAAGTTTATACTCTGACATATGACTGTCTTATTTTGTAACTATTAAAAAATGCATCATTGGTTTAATTAAATACCACAATCTTAGTATTTTTTCAATGTGTCTTTGTATCTTTTTACAGCTTCCACTATGATTCCTTTTGCTTCTTTGGATCCTTTCCATCCTAAAATCTCCACTTTTTTTCCTTCCAAATCTTTGTAAACTTGGAAAAAATGAGCAATCTCTGAGCGGTAGTGATCTTCAATATTTGTAATGTCTACTGTGTGAAGATATCTAGGGTCATTTGTTGAAACACAAATAATTTTGTCATCTGATTTTCCATCGTCTTTCATTTGCAGTAATCCAATTGGTCTTGCCTCAATTAGTATTCCTGGATATGTGGCATTTGTTACAAGTACTAGTGCATCAAGTGGGTCACCATCATCAGATAGTGTCTGAGGAATAAGTCCATAATCTCCTGGATAATGAAATGGTGAAAACAATACTCTGTCTAGCTTTATCATGTTGTGTTTTTTATCATATTCATATTTGTTCATAGATCCCTTTGGAATTTCTACTATGACATTGACTATCTCTGGAATATCTGCACCTGTTTCTATGTCATGCCAAAAATTTTTACTCATATTCTAGATCTAAAAATGATATAATCTGTATATGAATTCTCTGCGATATCATGAATTATTTTCTAGTTATGGTAATTTCTCTTCTACATCAGAGCATGCCTTGTGAACCCACTTTTCCTTGGAGTTTTTTACAATCTCTTTTCCTGTTTTGATCTCTTCCCTA
>JAHFUX010000041.1 GCA_023264875.1 Nitrosarchaeum sp.
ATAAAAATTCCAGGTGTTCCATATGCTTTTGCCTCATCAATAGTTGACTTGCCTGCAAGAGATATGGTAACATCAGCTGCAAAAATCATCTCATGAAGATTATTTACAAATCCCAAATTCCTTATAGAATCTCCAAACTTTTTGCTCAGAGATGGACCTGAAACAACTATAACATTTATGTCCTGATTTATTTTTGATATTGATTCTAGTGTTTTCTCAATTAGAAACAGTCCTGCATCTGTTCCTCCTACTGAAATAACTATGGTTTTTTTATCAAAAGCGAATTTCTTTCTCAGTTCTTCTCTGGAAAAATTTATTTGTCTTACAATGGGTCCAACTCTTCTAATATTTCCTTCATCAGGACCGTTTTCCGGAATAATCACAGTGTCACATTTTTTCATAATTTCATGCATTGATTTATTCATCTTTTTTTCAATAAATGATGTTATTCCATTTATGAAATTAGTTTGTACAACATCTGTAATCAAAACTGTAGGTATTTTTTTATTTTGAGCAACAGTAAGAGAAGCAAAATCCTCATCACTAATCACCAGTCTTGGGTTATCTGATTCAATAATATTTTTAGCAATTTTTTTACATCGTTTATAATATCGATAATAATTCCATAACCATCTTGTTGAGTTCTTTAGCATTCCGTTTTCTACAATAAATTGTGGGGGAATGTATACATCTTCAACTTTCAAATCTAAATTTTTTAGAATTTTTGCAGCTCCACTTCCTGTTACAAATTTTGTTGATATGTTTTCAAAATTATTTGCAATAGCTATGTCTCTTGTTACATGACCTAATCCTATTGGACTAGAAAAAAAATCTAAATCCACCATACTTGTACAAAATTCTAATCAAATTTCTAGATTGTCCCTTTCTCAAAGTTTAAATGGTTTTCATCAAGGAATGTTTCTGGGCTCATGGTCCAGATCGGTTATGACGTCGCCCTTACACGGCGAAAATCCAGGGTTCAAATCCCTGTGGGCCCATACACTTTCAAGGCTAAATCTATATTTGTAAGTTAAATTTAGGAAATCCAAGAATAGTTTGCATAAAAGTTGATCTTTAGCTTCTTTTAGATTGAAATTTTATCATTAATACTCTTGAGCATAAATTTTATCAATTACTATACAAATCAATAATATGGAAATACAATCTGCTGCAGAAAAACTTTTGAAGTTAAGTCCTTCTGTAAGAGTAGTAAGTGTATGTGATCTTCAAGGAAAATTGGTTTTCTCGGAACGTTCAAAGAAAGTAAAAATTCTCGTATCCAAAAATCAAAGCTTGGCATCACTAAAAGCTGCTGCTCATGACTGGAAACAACGAAAAAAACTACTTCGAACGCTTGGATCATGCAAATACGTCGTCGCTGAGTATGATACAGTTAAAAGAATAGTAATGCCTGCTGGTAAAAATCATATCTTGTATGTGACTACTGCCGCTGCATTTGATCACAACAAAGTAATTCGCAAAGTACGTTCTTTCAAATAAAATAAATCCTAAATTTTTCTTATTTTATTTAAAATGTGATTTTGTATTTTCAATAGTACATCCAATCTTGATGAGATTTTATGGTGTGTACAGATTCACTTTATGAAGCGCTTACCAGTTCCTCTACCAGAACTTACCCACATTCCTTTACCTGATGGTCGCTGAGATGTTGTGTCAATATCCCCAAACTTGATTTTACTAGTGCCTCTTCCTACAGAAATGTAGCTATTCTTTGATTCTTCTTTTCGTTTTTCTTCAATATTTTTAAATGCATCACCAGTCCAATTTTCATCTTCTTTTTTAGCAATCCTTCTTGATGTTCCTCTTCCACCTACATGTACATAATTTTCACCCATTTAATTTCTCTATATATGGTATGTCTTTGTTGCTAATAAGATTTATTGTAACACAGTAGCTCAAAATGTAACTAGTAACTTTACAATTCAAATTACTGTGATTTTAATCTGAAAGTGATTTAATTCTTCCTTTGTATTTTTCTTTATACAGTGCCCTGCAAGAAGTACAGCAAAAAAACCTCTCAAAATTCGCTATTTTAAGAACATGTGGTTTGTCAGATATTGGGCCTTTACATAGATCACATGTCATTTTTAGAATCATATCTTTAGTTATTTTCACATCGTGTTTCTTTGTTGATTTTGTCTTTATGTTTCCAAGACGTTTTTCAGTCTTATTTTCAAGCATTCCAAGATCAATTATTGGAGAGACCGATTTTATCAACCCTACATTGACAAGTCTTTCATATCTGGCTTGAACAGTAGGCGTGCTTATTTTGATTTCGCGTGATATCTGTCGAAATGATTTTCTTCCATCTTTGATCAGTGATTCAATTATTGCAATATCGATATCATCTGGCTGAAATGGCACCAAATGAGTTATTTTTGAGAATATTTATGATTTTACAATTGTAAAGTCTAGTATTGAAGTATGTGATGTGACATTATCAAGTCATGTCAAACTCTGTATTTGCCAAAAAGTCTGGCGTCATTCTGGCATTTGCCTTGTTTTCATTTATCTTTCTTGGAATAATTTTTTCATTAACTAGTGACATTTCTGTTAAATCTGGAAGTGAATTTTCGTATCCGTCTTGGTTAGTCATTGCATATGTTGCTGGCCTTTCAATGATTATTTTACCCTGTACACTTCCACTAGTATTCATTATAATTCCATTAAGCATGGGAAAAGGATACAAGAAGGGTTTGAGTATGGCCCTATTATTTGGTGCAGGACTTGTCACAACCATAACTTTGTATGGTTTGGGTGTTGCATTAATTGGAAAAACAGCATCACTTGATCAGTTCTCCACAATAATGTTTTTGATAGCTGGAATTGCAGGATTTGTTTTTGGTTTATCACAACTAAAGCTAATTACATTTAAAATGCCAACATATTCCAAGACACCTAAATTTATCCAAAACAGAGGCGAATATGTAAAGTCATATCTGATGGGTGTTTTACTTGGTAACGCAGGTGTCGGATGTCCAAATCCAATGTTTTACTGGCTTTTAATTTACATCGCAGGAACTGGAAGTTTGGAGATTGGTTCATCATTAGGACTCGTACATGGTGTTGGAAGAGCAATACCATTAATTCTGTTTTCACTTCTTGCTGTACTTGGAGTAAATGCAACTAAAGGACTAACCACAAATAGAATCACAGTAGAAAAAATCACAGGATGGATGCTTGTTATGATTGGTGCGTTTCTAATAATTAACGGTCTTCCGGGAGGACATATTTGGTATGAAAGTACTATAGTGCATATTGGTTGGAATAATCTAGTATCAACGGCAGGATTACCTGTTGAATTTCACATAGGACAACACATTCATCAAAATCCATATAATTTTATCATGCCAAATGATCTTGTTCCGATAATATTTTCCGGATTGATAATATTTCCAATAATGTGGTATTTTATTAATCAAAAGAAGAAGGTAGTACTATGAAAGATCCAGTATGCGGCATGGAGATTAATGAAAAACATGATTCTATAGAACACAAAGGTAACAAATACTATTTTTGCTGTGCTAGTTGCAGATGGGCTTTTGAGCAAAATCCTGATCAGTTTACAGAGTCATGAAAGTACAAGTTCTTACCACCCCTGGATGCTCAAACTGTATTGTTCTTGAGAAAATGTTAGATCAACTAGGCATAAAATATGATTTGATTGATATAACTGAAAAACCAGAATATTTAGAAAAATATTCAATATTTATAGCACCTGGTTTGATAATTGATGGAAAATTAGAATTTACAGGCATTCCTAAAAAAGAAGATCTCAAAAAGAAATTCTCCTAGTTTCACGAATGTTTTTTACTCTGAATATAATGATATTTTCAAATGATTGATTATTCTCCAAATGAAAAAATTATTCTTGTGCAGTATGCAATTAAAAAATATGAAAATGAAGAAACTGTAATTGAAAAATTAAAGACAATTTTATCAGAAAAAGATATTCAAAGAAATATTGATACATTAATTGGAACTCAGCGAGTACGAAGAATAGGACCAGAAATACTAGAAAACAATGAAAGTCATACTGAAATTCCTGACTTGCCAGATAATCTAAAGCCAATAGTTGAGCAACTCTAGACTTTGGAAATTCTTTTTAATCTGATGCCAAGAAATCCTGTTGAGATAAATTATTAGAAGAAATCTTTGGTCACATTGGAATTATAGAAACTCTATTTAGATTTTAAAATCCTCGTAATCCTTCTGGACGCATAATTTCTGGGTGCTGTTTCATCCATTCTATTTTATCTAACATTTCTTGTTTGTCTTGTGGAAATGTACCTTTGATTGTGTATGCATTAGAACCATGATTTGCCCTGAAAACTATCTCTTCTTTGGTTTCTATCTGACTGATTAAATTATACAACTCTTCTAGAGATTCATTATCGTTGATTTTAATAAATGGCTCTTCAAACTTTTCCATAAATTCTTGTTTTATTCCATTCTCTAAATAAAGAGTTAGTGCTCCTACATAATTAGGAGAACAAGCACTAATTACTTCTGCAGTTCCTTTGATGTGTTCTTTGGAATAAGTTCTTCCGCCTAATCCTAAAATTATCATGCAAGACATGATATAGCCTGCATCTTTTGCCTTGTTGACTGATTTAGTAATTGTTTTTGCAATTGCTCCTTTTGTTACTTTTTTTAAAACAATATCTGAACCGCTTTCAATTCCCAAGTAAAGCATGTCCAATCCTGCATCATGCATTTTCTTTAGTTCCTCTGGGGTTTTCTTTAAAATATTCATAGGCATTGCATAACAAGAAATTCTCTCCAGGCTTGAAAATTTTTCATGTAGATACTTTACAATTTTTACAATATACTCTGAATCAAGATTTAATGCATCACCATCTGCCAAAAAAATTTTTCTTGTATCTGGTAATTGTTTTGCCATTAGATCGATTTCAAATTTTACTTCATCCC
>JAHFUX010000023.1 GCA_023264875.1 Nitrosarchaeum sp.
AGCAGGCTACAATTATTCAGTAGAACAAACTAAACAAAAAGGACTCAAGTTTGGAAACGAACTTCAGCAAATTCAAGAAGATGTTAAGCAGTTGCAAACAGAATTTAATTCAAAAATCACACAGTGGGAAGAAGAGGATTTGAGTCAGCAAGAACTATCAGAATATTCAAAAAATCATATTGAAAAGCTGCAAAATGTGATTTTAAAATATGATGATTTAATCCCACCAAAACAATTTGCTTCATCAGTAGAATTATTCAAGCTTTCAACACAGGCACAATTAGACAGTGATATGGAATTCATAGACTGGATAAAAACAAGTGATGATTCTCACAAGATTAGATCAGACTCATTAATACAAGAATCATTTGAGTATGAAATGATGGCTTTGGGAGAATTCAATGCAGCAAAATCAGGATTAAGATAGATATTAGATATAATTACAACAAATTTAATTTCTGCAATAAATCCAATATTGGTGAGAGTTCTTTTAGAAGTTCAGTTTTATCTAAAGAAGTGGGTTCTGAAAATTTAATTGGAAATGTAATTGTAAGCATATCTTGATCAGTGTGAGATATTCTAATAGAATGAACAGTGTTGTTGGTTTTTGCGATGAAATCTTTCCATTTCTTTAGGTGTTCTCCAATACGATTTACATGATTCTCTAATTCATCAATATTAATATCTAAATCAGAGTCAAATAATCCAAATTTAACAAGGGGGATCATAACAAGCCCACCTGAAATTTTATCATGGTTTTTTAGCATTTGAGAAATAATTTCTGCAGAATTTTCTTTTGGAAATATATCACCATAATCAGGATCAAAGTATCCAGCTATGAGTTTTTTAGAATCAAATATTCGAAAATATTCATCATCTAGATCTAATTTCCACAATAACTAGGCAATAGAGGATAAATAAATAAACAATTTACCACAGTTAAATAAACAAGGACAAGAAGAAAAACATGGCAATCTCCAAAGAAAACAAAGAGTTCATCGATAGTTTGATTGATTACTATATCAGCGAATCAGAGTCATATAGACAAATTGCAGAAAACTTTGCTCCAGAAGTAGAATCAATTCCAGACACAGCATTTGGAATTATTACAGGATGTGTATATTCTGGATTTTTACAGGCTTATCAAAACCAACAACAAACACCAGGATTAGAAGATATCAGAGAATTTAATCAAATTCTAAAGGACCGTGCACCATTAATCAAAAAGGCAATTCTTGAATCCATCAAGCAATAAAGACGATTAAAATTATCTAAAATATAGAATTCAGTCAATGTGTTACAAAAATAGTTAGAGTTTAATTTGATTTTATTGTATCAAAAGACATGAAGATAGACGGAAGTAAAGTTATCTTTGGTTTGGGAGTAGCATCTGCTGTGGTAATGGCAGTAATAGTACTCTATTTTGCAATACGTTGATAAATCAACAGGTGCAATAAATGACATTGTCAGCTACAGATGAATTCAAAATTACACAAATAATAGACAACGGTCAAATGGTGCAATTAACATTAATTGAAAATGTATCAACTGAGCCAATATCACAAAAACAGTTGATTCTTGAAAATGTTTCAAAAAAACTAGATGCCGAAACTAAAGAACAGGTCATGCCATTATTAGAGGCAATTTTACAAGCTCAGCCAACAATTAACATCAAAAGCTATCAGCAAACTCAAATTACAATTGCAATGCCAAGATCAAGATATGAAAATATGGGCAGACCACAAGTTGGAAATGTTATTGGAATAAATCTGAAAAAACTCTAAAGATGGGAATTGATTTCAGCAATAGAGCCTAAAGGTAATGAACAAGTAAAGTCTTTACAAACAAAAACAAAAGTCTTGTCACTAAAAATTTTACCAGCAAAAAATGGAAATTTTGCAAGGTTTTCTAGTTGAGTTTTATTGTTTATTGTAACCAAGATTGATTCAGGTAAGAATTTGCCAGAAAGAAACTTGCAAATTTCAGAATTTTCAGAATTAATAATTGTAATTTCAACAGGCTTTTGCAAATAAGTGTAAATTGTATTTAGCAAATAGCCAAATCCAAAGGGGTTTTCTGCTGCAATTTGTGCCTGAGATTCCATGATTTGAGTTGCAATTTTTAGGAATCTTTCTTCTTGGGTTAGATGGAATAATCTAAGCATTACAAGACACGAAACAGAATTTCCAGAGGGTAACGATAAATCATAATTGCTCTTTGGCCTGATGATCAATTTTTCATGATCATCAGATGTCATAAAAAAGCTGCTGGTTTCAGAATCCCAAAAGTGGTCAACTAGATAATATCCTAATTTTAAGGCTAAATCCAGATATTTTGATTCAGGTTCAATTTCAAATACATCAAGCAGTGCATTTGCAAAATAAGAATAATCTTCCAAATATCCATTTATTTTTGCAGTGTTATTTTTGTAGGTTCGTAGTAATTTGTCACCAGAGAGAAGATTTTTTTCAATAAAAGACACACAATTTTTTGCTGCATCCAAGTATTTTGTTTCACCAGTAACATGGTATCCTTTGGCAAACGCTGTGATCATCAAAGAGTTCCAAGATGTGAGAATTTTATCATCTAGTCCAGGAGCAACTCTTTTAGAGCGGACATTCAATAATTTTTCAGAACATCTTGCAAGAATTTCACGAATTTTATCTTCAGATATACCAAAATGAAATGCAACTGCAGAGATGTTTATGTTATTGCACAAAATACTATTACCCTCCCAATTTCCACCATCAGTTACATCATAGTATAGACAGAATAAATCAGTGTCATCTCCAAGAATCTCTTTGATTTCACTTTTCTTCCACACATAGAATTTCCCTTCCACACCTTCTGAATCAGCATCATATGCAGAAAAAAATCCGCCGTTACTTGATGTCATTTCTCGTAAGACATAACCTAATGTTTTATGCAGAATTTCAAGATAGAAAGGATCTTTTGTAATTTGAAATGCTTCAGCATAATTTACAGGAATTAAGGCATTATCATAAAGCATCTTTTCAAAATGAGGTACTAGCCACCTAGCATCTGTAGAATATCTATGAAATCCGCCACCAACCTGGTCAAATATGCCGCCTTTAGCCATTTTATTTAGGGTTTTAAGCGCAAATTCATTAAATTTTGAAAGCCCAGTAAGTTTTGCATACCGAAACAAAAATGACACATTGGCAGCATTTGGAAATTTTGGTGCAGAGCCAAATCCACCGTATGTGGAATCACCAAGTTGAAATAAATTCATAGCTGCCTCATCTAAAATAGTTCGTTCTAGTTTTGATGGAACTTTTACCGTCTCTGTTTTTTGCAATGCCACAAGAAAATTATCAGCTGCTTTTTCAATATCTTTTGGTTTTTCTTTCCAAGCTTGTGCTAATTGTCTAGAAATACTTCCAAACCCAGGACGGCTATAAGAATCCAAAACAGGAAAATAAGTTCCAACATAGAATGGCTTTTGATCAGGGGTCAGAAAAATACTTAGAGGCCATCCACCCTGTCCTGTTGCTATTTGGCAAACTTTTTGATAAATATCATCAAGGTCAGGTCGTTCTTCTCTATCTACTTTGATGTTTACAAAATTTTCATTTATGAATTTGGCAACTTCCTCATTTTCAAATGACTCATGTGCCATCACATGACACCAGTGACAAGCACTATACCCTACACTAAGAAAGATTGGCTTGTTTTCATCTTTTGCCTTTTTCAGAGATTTATCATTCCAAGCATACCAGTTAACAGGATTATGTGCATGTTGAAGTAAGTACGGACTGGTTTCATTTATCAGGCTATTTTCTGCCACAATGAATCACATCAGTATTGGTATTTGTACCTAATTGGCATAATCTAGTAAAAGATTCCTTTACCTTCTTCTAACTCATAAATTCGTACATTGATTTTGGCTAATAGTTTGATTTTTGATTTATGGGCTTTTTTGTCATGACTGTAATCTTTTTTTTCGACTAATTCCTGCATTCGCTTTAATTGTTCTAGTGAGAGTTTTTTGAATTCATTTTTTGAGCTTGAAACAAGTTGAAGTAGAGTTATTCGTTCGCGATCCTCAGCAGAGAGATCTTTAGACATGTATTGCTATGAAATTAGGATCTTTATTTTTCTAGTGAACGAATCTTAAAATTTCGTGCTGAAAATAGGCAAATATGAAAAAAATGCGAGCCATGGTACTGTCTGAATGTGCTCTAATTGAGACTAGACCTTTAAAATTAACTGAAATTGACAGACATGAAATCAAAAAACCAGATGAGATTTTATTAAAAATTGAAGCATGTGGAGTTTGTCACTCGCAATTGCATGGAATTGAGGGAGATTGGAAAGATATTGGAATTCCACCAACTTTGCCTACAGTTCCAGGTCACGAGGTAGTAGGAAAAGTTATTGAAATCGGCAGCAATGTTACCAAATTCAAAATTGGAGACAGAGCAGGAATAACACCATTACTTGAGGCTTGTAAAGTATGTCAGTATTGTAAAGAAGGAAAAGAACAACTTTGTGAATCATCAATAATTACAGGAGAGTCACTCAAAGGTGGATATGCAGAATACATTACAGTATCAGAAGATTTTGCAACAAAAATTCCGGAAAGCATGAAATCAGAATATGCAGCACCGTTGTTCTGTGCAGGAATTACAGCATACAAGGCAGTAAAAGCTGCAGAACCACAATCGCACAAAAAAATTGGCATATTTGGAATTGGCGGTGTTGGTCATATGGCAGTACAGTTTGCAAAAGTAGAAGGAACCGAAGTAATTGCATTTTCACGTAGTAAAAATCATCTAGATGTTGCAAAGAAACTAGGAGCCATTGATGCCATGGTATTTTCTGATAAACAAGAATTTCTTGATGAGTTAAAAAATAAACATGGCATGTTAGATGCTGCTATTGTTTTTGCTCCAGCAGATATAGTAACTGAGGTTGCAATAAAATCAGTAAAGAAGGGAGGATTAATCGTAATTGCAACAGTTGGAAAGAACCCTACATTTTTTGCATTTGAAGAAAAGACAATTCGTGGAACTGTGATTGGTTCAACTAAAGATATGGAACAAGTAATCAAGATATGCGATGAAAATAATCTCACTGTAATCACCGAAACTTATCCTTTAGAAAAGGCAAACGAAGTTCTCAAGAAACTAAAAGATTCTCAGATTCAAGCAAGAGCCGTATTGATACCATAATCAAATGATGATAATTTTTATCACAATATGAAACTAAATCAGACAAGATTGGGAAGCAAAAAAGGTCAAATAGCAAAAAAGAGTAAAAATTTCTATATAGATTATGTACATACCATAGGATTACAAGAAAACATTACGATTTGATTATACAATAATGTTACAAAGAGAACTCATGACAAACATACCAAAACTAGATGTGGATGATTCTATCGAGGGCGAGTTTGAATACGACGATGATGGAGTCTATTATGGCGAATAATCAAAATAAAAACCAAAATTATCAAATGACGTGATTTGGCAAATATAGAAATTTAGAAAGTCAGATCTGATGAATTTTGAATTAAGATTTTTTGCAATATCAGATAGTTGATGATGGGTAGGATCAATATGATCCAAAAAAATAAAAATAAAAAATGAGATTAACTTACTACTACTTTGCCCATCATCCAAGGATGAACCATGCAATAGTAGTCATAAGTTCCTGCTTTATCAAATTTCTGAGGGAAAGTATTCCCTGCCATTATCATACCACTGTCAAATATTCCATCAGATGTTGCAGCTTTTCCACTTGTTACAGTGTGTGCTGCAGAGTCAACATTCTTCCATGTGACTGTTCCACCTACTTTGACATTGGCATTGTTTGGAATAAAGCATTTATCACCACATTTGGAATCTGAACCGGAACCTTTTGCCATTTCAACAGTGACTGCATCAGAAGATGCAGCTGGTTTACCTGTTGCCATACCAGTTGAAGATTCTTTTTTGGCGTCCATAGCTTTCTTGTCAGCTTCTTTCTTTGCAGCCATAGCTTTCTTGTCAGCTTCTTTTTTGGCGTCCATTGCTTTCTTGTCAGCTTCTTTCTTTGCAGCCATAGCTTTCTTGTCAGCTTCTTTTTTGGCGTCCATTGCTTTCTTGTCAGCTTCTTTCTTTGCTGTGTTATTCATTCCATAATCTACAGCATAGACAGATTGCATCATAGAAGTACTAACCAGACCAGACAGCAATCCAAAAACTGCAATAGTTGCAAGTAATTTTCTGTTCATAATTAACCATAAGCATGGATCGTTAATATATTAAGATTAGCCAGAATCTTGAAGCTAAAAATATGTCAAAACATGTTCTTTATGCTATAACAGTAATTTCATGGGTAGACATGCCACCATATCCTGGATCAATTCTTTGTTTTGGATTTAATGTAGTATCATGATGACATACTTTGTTACATACTGGACAAAACTTTCTATCCAACACAATACATTGGCAGATATGATTTTTCACATATGCTTGTGCAGCTTGATTCCATTCTCCTGTTCCATTACAATATACACAGATATTTGAAGAGAGTGAACCTGTTCCTTTGCAAAAATCACACATGTCGTCTTTCATATCTATTATGAGTACACCTTATTTTTGAATCAATATATTTGAAGAGTTTGGAATTTAGTAAATTAATTATGTGATTCGTTCTATTGCAACAAATCCTTCATCTAAAGTTGGAATATCAAATGAATTGATTTGATCTAGAATTACATCTTTTGGTATAGATTTTCCATTCTTTTTTTCTCTATTTTTTAATCGTTCAAAAATAGTATTTTTTGACAATTCAAAACTAACTGCACTTAATTCCAAGTTTTTTCCATGTTCTAATGCAAATGACTTTAATTCATTAATCAGAGAGATTCGAATGTGCCGTTTTAAGTGAGTTCTATCAATTACAAAGTCTTTATCATGTAAAATGCAATCATGTATCTTTTCAAAGAAGTTAGTTGTAATATAATCAAATTTTTTTTTATTTTGAATATAATCAAATGCTTGAGTATATGAAATTCCCATGATATCAGCTAATTTTTCAATAACAAAATCAGTAGAACATGCAACGTATTCCTTATGGAAATTGACCCAGGTAGTTTTGCCAGAGCCAGATACTCCAATCATGAATATTCCCTTCATGGAGATAGATGGATTTTGACAATTATTTGGGTATAACCAAACATGCCAAAAGAGGTAAAATTAGAGCAAAATTTACGCATATTTTGATTCAAATGGGTTTACAATAGTTTAATTACAACACGATTTCACCAAGTTTTAGAAAGATATGCCATTTGATGGACCAAGAGAAATGTTCACCGCAACATGTGGTGACTGTGGAAATGAATGTCAAATACCATTCAAGCCAAAAGACGACAGACCTGTTTATTGCAGAGAATGTTTCCAAAAGCATAAACCACAAGAACGCAGCGGTGGCTCTAGATTTGGAGGTAGATCGAGTTATGGTAGAGGATCAAGCGACAGAGGATCAAGTTATGGTAGAGGATCAAGCGACAGAGGTTCCAGGTTTAGTAGAGACGATAGACCAAGAGAAATGTTCACCGCAACATGTGGTGACTGTGGAAATGAATGTCAAATACCATTCAAGCCAAAAGACGACAGACCTGTTTATTGCAGAGAATGTTTCCAAAATCACAGACAAAGCTAGTAAATTGTTTTGAGTAACTCTCAAAACTACGCAATTTTATCAAAACAAAGATTTAGAATCAATCATCAGTACCAAATATCATTGAATGTTACACCGTCAAGAGATAAAATAAAAATCGGAGTAATGGTACAGCTTGTGCAAAAACAAGATCAGCGTACAGGAAATTTGACTGAAGGAATAGTTAAGAGAATTCTTACTTCGAGTAATTTTCATCCGCATGGGATTAAAGTTGAATTAGACAATGGAAAAATAGGACGCGTTCAAAATATAATAACACAGTACACAAATGAAGACAGATAATCAACTACAATCGATTAGTTGCAATGTTTGAATTGTAACTTGTTTACTGGCTTAAATAACAGAGTAACAAAATTTTTCTTATGAACTGCAAACGATGCCATCATACTAGCGAAGCCCATATCCCATCAAAGGAGAGTAAATCATTGATAAAAGTTGGCAAGTGTATGATTCCTAATTGTACCTGTCAGCAATATCTAGATCCAATTCAACAAATAGACGAAGAACTAATGTAACTATAATTCATATACCAAATTCTTTTGAGATAATTTATGAACAAACATGCACCAGCTGATGAAATGAGAAAAGAATTAGACAATCTTTTGTCCAAACTCAATGCAATGGAAATTATCGCATCAGATGAATTTCAAAAAGGTTCAGTTAAAGTGTTAAGAGCCCTAGTAGAAGGGCAAATTCATTCAATTAATGAATTTGAGCATTTGAAAAAAGCAATAGATTTGCTTACATTAGAATTATTTAAGATTCAAGATAAAATCAAGAATTAAGTCTAGTGTCACTCAAACCACATTCAATGCAGCGAATAATTGTTGTAGTTTCAAGCACTTTGTCGACTTTCATCTCAGAACCACAACAAGGGCAACAAGGGGTTTTAGATGTATTTTGTGAATCAGGTTTAGAGCGTATTTTATAGTCAGGTTTAACATCGTAGTTGATTCCCATATTACAGATTGGACGATAACGAACAAGTATTTTATCTAGGATTTTTTTTCTCTCATCGTTTTCAGATTCAAATAGTGGTAGAATGGCAAGATACAGAGATTTCTCAGAGCCAGACTTTTCAGTCCAACATTTGAAACTAGAATTACTAGTGAAAAATTCCTTATCAGAAGTTTGTTCACAGTCACCAGCATAAATTATGTTAAAAGAGTCTTTTTGACGAGACATTATCAAGTATACTACTTTTTCCATTGACGGTCCCCATTCTTGAAGTTTGATGGGACCTAGAAACTCATATTGAAGAATTTGGATACTCAATGAATATAGATAGGGTTGCTGGTTTTTGTTTTTTTCTAATACTAGTGCCAATATTTGATCGCAATTCTTGAAAAGAATAAATTCAAGAGAATTTGATTTGCGTTGAATGAAAGAACCTCACAATCATGCCCATGCAGGTTATGGGATGATTCTAGTTGCTGCAAGTCTTACAGTAATTGCACTTGTTGCATTGGCAATAGGCTCAAATGTACTTTTTGGAGATAACATACAAAGGGAAAATACGGCTCACTTCAAGCAATGCAAAGCAAATGATTTCAAAACAGAAGATTGTGAAAGATATTGGGACAGAATCAACAACGATGTATCTGGAATTTACGTAGATCTAGATAAATAATATTTAATATCCATTTGCAAAATCTTCCATAGTGTTTAGATTTTTTGTTAGTCTATTCATTGCATAAAATGCACCACCAACAATTCCTGCATGATAAAATGTATACAAAAACACGGCTGAAGAAGTATGATCAGATTGTGTAAAGCTGAGAATAAGCATTGTAAAGAAAACAAATGTACTAACACATGTAACTAGTCTATCGATAATTCCAGAACCTAGCCCAACAATTCTTTTTGTTGCTCCTGCCATCAAAACAATGCTGGTAATTATTAAAAATGTAGCACCACCGTTTGCAGTCACATATTCATTTAGCCAAGGGAGTAGACCATCATCTAAGATGCTAGATTCAGGCATCATACTACCATCATTTAATGCAAAATTAACAGAGCCAAACATACTACCTATGACAAAAAAGAACAAGAGAGTTTTAACAATTGATCTTTTGAGTGGACTGCGTATTTCGCTTGGCTTTACCGCTCTTTCGGCAATTCTAACACCATAAAGAAATCCTATCGCAGCAGCAGGAAGAAACATGAGATTAATTAAAATCGATGATTCCTGATTGATTGCATCAATTTGAGGGAAAAATATTAAAAACAAAAGTACAGCAGCAGATGCAGATAATACAAATAATATCAGATTAAGATATTTACGATCCCCTGACGCTGCATTATATTCCCAGTTGTACATTTTTTAGAATCAGAAATAAATAATTAAAGAACGAATCAAAAAATCATTTGGTCAAAGTATCAATTCTCTTTACCCTTTTTACTAGCATCAGCCTAGAAAATACAATGAAAGGCAAAAAAGCAGTCATAATTATAGGCATTGGCATTATGATTATGGGCGTGATTTTTCACCTTCAAGGACAAGCAATAGTAGGACCAGAATCATCATTTATGTATTCAAATCCACAATGGGTCACATATGGAATTCAGATAGTTGTAGCAGGAGGCATTATTCTAGCAATAGGAACAAGTCTGAGTTTTATTAAAAGAAACTAAGTCACACGAAGTGTTATGGTACTACGAATTTTACCTAACTTTCTAATCTTAGATGAGATAACGGTATTTAGTTCCTCTGCAGTACTAGTTTCAAATTTAACAACAAGATCATAACTGCCATAAGTAATAATACAATCTTTAATCTCTGGAATCTCTTTTAGTTGTGAATAAAGTGAATGTTCTTCTCCTATTTCACAACTAATCAACATGTATGCTTGTTCCATTCCAATTGCACTTTCTAAAAAAGACTGTAACTTAAAGACATCTGAAAATATTTTTACAGATCTTAAAATCCTGCAAGAATTGGATCTTCAGGTTTCATTATTTCACGTAATAGCATAGTAGCAAATGAACCTCTGGAAAGAGTAAACTCTACAGTGTTATCTTGTGATGAATAATCAGTACATTGCATTGCGGCTTGTCTGAATCCACCTTCACTACTAATTTCCTGCATTTCTTTAATGAAAAAATCTTTTGGGGCAATTTCTTCATATTTTAAAATTTTAGATATTTGAAAATCAAAGCGAGTTTTTTTGTAATACGAGTATCCTACAAAAGGTAATGCAAGATGTTGATCTAGACCTTTGACATATTTTCCAATTATTCCATGAAAATCATAGCAAACATCACCTTCTTGTGCCTCAAAGAGATTTTCTCCGTCTGTAAATGCAGCACTTAACGCATGATTGAAAAGAAAAGATTGGTACGCTTGAACATAGAATCTTCTAAGCGGTAATGGGATTGCATGAATTGCTTTTTGCTCATTGTCATGCTCAATTATTTCTTGTAGTACAATTCTTTCAATATCCATTTGGAGCGGAACTTGCTCAAAGTATTTTTTGTAGTTTGATTTGTCAGCTAGTTTTTCTCTTATTTCGGTATTTTCTTTAGAGTCATAAGAAGATGTAAAAGAAACAATTAGCTCAACTGCTTTTTTGAAATTACGCTGTAAAAGTGCCTTACCAATGAGATGAGTGACAGGTCTTTTAGAGCCAAATCTTTGATAACCATAAAAATTTAGAACTTTGTCATATTCTGTAAAGTCAGAGATGCTGCCACACCCGGAGATTTTTATGCTAAAATGATTAGCAATCATGTCTTTTTTGGATAAGGGTTTTTTTACAAACCCAATTTTTTCAAGTGAGTATTTCTCAGAGGAGTAGTTTTCTATGAATTTACCTTTACTATCAGAGCAGACAAATTGTTCAGTTACTGCAGATGCATCCTTTAGTCCAAGTGCTTTTAATCTGATTCCTGTTTTTTTAAAAATATCAGAAAGTGCATGGTTTGTATCTATTTTTTTCTTTTTTAATTTGTAAACAGCGTAACCAATTTGTTGATCAATTGACTTTAATGATTTCTCAGAGAGAACTTCATCTACCTTAAAGTGCTCAGTTTCTGTTCGTATTTGTCCGCCAATTCCATTAAATTTTGTACTGTAAACAGAGATACCTATTTGAGAATCTATTTTAGGTATCACGGCAATATTGTCACTGTAACAAATTTACTAATTGAGACATCTTCGATTTGTGCACCTAGCAATATTTTGTATTTACCAGGAATTACATCATCAGATGCAGAAATTGTTACCTCCACAGATCTAGGAGTATCAAGATCTAATTGGAAAGAATCAGATACATTTGAAGTAACATCCAAAAAATTGTGAGGATTTGATAATATCAAAGACACATCAGACAAGTCTTGCTGAGGAGATATTGTAAAAGACAAGTTCTTTGATTCTCCTGATACAAGTGAAATATCTTTGGAGTCAAGTTCAATTCCAAATGGAAGTGCGATAGAAGTATCAACAACACCTATGTTATTTTCCACCCATTCAGTAAACCAGATTTTATCATTGTGTATGGCAAAATCAAAGATTTGAGCCAAGCCACAATCAGAATCAGGAGCACAGTCACCCCAAGATGGATTTTTTGATGGAATCATATACTCGACAAGTGATTCAGATTTTGGATCTAGTAGTGCAATGCTATTTGCAGTTTGTTCATTGAAAACTAGTTGTCCAACAGAATTAGATTCAATCCAATATGGTCTAGATATTGGAGATTTTATGATTCCAGTAGAGTTACCGTATGTAGATATTTTTGGATCAGATGTGACATACTGAGTAAATTGTTGGGTTACAGGATCAAAGTTAAAGATAGCAGAGCTTGACGTGTCTGCTAACCAAATCATACCATCAGATACAGCAATGCCGTTTGGTGTAAGTAGTTCAAAAGGTAGCTGAAATAGTTCAACATAATCAAGAATAGAAAGAGAGCTTCCATCAACATTTGCTACAGAGTTACGATATCCTTCTTGATCAAATTTTATCAAAACTCCTCCTTGTTGAAAAACCCAATTGGTATACCAGACATTGTTATCAGTATCAATTGCAAAATCACCAGTTACAGAACCATTAACTGGAGAAGGCAGACTCAGATATCTCAAGTTATCATTAGACTGAGTAGGATCTAAAAAGGTAATTTTGTTTCCAGTAAAGTCATTTATCACTATTTGTGAACCATCAATTTTCAATTTTTGTGGTAATGAATTACCTTCAGAAGGATAACCTATTCGTTGATATTTTTCATCTTGTGTTGAGAATTTCCATACAGAATCATAAGACTCATCTGTAAACCACAAGGAACCATCAGGAGAATAATCAATTCCCCACATCATCGAGCGGCCATTTTTTGGCCATATTGGATTATCAAATTCGGTAAAGGATTCAGTGTTAGGATCAAATTTTGCTAGTTTACCAGTGTTGGTTTGTGCAAACCATGCATTTCCATTATAATCAGTAACTATTGCCAGAGGATTGGTACAAGCAGTTGGAATTGCATATTCTTTGACAAATGTTGTAGATTTTGCATTTCCAGAACCACAGAATTGTGCACGTTGAGCATCAGGGAAATTATCAGCTGGAGTACCAGTAGATGTTTTTAGTACATCTGCAGATTGTGTAGGAGTATTCCTAAGAAATACACTAGCACCCACAGAGGATAACATTATTGTTGCAAAAAATGCAGCGAGGATTATTCCTTTTTTCTTCACAATTTAAAAAATATTAAACCAAGTTATATCTCATTCCAAGAAAAACTGATAAAAATCTAAAGCAATTTCAAATCGCCAGTTATTTTATCTATAAGATTCTCAGGAGCTGGACCAATGGAAATACAGGTTACTGTACCTGGAGCAATTTGAGTATGACCTGCATCTGTAACTTCAGACCATGGAAGATCCAAATCAATTGCATGTTTTTTTACTTCTTGTAATTCTTTAAGACCTGAAACTTTGAGTACAACTTTCTCTTGGCCACCCCACCATTTATTGAACCACTCTGGATGAGACTTTCGAACATGTTCAGCCCCTAAAACACAGGCATGACCTACTTGTGCAGCAATCTTTCCTTTTCCCATTTCAAGATCAGTTCGAATCACAATTACTTGTTTGATATCTCCCATAAAGATACAAAAAACCACACTTAATGAAAAACTTTTGAATTAAATAATTGACAAAGAAACGAAATCTATGTACTATGATGTAGTAATTGCTGGCGGAAGTGTTGCAGGATTAGTCTGTGCAAGAGAGATTGCTGGCAATAATCACAGTGTTTTGGTTATAGAAGAAGATTATGAGATTGGCACACCAGAGCACTGCGGAGGATTAGTCAGCACTGCAGGATTGGAAGAACTTGGTATAGTTCCATTTAGAAAAACTTTAAACCATTTAATAGAGTCTGCAGAAATTCATGCGCCAAATGGAAATAGTTTTTCTGTAAATTCAAAGAAACAAAGAGTTGCAGAGATTAGCAGAAGAGAATTAGATAAACAAATAGCACATCAAGCCCAAAAAAATGGCGCAATAATCAAAGTAAGAACTAGTTTTCAAGAATTAACAGACAAAGGAGTAAGAACCAGTGAAGAAGAAATAGAATGTCAGATTTTTGTTGATGCAAGAGGAGTATCATCTCTTATTCATAAAGATAGAACAGGAATTTTGTTATCTGCTCAATACGAAATTTATGCAGACTGGATAAAAAAAGGAAGAGTGCAAGTATTTTTTGATCAAGAAAAATATCCAGGATTTTTTGCATGGGTAATACCATCTGATCAAGGCAAAGGAAAGATAGGAGTAGCAGGAAAAGGAATCAATGTCGTAGAAGCAATAGAAAAATTTCTTGATGCAATGGGGAACTATTCAACAATTAGGAAAATTTATGCTCCCATTTGGATCAAAGGACCAATTGACAAATTTATCGACGGAAAAACAGTGATAGTTGGCGACGCAGCAGGACAAGCAAAACCAACTACTGCAGGAGGAATTTACTCTAGTGGAATGGGAGGACTGTATGCAGGACAAGCAATTTCGAAATTCTTAGAATCAAAAGACAAATCAGATTTAGAAGAGTATCAAAAGAGATGGGTAGAAAAATTTGGAAAAGAATTTGAAAGACAATTATTCGCAAGAAAAATTTTAGAAAGATTAGACAACAACACCATCAATAAATTATTTGAGTCAGTTACGCCGGAAATAACAAAAGAGATTTCTGAAAAAGAGGATTTTGATTTTCATACCGGCTCCATAATAAAATTACTTGGGATCAAAGGTTCGCTCAAAACTGCTCAAGCCATAATTGGCGGAGAATTTAAAAAACTTCTGAGTTGAAAGCGTAAAAACTCTAAGCAAGGTATAAATGATGTTTACCGAAGATCGTGGCATGTCATCTACTATTTCGTTACCATTGTGTAGTTGTTGTCACAGACATATTATGCCTAATGATAAATGTGTAAAATTCAATTGCCCAAATTGCGGTGAGAAATTAATATGGAGATGTGAAAGTTGCAGAGAATCCGCAAAAACATACACTTGTGGTTCATGTAATTTTCAAGGACCTTAGAAATTGACTCAGTTACTATTAGTTACTAAAATTCTTCCAACTGGAATGGATGTAGATCTTGACAAGCTATCTGAAACCATCAAAGGTGCATTAAAAGAAGGGATACAGATGAAAAGGCATGCAAAAGAGCCATTAGCATTTGGATTAGAATTTCTTAAAGCAGAATTTGTTTTAGAAGACAAAGAAGGTCAGATGGATTCTCTAGAAGATGCTGTTAAATCTGTTGAGGGTGTTAGTGAATTTGAAGTACTCAACATGAGCAGAATGTCAGTAGACATGAAATAGGTGATTTCTTGGTACGCAAAGATGAACCTTTGCAGATGCGAGTGGGAGAAGCTAAACAAAGAGATGTAGGTAAAAAACGTGCCAGAATTGGACCAGATGCCATGGATCAGCTCAAAGTCACACCAGGGGACATTATTGAAGTCATGGGATCAAGAACTAGTTGTGCAGTTGTTTGGCCAGTAGATGAAGACGAAAAATCTGCAGATATAATAAGAATTGATGGACAGACAAGAAAAAATGTAGGAGCATCATTAAATGATATAGTAAAAATAAGAAAAGCCGTATCAAAAATTGCAAAATCAGTTGTACTAATACCAGTTAATGATTCTGTAACAGTCGATAAAGAATTCACAGACTTTGTAAAAAACAGATTGAAAGGATTACCAATTACTCATGGAGATGAAATTTCTGTAATGATTTTAGGAAACTCGATGGACTTTAAGATTAACAAGACATCTCCAAAGCACATAGTCAAAATCGACAGAGCTACAAATCTCACAATCTCAACAGAGACATCAGGAGATAGAAAAGTCAGAGTAACTTATGAGGAAGTTGGAGGTCTTGGACACGAAATAAAATCAATGCGAGAGATTGTAGAACTGCCATTAAAGCATCCAGAATTATTTGTAAGATTAGGTGTAGAGCCACATAGTGGAATTTTGCTGTATGGTCCTCCAGGTTGTGGTAAGACATTGATTGCAAAAGTTCTTGCAAGTGAATCAGAGGCAAACATGTTTTCAATTAACGGCCCAGAAATAATGAACAAGTATTATGGTGAAACAGAAGCAAAGTTAAGGGACATCTTCAAGGAAGCAAAAGACAATTCCCCAAGTATAATATTCATTGATGAAATTGATGCCATTGCTCCAAAAAGAGAAGAAGCTTATGGAGATGTAGAAAAAAGAGTTGTTGCTCAATTGTTAGCTCTAATGGATGGCCTAAATGATAGAGGAAACGTAATTGTTCTTGGAGCAACTAACAGACCTGAAAGTATAGATCCTGCACTTAGAAGACCAGGAAGATTTGACAGAGAGTTTGAGATATCAGTTCCAAATGAAGACGGCAGATTAGAGATTCTCATCATACACACAAGAGGAATGCCTGTTGCAGAAGATGTAGATCTTAAAGATATGGCATCAGAATTACACGGATATACGGGTGCAGATATCAAATCACTTTGCAGAGAAGCTGCATTGAAATCAATTCGACGTTATCTACCTGAGATAGATCTTGAAACTGAAAAAATTCCATCAGATGTATTGCAATCAATGCAGATAAAATTAATCGATTTTTACGATGCAATGCATGAGGTAATACCTACAGCAATGAGAGAGTTTTACGTAGAAAGACCAAAGGTTTGGTGGCAAGATGTTGGGGGATTGGAGGAGGTTAAAAAATCATTAACAGACAATCTGATTGTGGCCATGAAAGAGCCAAACAAATTTACCAAAATGGGAATCAAGCCTCCAAAGGGAGCACTAATCTATGGACCTCCAGGTTGTGGCAAAACACTCCTTGCACGAGCACTTGCTACTGAGACAGGAGCTAACATGATTTTGGTCAAAGGTCCAGAAATTCTTTCAAAGTGGATTGGTGAATCAGAAAAAGCAGTTAGAGAAATTTTCAGAAAGGCAAAAACATCATCGCCATGTGTTGTAATTTTTGATGAACTTGATTCGCTTGCACGCTACAAATCAGGAGAGGGAGGAGTTGGAGAAACGGTTCTGAGTCAACTACTAACAGAAATTGAGGAAGGAACGTCATCACGGGTAGTTGTAATAGGAATTACAAATAGGCCAGATGTATTGGATAGTTCATTACTCAGAACAGGAAGATTAGATCTTGTACTATATGTTCCACCACCAGATGATAAAGGCAGATTAGAAATCATCAAAATACTAACAAAGAAAATGCCATTGGCAGGGGATGTCAAATTAGAAGAAATTGCAGTTACAACTCAAAATTACACAGGGGCAGACTTGGCAGCACTTTGCAGAGAAGCTGCAGTTCAAGCAATGAGAAACAATGCTGCAAAAATTTCTAGTTCAGACTTTGCAAATGGTATGAAGCAAATAAAACCATCAATTACCAAAGATGTAGATCAATGGTATAATACAATAAGAGAAAGTATATCTAATGTGGTGCCCAAGTCAGGAGATAAATCATTTTACGGATAAAAATGGCAATTCCACTAAAAAATATAATACATGAAAAAATCAAGGAGGTAAATTCCCTTACAGATGTAGAGTTATACAAATCTCTGACAAAAGATGGAATGATCATTACAGAGGATAAATTCAATAAATTATTACTGGATTTAGAAATTTTGGGATTGATTAAAGTTGCATGGATAACAAAAGATGCACGTAGAATAGAAATAGTCACAATAAAAGAGGAAATAGACATAGTTGATGAACAAAATCAAGAAATGATGGAAAAAGACTATGAAGCTAGTTTTCCTGGCTTTGAAAAATAATTAAAATTC
>JAHFUX010000005.1:0-2133 GCA_023264875.1 Nitrosarchaeum sp.
TGAAAATCCTAATGCCAATGTGATTATGATTACAGCAGATGATGGAACTGGCATAATACAAGAATTAAAAAAACTTAACGCAACAGCAATAATTGTTAAACCATTCAAAATTGAAACAATTTTTGAAACAATCAAAAATATTAACAAGTAAAATAGAAAAAGAAATAAAAAGATGAAAAGAATTTTAGAACACAGATGTCAAATAAAATAAAATGCTCACATATTTTAGTACAAAAACAAAGTGAGGCAATAGTAATTCATGAACGCCTTAAAAAGGGAGAGAAATTTGGAAAGTTAGCAAAAGAACTATCAATTGACACAGGTAGTGCAAAAAAAGATGGAAACTTGGGATATTTTACAAAAGGAATGATGGTAAAACCATTTGAAGAGGCTGCTTTCAAATTACAAATTGGAGAAATGTCAGAGCCAATTAAATCAGAATTTGGGTATCATATAATCAAAAGATTCGGATAAAACAATAAAATCAATCTAGATTTTTGTATCTGATCAAAATCAAATACATACATTTTTTAGAATTAAAGAAATGCATCTAATCCTGTTTTTTGTGACTCTATTTCTTGATTTTTTTGTAGTACTTTTGTCATCTTTTCGCCCATTGATTTTGCTGCAACCATCTTTCTTTTTCCAATCCAATAATAGGTCTCATCTATCGTATTTTTTGCAATAAGCACAACTAATTTACCAGTGTCTTTTCTTCCAGTTCTACCTCTTCGTTGAATATAGCGAACTGAGCTTGGAACATTATCATAAAAAATAACTTGATTTACTTCAGAAATATCCAATCCTTCTTCTCCTACACGTGTTGCAATCAATACTTTAAAGAGTCCATCCCGAAAGTTTTGCACTGTTTGAATTTGTTTTTTTTGTTTTAATCCAGTTTCTCCAGATTTTCCAATTAGTATTCCAGCAGAGATTTTCATTTCAGTTAATTTGTTAAAAATTACATCAACAGAGTCACGATAGCTTGTAAATATCAGTGCCTTTCCTGGAACAGAGTCTATAATTTCTTTGAGTTTTAGAATTTTAGAGTGCTCTATTCCTTTTGATTGCGCATCTTTTGCAAGATGTATTGCTCTTGTAAAATTAGGATCAATGTCAAATAATTCCTTTACTCCTATGCCTTTTTTTATTTTTGCACGCTCACAAAACTTCAAAAAAGATGTTATTCCATGAGCTTCCAAAATACTCAATGCATAATGAATTCTAATTGCAGTAAATAGTGGTTTGGCAGATCGTCTGTTTTGATTGAGTACAAACTGTCTAATTCGCAATAAAGCAGATAATGATTGCTGTTCTGCCAATTTAATACCATTTTTTCTCAGAGTATCATATCTCTCATCTAAAGATAATTTTAGTAATGTTTGAATTGCTTTCATTTCAGGTGGAAGTTCTACACTGATCCATTCGGTGTTTGTCTCTTGTGTGTATGGTTTTACATCAGGACTGTCTTCTGTTCTTTCAGCTACACTTGAAATTCGTAGTTTTGTGAGAAGTTCAGTTGCTTTGTCTTTTTCGCTTGGAAGTGTTGCAGTCATTCCAAGAATTCTCAAAGGAGAATTTGCGAATCTCTCTGCGATTCCTGAATATGCATAATCACCTACAGTTCTATGAACTTCATCATATATCACCAAACTAAATTGTTCTGGAGAAACAATTTGTCTATCTAAATCATTTTTTGCAATTTCAGGGGTTGCACATATTACACTACTATTCCAAAGCTTTGTTCTTTTCTGAATTGGATCCTCTCCTGTTATCAGAGAGATATCATCAATGGTGAGATTTTGTTTCAAGAACTCATAATGCTGATTTACTAAAACCCTGGTTGGGGCTAAAAATAAAATTCCACCTGTTCCTTTTGACAGATATTCTGCAATAACTTGTAATGCAATCGCAGTTTTTCCTAGACCGGTTGGCAATACCACAATGCAATTTTCCTGCATTGCCTGATTTGCAAGATTTATCTGATAATCTCTTTTTTCAATTGAATTTTTTTGCACGTATTTTTTGTCAATGTATTCCAAAGTTATCTCTAAACTAAAACCAGATTTTATTGATTTTATGCTTTCGTGTAGTAAAATGCTACATTGTGGTCATTATTGAGCAATAGAAATT
>JAHFUX010000005.1:2233-36191 GCA_023264875.1 Nitrosarchaeum sp.
AGTACATCAAAATATTGATTTTAGACAAGATATCAAAATATTATCCAAAGAGGATTGTGAAGTAGATTGAAAACTAGAAAATGGATGTTTTTTGTTTTACCAGCCAGTATAACAGCAGAAGGGCTACACATTGTCATACCATTGTATGTTCTTTTTCTTGGCGGTAATGTAGTAGATGTTGGTATTGTGATAGGACTTCATTATGCATTATCAGCAATTGGAGCAGTTTTTTGGGGAAAAGTTATTGACAAATATCATGTAAAGAGAGCAATACTGGTTATTTGTTTTTCAGCAATTACAATTTGCAGCATTGGATTGTTTTTGACAGTTGATTTGAATTTGGTTTTTATAATTTCATCAGTTGCAGGATTTTTCATTATTGGAAAAAATCCAGTAACACAAGTTCTAGTAATGGAATCAGTATCAAACAATCAATGGAGCAGACTGTTTACACAAATTTCAATCATAACTAGCTTTGGAAGTTTAATCGCATTTTTAGTAGGTTCTATTTGGGACACATTTTTTGATCTTAGACCCTACTTTCTCTTTTGTGCGATGATAAGTGTGGTTGCAACGATTCTAAGTATTGGAGTAGGCAGTAAAAGCATCATAGAAAGGCATACAATAGTGCATTCAATACATGGAATAAGACATATTTTTGATCACACCAGGATAAATTTTCAGCTTATCTTTACTAAGATTCCTCATCCGCATGATTTTAAACCAATTATATCAATTTTCCAAAGAAAAATGTCTCATGAGATAGGGATACTTTTTCTTACAAATTTCTTATTTTATTTTGGAAGCAATATTTACTTTACAGCGTTTATACCATTTCTAAAAAAATTTGATTTTACAAATTCAGAAGTTTTTCTAGTATACATGATTCAAACATTGGTGTTACTTACAATATTTTTCTTTGTTCCACGTCTGATTTCAATACTCACAGAAGAACGTGCAACGCAAATATCGTATTTGCCTAGAGTTCTAGGAGTAATCATAGCTGCATCATTAATTCCCAGCATGACGGGGGTTAATTCACTTATGACGGCAATGATTTCATCATGTTTGATGGTTTCAGCATTTTCTATTTTCAGTGTGTCAAGTTCAATAATTATTTTCAAAGCAATTCCCAAAGGTTTTGAAGGAACATATCTTGGTGTGAATAGCTTCATGACAGGTGTAGGAATATTCTTAGGAGCTTTAACTGCAGGATATGTTTCAAACGCTGTAAGTTACTCAGCGGCATTTACCATAGCAGTAGGCATAATATTGTCATCACTAGTAATGTTTAGAATTTATTTGAAATACAAATTGTCTCATAGAATTGTCTAAATCACTAGGATCTTGGGATAATACTGAGACTAGACTTTGAAGAGACTGCAATGATAGAAATTATTGCAACAGCCAAAATGATTACTGCAATTGATCCAAATTCAGGCACAACTACACCATTGCTTATTTCAACTTGTACAGTCTGTTTATGTTCTGATGAGAGACCCTGATTTGCAGTAATGGTGTAAAAGCCATCTTCTTTCCATAATGGTCCTCCAGATATGATCTCTGCTGAAAACTCACCATTTGCACCTGGTGTAACCTGTGCAATTGAAATCAAATTCCCATTAGGAGAAGTTACGGTAAATGTAACATCTGTTGTAGAACTAATTGTATTTCCAGTGACAATAATTTTATTGTCGCCAAATGTAGTTTCAGTAGAGAGAGATATAGCACTTGATTCATCATAAGGCATTGTAGGTTCTGGTGATTTAACTGGAGATTTTATTGGGGCTGTAGATGAACCAATTACTGTAAATTGTATCTGTGCAGTTTTTTCTGTGTCTTCATGACTTACAATTACCGTGTATATACCATCCTTGAAACTTGGAAGTGGAGGATGAATCAATCGTTTGAACACACCATCATCATCAAATGGTAATTCTGGTGCATAGAGGATTTCTCCATCAGGAGAGATAACGGTCATGGTGACGGGTTTGAAAATAGATACGCCAGTTATCTTACCGATGACCAAGACAGAATCCAAAGATTGTATTTCAGTTTGAGAGGTACTCAATTCGATCATAGGTTCTGCAAAAGCAGAGATTGGAATAGATATTGCAACTAAAACTAGCAATGCAATTTTGAGCACTTTATTTATGAGAAACTGTTTGTATATTAATTATCCTATACAAATCAACGAGATCGGAGCTATGTTTTAAAACAAAACTAGATGCAGTAAAAATGAAAGATAAGTCAGGTAAAAATAATTTTTTCCTCTAGTGTAAGAGGACAATTATCAAAACCTAAACTCCAATCTGATTAAATGGATGATTTGTGATATCTTGATGTATGTTGGCATGTAATTCTTGCTTGAACGTAAGGTCACATCTATAACATTTCCATGATTTCATATTTGATAGAGATGGATTTTTGAATATAACAACAGCGTAGAAATCATTCATAGTAATAATCAGTGTCAACTAAATACTAATTATGCCTAAATTAGATAATTCACTGCCAATACCATATCCAATCAGGGCGATTCCAGTGCCTAGCCCTGCCATCTCCAAACCTCCAACTAGCTTGTTGGTATTTGCCATTTTTGATTTAATCACACCTACAGTAAAAGATGTAGAAATGCTAATTCCTATTGCAACAAAAAGGGCATCCAATCCAGATAGAAAAAAGAACGGCAATATAGGTAACATTCCACCAACTAGAAAAGAAACAAACATTCGCAGTGCACTTTTCAGAGGACTGCCTGCAATATCCAAATTCAAATTTAGTTCTTCAGTGAGCATTGTATCAAGCCATACTTTCTTATCAGAAGTTATCTTATCTACAATCATTTCAAGTTCTTTTCCCGAAAAGCCCTTAGCTATGTAGATATCTTCTATTTCTTTTCTTTCATCATCTGGTTTATGTTCAATTTCCCATTTCTCACGTTCAATTTCGGATGTCAGTAATTGTCTTTGGGTTTTTACTGCAAGATAATTTTGGACAGCCATTGCTTTTGCACCAGTAAACATTCCAACTAATGCAGCAAGAATTATTATGTTAGCTGAAACATCAGCACCACCAACTCCAGCAGCAATACCTAGTGATGTATTTATTCCATCACCAAAACCAAAAACAAAATCTCGCATTGCACTGGATTCTTTAAGATGCGGTTCAAGGTGTCGTGGTTCAGATATTTCTCTCAACAGATATGTTTCTAAATATCACCTTAATGGAGTTTTTGATATTACAAGTTTGATTTATCTAAAATAACGAATAAGTATATTTTAATAAAAAAACCTAGTTAAAAATTGTGATTGATTGATTCATCAAAGATTTTGTTGGGATTACAATGCTTTCATTTCTATCATTTGTTACAATGATATGAAGCAAATGTGATGCAGTGACAGTTCCGGTAACTTCACCGATCTTGACTTTTTGTCCTACTTTAAGAATAGAACGCTGAGTTGATGCGCCTATAATTGAGCCAGGTAGCATGTCTTTTAGTGTAAATCCCAGTCCTACTGCAATTGACACACCTATAGCAACTGCAATGCTCCATGCAAATGCAGATACTAGAATTGGAATTATACTCTCGCCAACACCAAGTTGTGTGAAACCTATTGCAAATATTATGCCATAAATAACTGCCTTGATTATACCTATGATAATTCGAGGACTAGCAATATGATGATCGAATAATTGATGCTCAATCCATTTGCTGATATAGCTGACAACAATAGAACCTATTACAATAATCAATACAAATGCAAGGAGATTAGGAACCCAGAGCCATAGGCTTGTGAGTCCAGATGAAAGTTGTTCAAACTGTAATGCATTAACTGCTGCAACTATGAAGAATAAATAGACAAACCAACGAATTGTGGCTGAAATGAGTTTTACAGAGTTGAATTTACCATATACACCCTCCACAACATGTAATTCTTGATTTTTCTGACTAGTTTTTTGGAGAATACTTGCTGTAGCTTTAGTTGCAGCTCTGCCTACTAGTTTACCAGCAATGAAACCAATTACAAGCAAAATAGCTGCTGCGATTATCTTTGGAAGGCTATCTGCAACACTTACTGCAAATGCTTGTAATGCATCACCTGTTGGGACATAGATCCCTTCAAGAAAACTTTCTTGTGCAAATGCGGAATTAAAACCAATTAAAACTAAGGAGAATGCTAAAACTGCAATTAGATAATTTTTTGAACTTTGCATTATTTTTTTCAAACCATTTATTGAACTATTATACTTTGCTACTTCAAAATATTGATCTAATAATTTGTTGTATTCACATTTTTTATTTATCCGATCTGATATGTTGAATTTATTACACATGCTACAGCGAGCGAATGTGTAAGATTAGATCATTCTAAGAATGTATTTTTAGATAATATTTTGTCACTCTAGTCCGATAGAGCTAGATGAAGAGATCCCAGATGGGGTTGATGGGAATTTGTCACCAACACGGGTTCCAGCAACTGCTGCTGCTTCTTTCAATATATTTTCAGTTTCCTCATTAGATGATACATCAGACTCAAAGCTTCCTTCAAATGAACCAGATAAGGATTCATTTAGAATACCAAATAGGGATTCAAATTCATGGTTCACTTCAGGCATGATTTTTCCTAAAGCTGGCTTTAATGCATTCATGGTTGCAAGAATTGGTCGTAGTGAAACCATTGCATCACCTAAATCTTGAACTGTGGATAATCTAAGATTAACTTGTTCTAATGACATTTTAAGAGTGGTTAGAATTTTTTTATTTTTTCTTAATTCTACTAGTTCGTTTGCAAGTACTCGACCAGTTGTTGAATCATGGTTCTTTTTTGCCAATACAATTCTATTAAATAATTTTGAATCTTTTTCGTCTAAAGTTTTTACTTTGTAATCAAGAGAAGAGACAGTCTTAGTTAATTGTACAAGAGAATTTTGGATTCTTGGTTTTAATGGCGATTCTTGTTTTAGTCCACGAAGATGGTCTGAAAGTCCTTCTGATTGTGGATTGTTCCAATTCTGTTGCATGAAATTCAATTTTACGTCATAAAACAAGATCATAATTAGATGTGTCTAAGATATTACACAAAAAAGATAGCTTTGGGTTATCGGTATCTGAACATGGTAACTAAGGAAGTTCATGAATCAATATATTGAACAAACAGGCATGATTTGTGTGAACAAGTCTTTTGAGAGACCTGATTGGGATGAATATTTTATGCTTCAGGCAGAGTTGGCCAAACTTCGCTCAAATTGTATGACTAGACAGGTAGGGGCCGTAATTGTACGTAAAAACAGACAGCTTGCAACAGGATATAACGGAACACCACCTGGAATCAAAAATTGTTTTGATGGAGGATGTAAGCGATGTCAATTAAGAATGGAGGGAAAGATAGAATCAGGGGCATCATTGGATAGATGTCTTTGCAATCATGCAGAAGCTAATGCCATAATGCATTGTGCAATTTTAGGAATTGAAGCTGGAATTGCAGGAGCCATATTGTACACTACATTTGTTCCGTGTTTAGAATGCACAAAGATGGCAATTACAATTGGAATTAGAAAATTTGTCTGTCTTGATTCTTATCCAGAAACAGATTTTGAATTATTAAAAGAAGCTGGTGTTGAAGTTGTTCAGCTTGATAAAAGCAGAATCACCAAATGGGCAAAAGAATTAGTTAGCACATATGAAAAAGCCATCTAAGTGATCACATGCAGATTAACGTTAAAGAAACAGAAAAGATCACATCTATGCCACCATCAATGTTGGTATCTGCAACGTATGACAACATAACAAGAGCTGCAGTGTTAAAATTCTATGAACCAGTATCACAGAAATTAATTTTATGGCATGATGAGACAGGACACAAACCATACTGCTACTCTAGACTATCCATAGATGAATTGGATTTTCTGCAAGAAAGAGATGATATTTTAGAAATTAAAACAGTGAAACGCCATGACTTGATAAAAGATGAAGAAGTCAACATGTCAAAAATAATAGTGGCAGATCCACTTACAATCGGAGGAACTACAGGAGATAAAAGTATCAGAAACATAATTGAGACATGGGAGTCAGATATCAAATATTATGAGAATTATCTTTACGATAGATCACTAATTGTTGGAAAATATTATGAGATAGTAGACGGAAAAATAAACCCCCATGATTTAGAAATAGCAGACGAGGTTAAACTTGCTCTAAAAAGCCTGCTATGGGATAAAGTAGATAGTGAAAATATGGTAGACCCAAAGGAGTTTAAAGAATTAATTTCAGATTGGGCAGAGTTACTGAATCAACCAATTCCCAGAATCAAAAGATTGAGTGTAGACATAGAAGTTGAGGCTGAAATAGGAAGAATTCCGGACCCAAAGATCGCAGAAAAAAAGGTTACCGCAATTGGGCTAAAGGGAACAGATGGATTTGATCAAATTTTTGTGCTAAGAACAGAAGGCACAGACGAAGGAGTAAATGAACTTGGTCAGAATATCAAAATTGTATTTTATGATCAGAGTAAAGAAAAAGAAATGATTTTAGATGCGTTTAAAATAATTGAAGAATTTCCTTTTGTGCTAACATACAACGGAGATGAGTTTGATTTGCCATATTTGTTTAACAGAGCAGAAAGACTCGGGATAAAAAATGAAAACAATCCACTATACATGATGAAAGATTCTGCCACGCTAAAACATGGGGTACATCTTGATTTGTATAGAACACTTTCAAATCGTTCATTTCAGATTTACGCATTTAGTCAAAAGTACACGGATTTTTCATTAAACAGTGTATCAAAGGCACTCTTAAACAAAGAAAAAATAGATTACGGTTTGGAGTTTGATCAGCTCAGCCTATATCAAATTGCAAATTATTGTTACAATGATGCACTACTAACATACGAGCTTACAAGTTTCAACAAAGATCTTTTGATGGATTTGCTCGTAATTATTGCCAGAATTGGAAGAATGCCAATTGACGATATTGCAAGGATGGGAGTATCACAGTGGATTAGAAGTTTACTGTATTACGAGCATAGACAAAGAAATGCATTGATTCCAAAAAGAGAAGAACTTGAGAGAAGATCAGAAGGGACATCATCAAATGCAGTAATCAAAGATAAAAAATACAGAGGAGGTTTAGTTATTGATCCAAAAGAAGGAATTCATTTTGATGTAGTAGTAATGGATTTTGCAAGTCTATACCCCAGTATCATCAAGGTGAGAAACATATCATATGAGACAATAAGATGCTCTCATGATGAATGTAAGAAAAATACCATACCTCAAACAAATCATTGGGCATGCACAAAAAGAAACGGAATAACAGCAATAATTATTGGTTCACTGCGAGACTTGAGGGTAAATTACTACAAGAGCCTCTCAAAAAAAGAGACGCTAACAGAGGACCAAAGACAGCAATATACGGTAGTTAGTCAAGCACTCAAAGTAATTCTAAATGCCAGCTATGGAGTAATGGGGGCAGAGATTTTTCCATTGTATTTTCTTCCTGCAGCAGAGGCAACAACTGCCATTGGTCGATTCACAATTTTAGAGACTATCAAAAAATGTGAGGCAATAGGAATTGAAGTTCTTTATGGCGATACAGATTCATTGTTTATCAAAAAACCTACAGATGAACAAATCCATAAAGTGATAGAGCAAGCAAAAAAAGATCATGGAGTAGATTTAGAAATTGATAAAGTGTACAGATATTGTGTATTAAGTAACAGAAAGAAAAATTATCTTGGCGTAACCAATGCAGGTACAGTAGACGTAAAAGGTTTGACTGGAAAAAAATCACATACACCACCATTTATCAGAAAATTATTTTATGAATTACTTGATGTATTATCCAAAGTTCAAACAGTTTCAGATTTTGAGCGAGCAAAAAAAGACATTACAGATAAAATTGCAATATGTGCAAAAAAAGTAGAAGCAAAAGAGATACCATTACAAGACTTAACATTTAATGTAATGATCAGCAAAGCACCGTCGGAATATATCAAAACAGTTCCACAACACATACGAGCTGCAAAATTACTTGAATCAATCAGAGAGGTAAAAAAAGGAGATAAAATATCATATGTTAAAATTCTAAACAAGCCGGGAGTAAAGCCAGTAGAGTTGGCAAAAAAAGAAGAGATAGACTCTAAAAAATACATGGAGTTTATGGAGGCCACATTAGATCAAATCACATCATCGTTGGATTTGGATTTTCAAACTATGCTAGGCAAACCAAAACAAACCGGATTGGATGAATTTTTTTGGAATTAGTGATTAATTGTGGAAATTGACGGAACTTTACTTACCATACTTGGGATATCTGCAGGAGTTTTAATTTTATCAGGGTGGGTAGAGCAAATTATCAAAGGATACAAGACAAAGAGTCTCAAAGATGTTTCAAAATATCTAATGGTTTTCATCTCGGGAGGATCCATTTTGTGGTTAATTTATGGAATTATAGTTTCAGATGTCTATATTATAGGCACAAATATTTCAGCGATTTTTCTTATGATGATAGTTTTATTCATGAAAAAAAGATATGAAAAAATATCAAAAATAAATCAGTAAAACATTCAATCAAGGGTTAAATACAATGTTGAAATTTTCAAAGAAAGAATGTTCATAATTAATTGCAAAAACTATGAAGAAATTGCAGGAGATAAAATAATAGAATTTGTAAATATTGTAGAAAAGATTTCAAAAAAATATAAAATAAAAATTGCAGTTGCACCACCACAACACTTGATTGGTCTAGTATCAAATAATTCAATTCCAATTTTAGCGCAACATGTGGATAATTCAAAAATTGGCAGTACAACGGGATTTATCATTCCAGAATTGTTGAAAAAATCCAAAGTCAGGGGTTCTTTGATTAATCATAGTGAACATAGAATTTCAGAAAAAGAAATTACTGAACTTGTTTTAAGATTAAGAGAATTAAAGATGATTTCAGTTGTTTGTGTCCAGGATGTATCAGAAGCTAAAAAATATGCAAAATTGAATCCAGATTACATTGCAATAGAACCACCAGAACTTATTGGATCTGGAAAAGCAGTTTCAAAAGAAAGACCAGAACTCATTACAAAAGCTGCAGATGCGGTAAATAGTGCAAACAACAAAACAAAATTGCTTTGTGGTGCAGGGATTGTTTCAGGACAAGATGTTTCAAAAGCAATAGAATTAGGCTCCAAAGGAATTTTGGTTGCAAGCGGAATAATCAAAGCAAAAAACTGGACAAAAGTAATTGAAGAGTTTTCAAAGGCAATGCTTTAAAAACCCCTGATTTTGATTTGATAATCTAGGTAAAAAATGAAACAAGTTTACTTTTATGACGAAGGAGACGGAAAAAACAAGAAACTCCTAGGAGGAAAAGGAGCTGGTCTTTGCGAGATGACCAAACTCAAATTGCCTGTTCCGCCCGGATTTACAATTACTACCGAAGTTTGCAAAATGTATTATACCAATAATAAAAAACTGCCAAAAACACTAATTCCAGAAGTAAAAAAAAATATTGCAAAAATTGAAAAGAGAACAGGAAAGAAATGGAATTCTAAAGAAAACCCATTACTTGTATCTGTAAGATCAGGGGCCGCAATATCCATGCCTGGAATGATGGATACAATTTTGAATTTAGGATTAAATGATGAAACAGTAGAAGGCCTTGCAAAGAAAAGCAGCAACCCAAGATTTGCATGGGATTCATACAGAAGATTTGTTCAGTTATTTGGCAAAGTAGTATTTGGCGTTGAAGATAAGAAATTTGATGAAGTACTAGAAAATGCAAAGAGAAGCCAAGCTGTGCAAGCAGATAGCGCATTAAATGAAGAATCTCTAAAAACAGTTGTTTCAGAATACAAAAAGATTTGTGAAAAACACACGGGTATAAAATTTCCTTCTGATCCATCTGAGCAACTAGAATTAGCAATCAAAGCAGTGTTTGGAAGTTGGATGGGAGAAAGAGCAGTAGTATACAGAGAGAGAAACAGCATTACAAAAGACATTGCAGATGGTACTGCAGTAAATGTAGTTTCAATGGCATTTGGAAACATGGGAAATGACAGTGCCACAGGAGTAGTATTTACAAGAAATCCAGGAGATGGAACAAGACATATTTTTGGAGAATATCTAGTCAATGCACAAGGAGAAGATGTAGTAGCAGGAGTAAGAACAGGAAAACCAGTAGACGAGATGAAAATAGAATTACCAAAATCATATGAGCAATTAGCACAAACATGTGAAAGACTAGAAAAACACTACAAAGAACCTCAAGATATAGAGTTTACAATTGAACAAGGGAAATTTTACTTGCTACAAACAAGAAATGCAAAGATGAATGCAGTTGCAATGGTAAAGACATCAGTAGACATGGTTAGAGAGAAATTAATTGATAAAAATAGAGCACTGACAAGACTACATGCAGAACAACTAGAACAACTACTACACAGAACAATCGATTCAAAATCTATCAAAAATTATACTCTACTAGTAAAAGGAATTGCAGCATCACCTGGTGCAGCAAGTGGTATAGCAGTATTGGATGTAAAAAGAGCAACTGCTATGGGAGAAAATGGAGCCAAAGTTATTCTAATTAGAGAAGAAACAAAACCAGAGGATGTTCCTGCATTCTTTGAGTCAGTTGGAATTCTTACTAGCAGAGGCGGAAAAACATCACATGCCGCAGTTGTTGCAAGAGGCATGGGTAAACCATGCATTGTTGGTTGTTCAAATTTGAGAATTGATTATGATAACAAACAATGCAGTGTTGATGGAAAAACAGTACATGAGGGAGATGCAATTACAATTGATGGCAGTACTGGTTCAGTATATCTTGGAGAGATTCCAACAACAGAGCCAAAAATCACAGATGATTTCAAAACGATTCTAGAATGGGCGCAAAAAGCCAAGCAAATAGGAATTAGAGCAAATGCAGATACCCCAGAAGGAGCAATACTGGCAAGAGAATTTGGAGGACAAGGAATTGGTCTTTGTAGAACAGAAAGAATGTTCAATGGAAGCGACAGAATAGGATTGTTTGTAGAAATGATCATGGCAGAAAATATTGAAGAGCGAAAAAAAGTGCTAGCCAAACTAGAAGAATTACAAAAAAGTGATTTTATCGAGATTCTAAAAGCAATGGAAGGATATGCAGTAACTATCAGGCTATTGGATCCACCATTGCATGAATTCTTGCCAAATCCTGAAGAACTAGCTGATAAAATTCACAAGTTGGAAATGAAAAATGACAAAGAAGAATTGGAAAAAGCAAAAAACATTTTAAAAAGAGCACGAGAACTAGCAGAAATTAATCCAATGATGGGTCACAGAGGAGTCAGAGTAGGAATTACTTATCCAGAAATTTATGAAATGCAAATCAGAGCAGTATTTGAAGCAGCAGCTGAATTAGCTAAAAGCAAAGTAAATGCACATCCACAGATTATGATTCCACAAATTAGCAGCATTGCTGAACTGAATCATATTAAAAAAATCTATGATTCTATCAAAAAAGAGATGGAGTTAAAACACAACATGAAATTAAAAATTAACTTTGGAACAATGATTGAAGTGGTACGTGCAGCGTTAACTGCAAATGAGCTTGCAGATACTGCAGAATTTTTTAGCTTTGGCACAAATGATCTTACACAAGGAACATTTAGTTTTAGTCGTGAAGATGTAGAAGGAAAATTCCTTCCAGAATACATGGACAAAGAAATTCTTGAGAAAAATCCATTTCAATCAATTGATGTAAACGGAGTTGGAAGTCTAATGAAGATTGGAATTGCAGCCGGACGAGGAGTAAAGCCAAACATGGAAATTGGAATTTGTGGAGAACATGGGGGAGACCCAAACTCAATTAAATTCTGCCATAACGCAAATCTAAGTTATGTCAGCGCATCACCCCATAGAATACCAATTGCAATAATAGCAGCAGCACAGGCAGCAATTGAACAACCAAAAAAAGATGCAAAAAGAAAGCATACAATTAAAAAAGTAGCTCCAAAAAGAAGAGTAGTAAAGAAAGCTGCAAAAAAGAGCAAATCTAAAAGAAGATAATCATACAAAGCACATTTTAAAACTAGTTCAACATACAACAATACGAATTGCTACCAAGAATTGATTCTATCAAACAAATCAGACTAAAAATAGGCATTACACAAAAAACACTTGCCACTATGACAGGGGTAAGTACTTCAATGATTAACCAAATAGAGTCAGGCAGAAGTCAACCAAGTTACGAAACAGCTAAAAGAATTTTTGATAGTCTAGCAAATCTTGAGGGCAAATCATCATCTCACAAAGCAGGGGATTTCTGTAGTAAAGACGTGGTAAAACTAAAGCCAAGCAACACACTACATGATGCAATAAAAAAAATGCATGAATCATCAATTAGTCAAATTCCTATTTTCAATGGACATGAACTTGTAGGAGTAATATCAGAAGATGGAATTGTCAGGCATCTTGCAGATATAGGAGAAGCTGAATTAAAAAATGCAAAACTAGCAGACACTATGGAGCCAGTGCCCCCAATTGTCGATTATGATACACCAGCAAATGTCCTTGTTCCGTTAATTCGATATTCAAAATGCATTCTTGTTTCAAAAAAATCAAAAATTATTGGAATAATTACAGCATCAGATACTCTAAAAATGATGGAATGATAAAATAGAGAAGTTATTTTGGATGTGAGCAGAGTTCTGCTAAAACACCAGAAAGGGATTTTGGGTGAATGAATGTAACTTTGGTACCAGCAGAACCAGGTCTAATTTTTCCTAGAAATTGAATTCCACATCCCTCCATTCTTGAAACCTCACCTTCAATGTCATCAGTCTCTAAAGCAATGTGATGAAGGCCTGGTCCTTTTTTATCAAGAAATTTTTTAATCGGACTGGCATCATTGGTTGGTTGCATCAATTCAATTCTTCCATTTTCAAGATGAATGATTGCAATTTTGACACCTTCAGTTTCAACGGTTTCAAATTCAACACTAGAAACACCTAGTGCTTCTTGGTAAACTTTGGCAGATTCCTCTACATCATTTACGGCAATTGCAACATGATCAATTTTCATCTAAAAGACCTCTTTTGGACGATACTCGCCAAATACTTCTCTGAATGTATTACTGATTTCTCCAGTAGTTGCATATGCTTTTGCAGATGCAATGATGTAAGGCATCAAATTCTCATCAGTGTCAGCAGCGCTCTTCATTGCAGATAATGCTTTTTCGAGTTTTTTATTATCTCTTGATGATCTTAATTCTTTGAGCGCTTTCTTTTGTTGGATTTCAATTCTACCGTCGATTCGTAATAGTTCAGGAGATTTTCCTTCTACTTCAGAGTACTTGTTTACACCCACTAGTATTCTATCGCCAGCATCTGCCTCTTTTTTTAGACGGTATGCGTTTTGTCTAATTTCAGATTGGAAGAATCCTTTTTCAATTGCCTTAATAGAGCCGCCCATTTTTTCAATTTGCTTTAGATATTTCCAGACATCCTCTTCAATTTGATCACATAATTCCTCAAGATAGTAAGAACCAGCCATAGGGTCTGCAGTTTTAGTAACACCACTTTCATGCGCTACAATTTGCTGTGTTCTAAGAGCAATTTTTGCAGATTCCTGAGTAGGTAAAGCCAATGCCTCATCTCTAGAATTTGTGTGAAGTGACTGAGTTCCACCAATTACTGCAGCCATTGTTTGTATTGCAACACGTACAATGTTATTGTCTGGTTGCTGTGCAGTTAGAGATTCCCCACTTGTTTGAGTGTGGAATTTTAATTGTAGTGAACGCGGATCCTTTGCATGAAATTTTTCTTTGAGAATTTTAGCGTAAACTTTTCTTGCAACTCTAAACTTTGCAACTTCTTCAAAGAATTCAATTGTACAGCAAAAGAAAAACGAAAGCCTTGGTGCAAAATCATCTATTTTTAGTCCCCTATCAATGCATGTTTGAATATATGCAATAGCATTTGCAATGGTAAATGCAATTTCTTGTGTTGCAGTACATCCAGCTTCTCTCATGTGATAACCAGAAATTGAAACAGGATACCATTGTGGAACGTTATCAGCACAGTATCCAATCATGTCTCCAATTAATCGCATTGATGGTTTTGGAGGATAAATGTAGGTGTTTCTTGCAATGTATTCTTTGAGGATATCATTTTGTGTTGTGCCTCTTAATTCAGTGCTTTTGAATCCTTGTGATTCACCTACTACAATATAGTATGCAAGTAATGTTGATGCAGTGGAATTAATTGTCATTGAAGAGCTGACTTTTCCCAAAGGAATTCCATCAAAGGCAATCATCATGTCTTTAAGTGATGCAATTGAAACACCAACTTTTCCTACTTCACCTTCTGCTTGTGTGGAATCAGGATCATATCCTATTTGAGTTGGAAGATCAAATGCCATGCTTAGGCCTGTTTGGCCTTTTTCAAGCATGAACTTGAATCGTTCATTGGTTAATTTTGCATCGCCAAATCCAGAATACTGCCTCATGGTCCAGAATCTTTCACGAAACATTTCAGGATGAATTCCACGTGTAAATGGATATACTCCAGAATCTTCTTTGATGTATTTCTTTGATGATTTATGATAGATTCTCTTTACTGGAAAATTAGAATCAGTCACATATTGTTTTGCAGGTTCCTTGTTTGTATTTTGTTTAGCCATACTTTTCACTTTATCAAAGACTTTGTAATTTTATCGGCAGCTTCAAAAGGATCCATTTCTTTTGACTGAATTTTTTTAAGATATTTGGAAAAGGTTTTGTCAGAATCAAGCATTGTTTCAATCTTTTCACTCATATTATTTAAAATAAGATCTTTTAATTCAGTTTCTAATCGAATCACACCCTTTTCTTGCTTGTGCTTATTTTTCATAACCATCATTTCTTTTAATGTCTTGGCAAATTCAGATATTCCAGAATTTTTCTTAACAGATGTCTTTAAGATAATAGGATTTTTCGTAGATGAGCCGATATAATCACGAACTGCATCAAAGAGTTGATTGGCTCCATCAAGATCACTTTTGTTAACAATATAGATATCTCCAATTTCAGTCAGTCCTGCTTTGATGGTTTGGATGCTATCACCAGTATTAGGATTAAAAACAACTACAGTAATATCGGCAATATTTGAAATTTCTATTTCAGTTTGACCTGCACCAACACTTTCAATAATTATTGGGTTGAATCCAGCATATTCTAAAACTCTAATGCTGTTTCTCAGTGATCTAGAAATAGCACCAGTTGCTCCCCTTGATGCAACACTGCGGATATAAGTTCCAGAGTCAGTAGATTCTGTCATTCTAACTCTATCACCTAATATTGCACCCCCTGTCACATGACTTGTAGGATCAATTGCAAGAACAGCTGGTTTTGTATGAAGTTTTTTTAATGCCACAGATGTTTTGTTGATAAGCGAGCTTTTGCCAGCACCAGCAGGTCCTGTAATTCCGATTATGGATGCATTTCCAGTTTCTTTGAATATTTTTTTAAGTAGTTTTCTTGCCTCAATAGGATCATTTTCAACTATAGTGATAGCCTTGGCAATTGCTCCTCTTTTGCCTTTTTTTAAATCAGAAAGATCCATACGGTAAATCCTCAAAGCTGCAATAAAATCTTGTATGTCATCTAAGGATTGCCGTAGATAATTGGAGGGGCAGGTTCACCATATGGGTGAATTTCAGTTTTCAGAGAAACCTTTCCAAGTTCTTTATGGTCGATTAGAAATGTCACAGGATTAACTTGCCATCCATATTTTGAGATATTTGGAAATGGGACAGTTTCTACAAATTCAGAGCCAGACAAAGTTTTTTGAAAAGATTCATCCATTCCCAAAATTTCTAGGACAACATGATTAGTCTGGTTTGTTTTGTCCAGATATGAAATCTGGACATATCCTGCATCATAATAGGTTGCATCGATTTCAAATGTAGATTTTAAGACATCTTTGTTGGAACTGGAATCTGAAAGAAAAAACAATCCCAATATACTAATTACAACAATAGAAATTATAGGAATTATTTTTTTTGCCATGAGTGTTATAATGTAAACTCTTTTCTCATACTACGTAAGAATTTGGAATTGATTCTAATTCGTTCAAGAGTTTGCTCTTGGGTCCTTTCAGTACCAGGTGTAGGATTCTTTTTGAAAAATTGACGAATTTCTTTTTCCATAGAGTCATCTGCAATAGAAGAAATGCTTGCAACAATTCTATTAAATAATGGATTACCGCGACCAACTTTCTTGTTGAGTTTTAGCCAGTTAGTCTTAAGCCAAGGCCATAGAATTTTTTTACCGTATGGATTTGCAGCGACTTTCATGATTGGTAGCTGCATATTTTGAGAGCGAACCTCTGAAGTTTGTGAGAAATTCAATGATTTTAGCAATAGTTTTTCATCTTTGAAACTACACATTGCTCCAAGGAATCGGAGTTTCTCTTCCATTGTTTTTGCATTTCTGTATAATCTGATCAATTCTTCATATGTTTTGGAATTTCCATTCCATGCCATAACAGAACAAACAGGCTCAACTAAATCAGGGGATAGAGAATTGGGACTTTTTAAGAATTGTTTGTAGCGATTTTCGGATTCAATTATAACTTCGTCATCATCGAGCTTACCCAATGTAGAGATTGCAAATCCTCTCATCATAGCATCAGTATGTTTGTCTGTTTTTTTAGGATTCCATCCCAAATCATACAAAATTTTCTTTAGATAGTTTACGGCATAATTTCGAATTTCTGAAGAAAATTCTTCACCAAATGCTCTAAAGTATAATGAAGACAAGTTGTATGCAACATTTACAGATGCTAGATAACTGTCTTCATCATAGTATGCATCAGAAAAATCAAGATAATTACGAACTGTCTCATCACATGATATGCATAATGAAAACATATCATTTTGAATGGCCCATCTATCAATTGCCGGAATTTGTTTTTGGTCTACAAGCATTTTAAGATCTAGCAAAGTGCCTTCATCATATTTTACGCGATAGAATCCTTTTCTTCCAAAATTTGCTACAAATCCAACACTGTTCTTAGGCAATTTTATAGATGTTGATTTTTTTGTAAAAAGTTTCTGGAATAATTCATCTTTTAGTCCTATAGAAAGAGGAATGGACCACAGACCGTTATTTGATTTTTTATCAGATTCCAGCATGTATCGTCTTTGCTTGAGATGCAATGTTGAGTCTTGTTTTTCTATCTCAACTACTGGAAAACCAGGTTGCTTTAACCATGTCAACACCATTGCACGTACAGGCATTTTGGAAATCTTGCCTATTGCATCCCAAAGATCTCGGCCTTCAGCGTTTTTGTATTTAAAATCAGCAAGATATCTCTTTAATCCTTTTTGGAAATTTGTTTCTCCAACATAATGCTCCAGCATTCTTAAAACACATCCTCCTTTATCATATGATATGGCATCAAATATTTCACGTATTTCGGATGTTGAATTTACTTTGACGTCAATTGGATGCGTATTTTTCAATGAGTCCAGTCCCATTGCAGCATTCATCGCATCTTCAACAAATTGATTCCACAAATCCCATTCAGGATAGAACTTGTCAACAAACTTTGTTGCCATAAATGTTGCAAAACTCTCATTGAGCCATAGATCATTCCACCATTTCATGGTAACAAGATTTCCAAACCATTGATGTGCAATCTCATGAGAGATTACTTCGGCGATGTATTGTTTTGTTCTAGTTGATGATGTCTTTGGATCATAAAGTAGGATGGTTTCTCTAAATGTTATTGCTCCCCAGTTCTCCATTGCACCTGAGGCAAAATCAGGAATTGCTATCAAATCCAATTTAGGTAAAGGATATTTTATTCCAAAATATTTCTCATATGATAAAAGTAGTTTCTTTCCAAGCTCAAGGGAATACTTGCCTTTTGATTCATTTCCCTTTGTTGTAATTACACGAACTTGTGTTTTACCAATCTTACCTGTAAGATACGCAAACTCACCTACACCAAGATAGACAAGATATGTAGACATTACAGGGGTTTTTGCAAATTTGTACAGTGTTTTATTTTTCATTTTCTTTTTTGATGTAATGGGCATGTTAGAAATCGCAGTAAACTTGTTTTCTGCAATTATTGAAATATCAAATGTTGCCTTGGCTTTTGGCTCATCCCAACATGGAAATGCTCTTCTTGCGTCAGCTGCTTCAAATTGCGATGTTGCAAGATATTTTGTCTTGCCATTTTGTTTGTATTGGCTTCGGTAAAATCCTAGTAAACGATCATTTAATTCTCCAGTAAATTCAATTTCAACAAAAGCATTACCTTTGATTTTATTTTTAATGATAATTGTTAGCTCTTCTTTTTTTGCATCAGTTTTGGTGATGGCTTTTTCAGATATTCCATTGCATCTAACATGGCATGATTTTATTTTGAGCTCAGCGCAATGTAGTGTGATTGAATTTACATACTCTTTGCAGTTAACAGTGATTATCTCTTTACCATTAAAGGTAAAATTTTTGAAAACAGGTTCAAATTCAAGCGTATAGTTTACAGGAATTACCTTCACAGCAATTGTGCTTTTCTAGCGCTTTATGTAAATTGCTAATAATGAAAAAGATGGAAAATCAAATAAAGGCTTTAAAATAATGAATAGCACAAGCCATGAAACAAAAGACATCTTCCAGACGTGTCAAGATTCTAGTTGCAAAATTGGGCCTAGATGGTCACGATAGAGGTGCTTTAGTGTTATGTAGAGCATTTAGAGATGCAGGAATGGAGGTAATTTACTCTGGGCTTTTTGCCACTCCAGACAGAATTGCACAGATTGCCGAAGATGAAGATGTAGATGCAGTTGCAATGAGTTTACTTAATGGTGCACATGGCACATTGTTTCCAAGAGTAGTACAAGCACTAAACAAAAAAGGAATCAAAGATGTACTAGTAGTTGGCGGAGGAGTCATACCTGAGGAAGATAAAAAAGATCTCAAAAAATCAGGAGTTGATGAAGTATTTGGTCCAGGAACGCCACTAAAAGATATCATTGATCATATTACAACTGGTGTTTCAAAACTAAGAAAAATTTAAGAAATTATTCTGTAGAGTCAGGCCACATCATTTTACGCATTTGTTTGCCGACTTTTTCAATTTGGTGTGCATCTGTTTCTTTCATGTATTTGTCAAATGCATCTTTGCCATTTTTCTGGTATTCACTAATCCATTCTTTGTTAAATGTGCCATCCTGTATCATTTTTAGAACTTTTTTCATGTTATCTTTGGTTTCGCTAGTCATTACCATTGGACCACGAGTTAAACCACCATATCTTGCAGTTTCGCTAACACGTCTCCACATTCCATTAATTCCATATTTTTGAATCATATCTACAATTAGTTTTAGTTCGTGTAGAACTTCAAAATATGCAATTTCTGGCTGATAACCAGCCTCTACTAATGTTTCAAATGCAGCCATCACCATAGATGCAGAACCTCCACAAAGGTCTGCTTGCTCGCCAAACCAATCAGTTTCAACTTCCTCTTGGAAAGTTGTCTTGATTAATCCAGCACGGGCACTACCAATTGCTTTTGCAATTCCCAGTGTTCTATCCCAAGCTTTTCCAGTAAAGTCTTGGTGCACTGCAACAATTGATGGAGTTCCAAAATTTTCAAGATATGTTTCTCTTACTTTAGAGCCAGGTCCTTTTGGTGCAACCATAATAATATCAACATCATTTGGAGCAACAATCCATTTCCAATGAATTGCAGCTGCATGTGAAAATGACAGTGCCTTTCCTTTAGAGAGATTTGGTCCAATTTCATCTTTATACACTTGAGACTGGATCATATCAGGAAGTAAAACATGAATAATATCGGCTTTTTTGCATGCATCAGATATAGACATTACAGTGTGACCATCAGATTCCGCTTTTTTCCAGCTGTTTCCGCCTTTTTTAAGACCTACAATAACGTTAAGACCGGAATCTTTCATGTTATTGGCCTGTGCATCACCTTGAATTCCGTAACCAAGTACGGCAATAGTTTGATCTTTTAGCGGAGCTAAACTGATGTCTTTATCTTTCCATGTTTTTGCCATGATATCACCTCAGAATACTGCAAATATTAACTAATAATTTTAAATTGTGATTATTTTGTTGCAACCACGGCATTGTACTGTGACTGTATCACCTGGTAATCGTTTGAATCTCTTTGAGCCACATTCTGGACAAATAGGGCAAGCACGTATTGGTTCCATTAATGCTCAGTTGGTTTTGTATCAGATTTGGATATTACGTCTAGTCTGTGTTTGCCGTTAATTTTTTGTAAAAATTTAACAACTGCGTTTGGGACAAGGTTTTGCCAGTTATCATTAGAGATTATCATTAATCTAATACGTGTTGCATTGTATGTTTTTCTATCTAGAAATTTTGGTGTGACTACATTAATGTTAGAATCTGCCAGTAACATTTTGACATAATCATTTCCACTATACACTTTATCAAAATGAGGCAATGCAGCTTTGAGATAAGATACCCATGTTGCAATATTGAACTGATTTTCTATTGATATAATAAAACATCGTGATAAATCAATGTCAGACTCTTTTAATGAATCATATATCATTTCAATTCTTTCACCAGCTGTAAAAGGATCTTTTTCCAAGTAATTGAACTGAGAACTAGTTATTGCAATAATTACTTGATCACATTCATCTAAAATTTGTTTTACCAAATCTAAATGACCCAAATGAAATGGCTGAAACCTACCCATCATTAATCCGCGCATAAAATATGATAGATTTTGATTTAATTAAATCAGACTATTTGATTGGACCGCTACCCAGAATTCGAATGGTGGTTGATTCAGGTTTTAGAATTACTGCAATATCACCGGGCTTGTATACAATTGGTTTTTCAAATGTTAGTTTTAGAGGATTAATAGATGAGAATTTTGCTGCCTTGATTTGCAGGCCCACACTAACTAGACATCCTTGATTTTGTGCAATGTCAGTTTTATAAAATGGGCTCTTTGTAAAATCAAGCTCAATTTCAGATTTTACGTCAACTGTATTTGCTTGAGCAATGATATCACCCCTTCCAACCTCATCTGGTTTTGCGCCCTTTACTGCCAAGCCAACTCTTGCAGGACAGACAGATTCCTCAACTGGGTCATCATGCATCTGAATGGATTTTATCATTACATCTATTCCTGCAGGATACAATTTGAGATTGTCATATTGTTTAATTTTCCCACTAGTCACTTTACCAAGAATAACAGTTCCAACGCCTTTGACATCAAAGCAGTGATCAACTACCAGTTTAGGAGGGTCATTATTTGAAATTGGCTGAATCTTGTCCATTTCTTCTTTGAGTTTATCTTGGGTTACTATGAGATATTTTTCGACTACTGTACCCTTTATCATGGAATTTAATTTTGATTCATCTACATCAAAAGTATGTGATAAAATTCCTTTGTCTTTTTTAAGAATATCAAGTGCAATGATTTGCTCTCCAGTAAATTTGTCTAGTTTATCAACATGAAATATTACATATTCTGCAAGATTGATTGCCTGCAAAAGTGGTTGGATTTTATCAGGAAAACCACTAGGAGTTACCCAAGTTTTGATTATATCAGATTCTTTTCTATCATAAAGGGAAAGATCAGTTACTGTTCCTTTTTTACCAAACTCTGTTGCAATGTCTTGTTTTCCCAAGACTACAAAATTTATGGATTTCATAATTATGAATGAGTTTTGACTTTATTTTAAGTCTAGATATCAAAACACAACATATTGTTCAAAATGAATCGAATTCACCTATGTAAAGAAGACTTTCAGTTATGGAATAATGTAAAATGTGCTAAATGCTGTATTAGCACCATCTGATGCAGAAATGATATGTGTGCCCAGTGTAGATGGAATTGTAATTGAAATATTCTTAAATGATCCTACTTTTCCCACGGTAGTTGTAGTAATTGGTACACCATCAACAGATATTACAATTGTAGCTTCTGCGTTTCCTGCAAATCCTTTACCATGTAATAATACTACAGAATCTGGGCCAGATGAATTTATTGGATTCAAAATTAGTAGTGTTCCAGTTGGTGTGACTCTTGGAGCAATCACTATGAATTGATTTGTGAAAGTGTTTACTCCATCTGATGCAGAGATAGTGTGCATGCCAGAGATTGATGCTGGAATTGTTATCGGAGTAGTAAATGCACCATTAGTTGCAGGTGTAATACTAAAAGGGATGTCATCAAACTGTACAATTACATCAAAACCAGAAGTAAATCCAGAACCAAACACTGAGAGTATCGTACCAGAACCACCTGAATTAATTGAGAGAAATGCTCTCGGTGGAATTATAATGCCATGGGGCAAGACACTGTTTACAGAATTACTTGCTTGAATTCTTCCATTACCGTATAGGGTATCAAAACCTGCATCTCCAAGATCAAGTGCATTGTTTTCTATTGCTGATCTTACCTGAGTTTGTGTGAGTGTAGGATTTGCATCAAGAATTAGTGCTGCAAGACCAGCAACATGTGGAGTTGCCATTGAGGTTCCATAGAATGTTGCAAAACCACCTCCGTTAATCGGAGCTTTTAATGAAGTTATAGGAGCGCCTGGAGCCACAACATCAAGCTGTGGTCCTTCATTTGAAAATGGAGTTCTACCATCAGAATCATTTACTGCACCTACAGCTATTGCACCAGAAGCACATGCTGGTGAAGATACTGCATTTATTGCACCATTATTGCCAGAAGCAACTGCAACTATAACGCCTGCTGCAACCGCATTGTTTACAGCTATAGCATCTATGTTCGAGTTACATGTGCCTGTAAATAAAGTCTTACTGCCCAAACTCAGGTTAATTACATCAGCACCATTTGCAACACACCAATCTATACCAGAAGCAACATCAGAGGTAAATCCACTGCCGTTAGAATCAAGAACTTTGGCTGCCATCAAAGATGAACCAGGTGCAACACCACGATATGTTGCATCGTTTGAGGCAACAATTCCAGCAACATGTGTCCCATGTCCATTATCATCAGTAGCATCTCCAGTAGGAATCAAAGGTACATAATTAATTTCTGCAATTAGAGGATTTAATGCAGGATGAGTGTCATCGACTCCTGTATCCACAATACATGTCTTGACGCCTTGTCCAGTAATTCCCAAAGAATAAACTGAATTTGCACCAATTTGTGGAATACTTGTATCAAGAGAGGCATGAACTATCTGGTCTTCAACAACACGTTCTACGTTTGGATCCAGTTGAATGTCTTTGAGTTTTGCTGCATCTATATGAACAACAACTGCACGCATTTTGTCAAAGTCAGACTTCACATTGGCTCCTTTTTTGGTTAATTCTGTGAGATCTTTGGATGTTACATCATTTTTATAAAATACGATTACCCGTTTTTCATTTGCATTTAGCCCTTTAAGAGACTCTATGTTAGATTGTGTTATTTGCTGTAGGGGGTTTTTGTCCTTGTACTTTACATTTTGTTGTTTATCTGCTGCAAAAACATCTAGAGTTAGAGATCCCAGTATCATTACGCCAGTTAGTAAAATTACTGAAAGAAAAACTGGAGATGATAAATAATGAACAAATTTCATTAGATTCTCCAAAACAAGTCATATTGTAGTGTAAAATATCCCAATTCAACATGTTGGAAATTTTTTTGTATTTAAAGGATTATGTATGTGTAAAATTTCTCAAGTATAAAATGCCTACAAATTAAAACTTCAGATGAATCATACTAACACATATCATTACTCGATCAACAAGGATAGTCAGATAGTTCTTCACGACCATCTGATTTTTCATCTATTATATGTAAATGATAAAGAATTGATTTTCTGTAAGGCAAATTAGGCATATCGGTTTGGTAATAACGTATGAATTCAATTATAAATATAAAAGAATGACGTATGAATTACACTAGTCTTAATTTTTAAAAGTTATGGAAATGAATTCAATACAGCAGCATAACTTGCAAATCTATGAGTTTTTGGCTTGACTAATTTTTGATGATATTTTGAAATGGTTTTACCCACAGCACCGTTTAGCCCAAGTGGACCTTTAACAAATTTCTCATTATTTGCCCAATTCAAGACATCATCAGTTGGGCTGAAATAATTTACAATCTTACCTCTAATTACTTTGTCAAGTAATTTTCCATATTTTTTTGAAGATGGAACATTACTAGTAATAGACGCACCAAAAAAATGGACACTCTCAATTATTCCAGTATGATTCTTTTTTGCCAGATTTTCTACCGTACTAAGAATTACCTGCGACCCCAAAGAATGCCCCATAAGACGGATCTTAGTTTTAGGACTAACATATTTGAAATTCTCAAGAAACATTGCAAGATTACGACCATTTTTCTTTGCAATTATTTGGCCGACAGAAAGTGCACGTTTGGCATGTTTTATCAAATGTGCACCAGTAGTATTGGAGTCATAGCTAAACCCAATAACTGGAAAATTATAACCCAACCGAGTTAGTCTGTTTTTTGCCAAAATAACTTTGGCAATTGCTCCTGCATTATCATTTTGCAACCCATGAATCATTATAACAAGTTCTTTGGAACCGATAAATTTCTCAAAGTCTTTTTTTGGGTATAAAAAATAAGAGTTTTTTTTGATTGTTTTGCCATGTTTCAAATTATAGTATCCCCTAGTGGAGATTCTTGGAATAATTTTTGTCATTGAGATGGGCCTAGTTGTTTTTTGTACTTTACAATATCTTCTTCTTCTACTTTGACAAATAATGGAGAGGCATCGCCTAAAACATGCCCAGATTTTACTGCAATATCAGAGATTGAATCCCACTTGTTGTCATTAACTTTACCAGAAAATCCAAGCTGAACCCAAATCCTTTGAGACGATTCTGGAAGAAACGGAAATAGTGCTATTGCCATGCTACGAGCAGCATTTACGGATAAAAATACACAGTTTGCAGTTCCAGGTCCTTTCTTCCACGGTTCTTTGTGCTGAAAATACTGATTAAAAAATGATGAAAATTCCATGATTTTCTTGAGAGCCCTATCCAGATGATTTTGCTCCATCAATATTCCTAGTTCCCCAGAAAGATTCTTTATTTTGCTTTCTGCTTCAATGTCTTTTTCATCATAACTTTCAGTTTCTGGAATTATTCCATCAAATGCTTTTTTTGTAAATCCCAGTGCACGATTAACAAAGTTTCCAAGATTACCAATTAATTCAGAATTGATTCTGTTTGTAAATTCATCCCAATCAAAATTCAAGTCGTCTTGAGAGTATGGATTTATTGCAACCAAATAATATCTCAAATAATCCGCAGGATAATATTGTAAAAATTGTCTTAATCCAATGTACCAGTTTCTGCTTTTTGAGATTTTCTTTGATTGTAATGTGAGATGACCTCTAGTTGGAATAAAATCAGGAAGATTGTATTCACTGTTTAACCCTAAGCGCATTGCAGGCAAAAATAGATAATGATGATAAACAATATCCTTGCCAATAAAATGGTAAATATCAGCAGAATTCCAAAACTCTTTTCCGTTTATGCCTTTATTATCAAGAAATTTTATTGCAGTAGAAATGTATGCCAAGTGGTTATCAAACCAACCATAGAATACCTTGTCTTTAGCAGATTCAAGAGGAACTGGGACACCCCAAGAGATATCACGGGTGATATCCCAGTCAATCAAGCCAGATTTTATCCAGTTTTGAACGTATTTTTTCACATCTTTTTGCAGATTATCATTTTCATCTAGCCATTTGGATAATGAATCACCAAAAGTTTTAAGCTTGAAAAAGAAATGAGTGGTCTTTTCTTTAGTAGGAGTTTGTCCACAAATAGAACATCTCGGGTCAGATATTTCTTCAGGAACACGTCCACAACTTTCGCAAAGATCAGAGTATTGATCAGTTGCATTACAATAAGGACAAACACCCTTGACATATCTATCAGGTAGAAATTTTTTGTCATTGTTGCAGTAAAATTGGATGATTTCTTTTTCATAGATGTGGCCTGCACTGTTGAGTTTTTTGAACACATCTTGAACAAAGGCAATATTTTCAGGAGAGCTTGTTTTGTAGAAAAAATCAAAATCAATGCCAAATGCAGTAAAATCATCATAATCACGTTTATTCCAATGTGCTACATATTCAGAAGGTGACTTTCCTTCTTTTTCAGATTGTATCAAAATAGGAGTGCCAAAATCATCAGATGCACAAAAATAGTAAGCCTCAACTCCCTTTAATTTCAGGAATCTTGTAGTGACATCAGCAGGCAGATATGTTGATGCAACGTGTCCTAGATGTATTTCTCCATTGGCATAAGGTAATGCACTAGTAATGATTGCTTTATTTTTCATCTATCATAATTTGGAATCTAATTGGGGTTAAGAAGTTTTACCAGCTATGTGCATATTTGACTTGTTCTGGTGTGAGCTTGTCAATTTTTACATCCATTGCTTTTAGCGCATCAACTGCAACTTGTTTATCAATTTCTTCTGGAACATTGATAATTTTATTACCAATCTTTGCATGATTTTTGAGAATATACAAGACAGATAAAATTTGATTAGAAAATGATTGAGCCATTACTTCTGGAGGATGACCTTCGGCTGCAACAAGATTTGCCAATCGCCCCTCACCAATAAGATAAACGCGTTTACCATTTTTGAGTGTACATTCATCAAGGTTTGGTCTTACTCTTTTTACTGATTTTGATTCTTTTAGTAAAAATTTGCTATCAATTTCCACATCAAAGTGTCCTACATTTCCCATGATAGCACCATTTTTCATTTGTAAAATGTGCTCTTTTCTAATTACACTGGTCATTCCAGTACAAGTGACAAAGATATCACCTATTTTGCAGGCCTGTACCATTGGCATCACTTCAAATCCATCCATGTGAGCTTCTAATGCCTTAACAGGATCAATTTCAGTTACTATTACTTTGGAACCCATTCCATGGCATCGTGATGCAACACCACGGCCAACCCAACCATACCCAACAACAACAACTCTTTTGGATGCCATAAGCAAATTCATTGCACGCAAGTATCCATCAATGGTACTTTGTCCAGTTCCATATCGATTATCAAACATGTGTTTTGTGTATGCCTCATTGACTAGAATTACAGGGTATCGAAGTTTGCCTTGATTTGCAACAGCTCTGATTCGAGTTACACCAGCAGTTGTCTCTTCAGTTGCGCCAAGAATTTTCATATTTTTATATCTATTATCAAAGTGCGCCTTTACATTCATGTCAGCACCATCGTCAGTCAAAATAGTAGGTTTGTGATTTAGTACTTGGTCAATACACCAATCATATTCTTTTACAGATTGTCCATGCCATGCATAAACATGAATTCCTTGTGATGCTAAAAATGCTGCAATATCATCTTGTGTAGTAAGAGGATTTCCACCGCAGCATGCAACAGTAGCACCTAATTCCTTTGCTCCCATTAAAAGAACAGACGTTTCTTTTGTTATGTGTAAACAAAATCCTACTGTAACACCTTTGAGAGGTTTGGATTTTTTAAATCGATTAATTGTATTGTCTAAGATTTGCATATGAGATCTAGCCCATTCATAAGACAATTTACCGTCTTGAATCAATTTGGCACTAGACTTTACCTTGCTCAATACAATTTGGCTTCAGAAAGAGTATAAAATTCTATCATGCGAATCTAAATAAATGACAAAATCATCAAATCAGCAGTATGACTTGGAAAAAAATTGCAGAAAAAGGAGATATTGCCACAGGTAAAGGAAAGGCCTTTAAAATTGACAATAAACAAATTGCAATATTTAACCAAGGTGGATATCACGCAATAGATGATCTTTGTGTTCATCAAGACGGATCAATTGCGCCAGGAAAACTAGAAGGAGATATCGTAGAATGTCCATTGCATTTTTGGCATTATAATATCAAAACAGGAGAATTGAAAGACTATCTTAAAGATGTCAAATTAGCAACATACCATGTTGAAGCAAGAACTGACGGAATTTACGTGGACATCTAAAATTTAAAAAAATTCCTATTTTTGAGATCGATTTGATACAGGATATTTACAATAGTGTGTTCAGTACGTGTTAAAAATGAACAAATTCAGTTACAATCTTGGCACAACTTTTATTCTTACGGTTTCTGAAAATAATTGATTGAATCAGAAGATTTTAGATGAGATAATCCATCAAGATTATGCTGCCATTACAAACACTATTGAGGATTTTCTAATAGAGCAGATTGAAAAAAACAAGGCAAAAGGATTGATTCTTGGCCTAAGTGGAGGGATAGATTCTGCAGTATTGGCCTATATTTGTAAAAGAGTACTCAAAGAAAAAACACTGACAGTCATAATGCCAGATACACAAATCACACCAAGTATAGAAACAGAAGATGCAATGAAAATGATAGCACTTACAGGATTGGAATACAAATTAATCGATATCAAACCAATTGTAAATGAATATTCAAATTATCTGGAGCCAAATGATTGGGCCAGGGGAAATCTCAGAGCCCGTGTAAGAGCAAATATTTTGTATTATTATGCAAATGCAAAAAACTACTTGGTGTTAGGTTCAAGTGACAAAAGTGAGTATTTGATGGGATATTTTACAAAATATGGGGATGGTGCATCAGATGTAGCCCCAATAATTTCATTATACAAATTACAAGTAAGAGAGATGGCAAAATTTTTAGATGTACCTCAAAATGTCATTGAAAAAAAGAGCAGCCCACATCTATGGAAAGAACACGAAGCCGAAAAGGAATTAGGTGCATCATATGAAGACATAGATTCTATACTTTATTGTATTTTTGACAAAAAACTATCAGTGGAAAAAACTACAGAAACATTACAAATTGAAAAGCAAGTTGTGGAAAAAATATACCAATTACATCTCAATAGCATACATAAAAGAGAAACACAACAAAAACCATTTGATGATATATGAGACTACAAGATACACTTAGCAATTCAGAACAAATGCTAGACATTTCAAAAAAGATAAGAGTCTACTTGTGTGGGGTTACAGTTTACGATGAATCACACATAGGACACGCAAGGACGATAATTGTTTTTGACGTTCTAAGAAAATACTTGGAGAGTAAAGGAACCACAGTGGACTTTGTTCAAAATTTTACAGATGTTGATGATAAAATAATAAATCGTGCAGAGTTAGAAAATACAACAGCAGAACAAATTAGTTCAAGATACATTCAAAATTATTTCAATGATTTTGATGGGCTAAACGTAAAGCGTGCAACAAATTACCCCAAAGCAACTGAGCATATAGATGATATTGAAAATTTCATCAAGAAACTAATTGAAAAAGACATGGCATATGTGTCAAAAAATGGAGTATATTTCTCAGTATCAAAGTTTCCTCAGTATGGTAAACTATCAAAAAAGAAGATAGACGAACTGCAATTAGGTGCAAGAATTGAAGTAGATGAGTCAAAAAAAGATCCGCTAGATTTTGCATTGTGGAAATTTTCAGATGTCAAACCATTATGGGATAGTCCATGGGGTAAAGGTAGACCAGGATGGCACATAGAATGCTCTGCAATGAGCATAAGATACCTTGGAGAAAATTTTGACATACATGGCGGCGGCAGAGATTTGATATTTCCTCATCATGAAAATGAAATTGCACAGTCAGAGTCCTTTACATCAAAACAATTTGCAAAAATTTGGATGCATGTGGGAATGGTTACAATTAATGGTGAAAAAATGTCAAAGTCACTTGGAAACATCAAATCAATAAAACATGTTTTAGACAATTGGGGATCAAATGTAATCAGATTATTTTGTTTGTCAGGACATTATTCAAAACCAATAGACTATTCTGAAGAATTGTTAAAAGAGAATCTCACAAAATGGCGCCAAGCTGAGACATGTTACTATGAATTAATTCATGCAAATGATGAAAATCATGACAGTAAAATCAAATCACTAATTGAGGAATCAAGTAAAGAATTTGATAATGCGTTAGAATCTGACTTTAATACGCATCTTGCGCTTTTGGCATTTTTTAAGCTTGTAAAAGAAGTAAATCATTTAGCCGCCGAAGAAAAATTAGACTCAAATGATGCTAAAATCATCATTTCCGAATTTGAAAGAATGCTTGAAGTTTTAGGGTTGATCATCCCAAAAATAACTCTAGAGCAAAAACGAGAAATTGACAACTTGATCACAAACAGAGAACAGTTAAGAAAAGAAAAGAAGTTTCAAGAAGCAGACAAAATCAGAGATAAACTCAATGAAATGAACATTGAATTAATTGATCATAAGGGAAAAACAATTTGGATGCGAAAAGAAAAGATCAAGGCAGATACTCAGTAAGATAGTGCAACGCCAGTACAAATAGAGGAAGAAACAGAATGAATCATGTCATTATTTTGTGAAAAATGTAACAGTAGAAGACTTCCAAAATGGGTAAAGGAGGAAAACAAGACACATTGGCTTTGTGAAACTTGTGACAATTATGTAGATGATAAAAACAACATCATCGTAAAAGAAGTTTAAACATTAACAAAAAAATAGATTATTTCTTTGATGCACTAACCAGAGACACTACATCCCTATCCCTTAGTTGATAGTCTACAGGTAATCTCAAATGATATCTCAAATCTTTTCCATAAAGCAATCCTTTGGTAAGATCAGTGTGTATCTCCTTTGCAAGATCAGCAATTGTTGCTCCAGCCTTAAGCAAGAGTAAATCAGGGAGTACCCGTCCTTTTTTATCTGCAAGGTGTTTCTCATCAGCCACAGGATAAACAGAGTTCATCTTTAGAAGTTTGAAGATTGCCACGTTTATTGCAAATTGTACACCAGTTCTCATGTATTCACCCATTATTCCTTGTTTTATGAAATCTAATGCACGTGTTTGTTTTTCATTAAGCTCTCCGGATTTGATTATTTCAAATTGTTCTGAACCAGGAGAATATTTGATCAGCCCCTTTTGTTCTGCTCTTCTTAGACTAAATTCACTATCGCCACTGACAGGAATTACAATGGAATCATTATAACGTTCTCGCAGTCTAGCAAAATTTTTGTCCGCACCCTCAACATCGATTTTGTTTGCAACAATCAAGGTAGGTTTTGAAATTTTTCTAATATGCGCAGCAAGTTTTTTACTATCAACCATATCAAAATCATCAAATTCTTTCTCTTCTAGTCCAAGTGCAATCAACGCGTCTTTCACATGTATTTTATTGACACCTATGCCACGATACAAATCAGTAATAGCATCAATAATTCCAGAGCCAGTTCGGATTAACTTTGAAACCTTATCTCTATTTCCTTCCAAAATTTTATGATACCACATGATTAATTCCTCTTCAATATCTGCAAAATCAGATATTGGATCACCGCTTCCAACCTCACTGATTTTTCCAGAAGAATCTATACCTCCAGAGGCATCAACTACATGAAGTAATGCATCAGATTGTGCGGCAATGGAAAGAAATTGATTTCCCAAGCCTTTTCCTTTCCATGCATCCTTGATAAGACCAGGTAAATCAATTAGTTCAACTGGTATGTATCTCCAGCCCTCAACGCATTTTGAATTATTAGGATTGTCTTGTATTTTGAATTCTGGATGTACACATAATGTAATTGCGTGTGCTGTTCCAGAAATAGGTTTTTTTGTTGTAAATGGATAAGAAGAGATTTCTTCAGAAGACAAAGTGGCAGCATTATAGAAAGTGGTTTTACCAGTATTTGTTTTGCCTATTAGTCCAAGTTTAATTGGCATGATTTGATTGTAATCTAAGAATATTTATCTCTGCCTAGATTGAGTCATTAATTTTCTCAGTGATTTTTTCAAGGGATTGTTTTAATTCCTTTATGGACCACTCAATATCACTTATGTCTTTTTTTGAAAGTTCACTTTTCCATTTCTCTAAAACAGTATTTGTTATTTCTGAGCAGTTGTAAAGTAGATTCCAATATGGATGATGTTCTGCTGTTGCATATGCAAGCTCAGTCACATCATTTAATCCATTTTTAGCTCTTGTCAGAGCAGTAATGTTCTCACCAAAAATTTTTACAATGTTAGTCTCTAGATCTTTTTCAACTTTTAGTGGAGTATTGTTTTTTTCATGTTTATTGACTAGTTCAAGCAGATCATTGTAAAAGGCATCAAAGGAAGTCATTTTTAGAATAGTCTCTGATGTTCTGCTAGCATACATCTATTGAATACAACTTTGATGCCTTTTTTTCTTGCCATATCTTCAGCTTCAGGATTGTGAATTCCTTCTTGAAGCCAAATTACCTTGGGATTTTTCTTTATGGCTTCCTCCACAACAGGAAGCACAAGATCAGAGGGCCTAAACACATCAACAATGTCAATATCACCATAAACATCATAAATAGCACTGTAACATTTTTTGCCTAAAATCTCATCAGTTGTGGGATTTACTGGAATTATATCAAATCCATTTTCAGAAAGATATTTTGGCACATAGTGTGCTGCCTTGTTGGCATTTTTAGACATACCAACTACTACAACATGTCTTAGAGAAAGAATGTCTCGGATTTCAGCATCAGTGTAAGAATCACGTTCCATGAAAAATCTAAAGTAAAGTAGAATATAATTTTTGAAATAAACAAGAATGTGATTACTCGTGACATTAAAGAATTATCAAGACAAAAAAAAGCAAAATCGCAGGGTATTTTAATAATAACAAAAATCAGATTGCATGGAACCAACTCCAGAAGAGCCAAAAGATGTAATTGTTCTTGGGGCAATTAAAAAAGGAGCCAAAAAATTTGAAAAGATACAAAATGCAGCTCAAATAGATGCAGCAGAATTAAATTTAATTCTCGAAAAACTAGAGAAGCGCCAACTAATTACAGTTGAAGAAAAAAAGAGTTGGTTCGGTAAAAAAATAGAGATCAAAATCACAGAAAAAGGATCAAAAGAAGTAGAAGAGAGAATTCATGAATTACAAGGCAAGTGGGATCAAATGTCATTATTGTACAAAGGTGGAGACAAGCAAAAATTAAAGCAATACATGGATGATAACAAATCAATTCTTCCCACGATGATGTTTTTTGGAGTAATGGATATGATCATGTTTTCAATGATGTTTAGCATGATGGGTATGATGATGACAGACTATGTACCAGCAGAAAGCATTCCAAGTGATGCAGGCGGAGATAGTTCATCAGATAGTGGTTCGGATAGTGGAGGAGCTGATGGCGGAGGTTCTGATGGTGGCGGATTTGACTTTGATGTCGGATTCTAAGTTAAACAAAGTTGATATTTTATACTTGAAATAAAGAACACATACAATTGATTTACAGCTCGTATGACAATTCAGGTTTAGTCAAAGTACTAACATTTCTAAAATCACATAATACGGAATATCTTTCAGGTCAAGATTTGAGTGATGTCTTGAGAATAAGCAGAGTTGCAGTTTGGAAGCATATTAAAAAAATCAGAGAGTTGGGATATAAAATAGAATCAAAACAAAAGCTAGGGTACAGACTAGAAGCCAATACAGACATGCTACTGCCATGGGAAATCACGTCAGGGTTAAAGACCAAAATATTTGGAAAACGAACATACTATTTTGACTCAATTGATTCTACTCAAAATCATGCAATGAAAATTGCTTCGGATGAAGCAAATGATGGAGCAGTAATAATTGCAGAAAAACAAACGAGTGGAAAAGGGAGATTAGGCAGAAAGTGGATTTCACCTAAAGGGGGCATTTGGCTTTCAATAATTTTACATCCAAAATTTGACATATCAGTCATTACATTATTTCCAATAGCCTCTGCATTAGCATTATCAAATGCAATAGAAAAAACATTGAATATCAAGTCAGAATTGAAATGGCCAAATGATATAACAATCAAAGGCAAAAAAGTTGCAGGGATGTTAGTAGATGCATCATTAGAGTCAAACAAAATAGAAAATCTTATTCTAGGTGTTGGAATAAATTTTAATGTAGACACTAAGCAAATTGAAAAGA
>JAHFUX010000005.1:36291-46932 GCA_023264875.1 Nitrosarchaeum sp.
TGTAGATTTCCTTTTAGGTGTAGATTTCCTTTTAGGTGTAGATTTTCTCTTATTTTTTGATATAGAGGATTTTCTAGACTTTTTATTTGAAATTAGATTAGATTGTTCTCTTAGGATACTTTTGAGATCATTTTGGATATCAAAAACCACTGTAATCATGTCTTCTAGTACCTTAGAATACTGACCGTATGCAGATAGTAACTCAGATTGTTTTTTAGACACTTTGGAAAGATGTTCATTTGAGCGTAAAAGGTTAGTAGAAGTAATTAATTCAGGCATGTCTGAAGTGGGTCCTCCTAATTCATCTAATTCTAGCTTGATGTTTTGAATTTTCTTGCTAAATTCATAGATAATTTCACCTACACCGATCTTACTCAATCTAGAAATTGGTATTTGTTAAAAGATTAAAGATTTACTAAGAGAATTAAATAGAATTTTGAACTAAAAACGATAGCAATATGCCAATAGTCATAATTTGTCACAAAATGGAAATAAAATATATCGGAAATTCAAACATCAAATACTTGATGATTCGTGCTTTTCTAGGTGCAATTTTATTATTTTCTAGTTTCATTTCAGTTCCTGTGTTGGCACAGACTACAAGCGATGCACAGACAATGTTCAAACAGGCCAATGAACACTTTGTGAAAGGAGAATACAATGAAGCAATTGTAATCTATGACGATATTTTAGAAGTGGCTCCAAATAATTTATCCACATTAAAAATGAAGGCCATTGCTCTAAGTAATTCCGGGTATCACGAAAAATCACTAAAAGAGTTCTTCAAGATTCTTCAATCTAGACCAGACGACATTACAGCACTTACTGGAATGGGTATCGGATTTGGGAATTTGGGAGAATATCAAGAAGCCAAATACTATTTTGAAAAAGCAGTCAAGAAAAAACCAGACAGTATTGTGATCAACAACTATAAAGAATTTACAGACAAGGTGATTGCAAAATATCCATACATTCCAACAGAAAAACCGGCGAGTCTAGAAAAAAAAGAGATAAGAATTCCAGATTGGGTCAAACCAATTGCAAAATGGTGGTCAGAAGGACAAATCAAAGATTCAGAATTTGTATCAGCATTATTATTTATGATAGAAAATAAAATCATACAAATTCCACTAGTAGAAACAAAATCAGAAACGGAGGATGAAATACCAGATTGGATACGAAATAATGCGTCTTGGTGGGCAGAAAATAAGATAAATGATCAAGATTTTGTTTCAGGCATCCAATACATGATAGAAAAAGGAATCATAATAGTTAGTATTAAAAAATCACAAGACGAGATTCAAAAAGAAAAAGATGATGAATTTTATTTGTTTGGAAAATACCTGCGTAGTATTTCAAAAAATGTTGCAGATGAAAAAAGATACATAGAAGATCCAAACCCAAGTCAAGATGTAATAAAAAAATTCCTCAGAGATTACGTAAAATGGAATTTTGAAGAAGAGGTAAAAACAGCATCAAGTAACTTTCCAGACCCCACATATGAAATCGTAAATGAAACATATGTGATTCATTACAAGGTGTTTGTAAATGAGCAGCCAACAGGACTACCATTAGATCACGTCAGTACATTGCAAAATTCATTTTTGTTTTGGGAAAATCAAGAATTGAGCACTAACGGACAAAAAGCTAGAATGGAATTTGAGATTACTAATCAAAAACACGAAGCAAATGTATGGATTACATGGGTAGTACGAAACATAGGACAAGGTATACTTGGTCATGCACATTTGGGAAAGGGAGTAGTTGAAGTCACATTAGGCGATTACAATTGTGACGGAATGTTTCAGCTGTATGATGTGAAAACTGTTGAAAAAATAATGACACATGAGTTGGGTCATTCAATAGGACTTGAACATGTATCTGATCCAAATAACATAATGTATACTTCGTTAAAACCAAGTTATGCATATTGTCTATTAGGATAATTTTCCAAATTAAAAAATAAGTGTCATTTCTGATTATTATTTCGCGTTATTCTAATTTTATAGAATTAGAATGAACATTAGCTTAACCTACACCCAATTAACCTGCAGAAATTAGGTAAAATGAATAATAAGCCAACGGTGTAATCTGGAACTATTATGTTGAAAAGCACTGTAGTCTCTGGACCAAAATGTCCTTCATGTGGTGATAAAAAAATGGTAACAGATGAGACCACTGGTGAATTGTTTTGTGGAAGATGTGGTTTTGTAGTTTCAGATAAAATTTCAGAAACAGGAGCAGAATGGCGTTCCTTTGCAAATGATGACACAAACAGGACTAGAGTAGGAGCTGGAACATCATTGACAATGCACGATATGGGATTATCAACAGTAATTGGCGCTGCCAACAAAGATTCTACTGGAAAACCACTTACATCATCAATGAAGAGTTCAATTGAGAGATTAAGAACATGGGATAGCAGAACACAGGCACATTCTTCTGCAGATAGAAATCTAAGACAAGCACTAAATGAAATGGACAAATTAAAAGACAAACTTGCACTAACAGATGCAGTAGTTGAAAAAGCTGCATACATTTACCGAAAGGCTATGGAGAAAAAACTTGTAAGAGGACGCTCCATTCAAGGGCTAGTTGCAGCATGTCTTTATGCTTCATGTAGAAATACTGAAACGCCTAGAACTTTGGACGATGTTGCCAAGGGCATCAACATTAGAAGAAAAGATGTTGCAAGATGCTATAGATTAATTTTTAGAGAATTGGAATTAAAAATGCCAGTAGTAGATCCTGTAAAAGGAGTATCAAGAATTGCAAGCATTGCAGAATTAAGCGAAAAAAGCAAACGAAAAGCAGTTGTAATACTAGAACAGGCAAAAAAAATAGGAATGGTGGCAGGAAAAGATCCTATGGGAATAGCAGCAGCTGCATTATATTTGGCATGTATTAGTACGGGTGAAGTAAAATCACAAAAAGAGATCTCAATTGCATCAGGAGTTACAGAAGTAACAATTAGAAACAGATGTGCGGGTTTGAGAAAAATGCTTCAAAACTAGTATGAGAAAATGTCAAACAATGAAAATGCATGGTCAGATTGGCTAGACTTTAATAAAGAAACGATTTCAAAAATACCACAATATGCAGGAGTGTATATGATGCATGCATCTATGAAAATTTTATTCATTGGTGGGTCTGAAAATATCAAAACAAGTATTCAAGACAAAGAAAAAGATCCATGCATCTCAAGAGCTACAAGAGTAAGATACATGCATACTGTATCTTACGAGCAAATCACAAATGATTTAATTAAAGATTATAAAGATAGACATGAGGGAAAACGCCCTCAATGCATGGAAACATGTTAGAAAATTAAATGTGTCAGATAATTTTGTGAGTTTTAAAAATTACAGTGTAAAATCTTTGAGTCGACGATATTCCAGTTTATCCCATGGGTATACAATGTATTCACTGCCTTTTGTTTTTTGAGCATATACTAGTTGTTTCGGATAGTTTTTACCTTGTCTTGCAAATAATGTGGCATATAAAAAATTTGAAGGATCAATTACTTTTGGAATTATTTTTTTAAATGTATCACCAGAATCATAAATATCATCAACAAAAAGAGAATCAGAAGGAATTTTGTTTTTGTCGACAAGTATTGTGTCTATTCCCATATGATCAGCCAACAGTCTTGCTGGAACTAACCCTCCACGACTAATTGTAGAAATGCTTGAAAAATCTTTTGACAGTGCAGAAATTTTCTTAGAAAGTAATTTAGTTAGTCTTTCAATATCAGTCCATGTCACATTTTGAGAATCAGTCTTCATAGTTGTCATGTACTTTACTAGAATTGAGCGGTGTAAGTTAAAATGTTCCTAAAACAGATTTTTTGAGTGGCGCAATAAGTTTAAGAATTTTAAAAGCAATTTTGCTAAAATCTGCTTCTTTTTCAGAAGATACTAGCAAAACATCATCATTTGCCAAAGGAAAACTCATCACAATGACCTTATCTCGATAAGACATGGAAAAATGAACTTCACCAAATTCTTTATCAAATTCATGTCTCATACGAACTCTAAGCGCAAGTTCCATGAACATCATCTCATCTTGTTTTTGTGCTTCCAACGACAACAGCCCCTTTTTCATACCTCCTGCAACAAGATGTCCACGACTATTGATAATTCGACAAGATCTCATCTTAGGGTCTAGATTTGTAATATTTTGGCATATTTTTTCTAGTTCTTCGACATTAGCCATTTGTCTAATTAAACAAGCGATCTATTTATTGAGATCTGTAGTAATAGTAAGCCGTGGAATCGCAATCTCCAAAAGATATTACAGATTATTACAAACATCTGTCCTTGTTCTGGACAGATATTATCCATCTAATGGCAAGCAAACCACAGGCATTGACTTCAATAGGCCCTATGCGCGCATTTGCCTCAAATTCAAAGAAAATCTCAACAGAGTTAATTCAGATTAATGAAAATTTAATGGAGTTTAACAAATTTGTAACAGAATACTATAAGCAGCTATCAGAAACTTGGGGTGAAGCACAAAAAAAAGTCAATCTGAAAGCACCTGATGTACCACATGACACAGAACAGATGGAGTCATTTAAGAGAATATGGATAGATATTTTTGATAATGACTATACAGAATTATTTGATTCAGAAAAGTTTGGAGAAAATTATGGAAAGCTAGTCTCAAAAGAGCTTGAACTTACAAAACACTGGAATAATATTTCAAATGTGATTTTACAGTCAGCAAACTTGCCAAGTAAAGAAGAAATTGATGAGGTGTATAAAGAAATACATGCTCTTAAAAAAAGAGTGACAAAATTAGAAATTGAATTAAAAAAGAAAAGAGATACAAAAAGTGAGAAGGTAATATAAAAAATGAAAAGTGAATCAAAATTCGATCCTAAACTCATAGAGGAGATGATAAAATTTGGTAAAAACATTATTGATGCACCTAAATTAGTTTCAGCTCCAGATGAAATTAGCCTAGAGGTAACCCCACACGATGTAGTACAAGAAATAGACAAAACAAGATTATTACATTACAGATCACTTACAGAAAAACAATACAAAACACCATTATTGATTTCCTATGCATTAATTAACAGATATCATATTTTGGATATACAGCCAGAAAAAAGTTGGGTTAGAAATTTACTACTACAGGGATTTGATGTATACATGTTAGATTGGGGTTCTCCAACAAGCATGGATAAGTATTTAGATTTTGATGATTATGTTAATGGATATTTAGATAGTAGTGTAGAATTTATCAAAGATGAAGCATCTACAGAAAAAATATCATTGCAAGGATATTGTACTGGAGCTACAATAGCAACAGCATACATAACATTACATCCAGAAAGTGTGAAAAACTATATTGCAACAGCACCTGTAATTGACGGATGGCGAGATACTACAGTAATTAGTAATCTGGCCAAGCACATGGATGTAGATAAAATGGTGGAAATCATAGGAAATATGCCTCCTGAATTCATGTATTACTGCTTTTCAGTACTAAAACCATTTGAGCAAGGAATTGAAAAATATGTAAATTTTTTCAAAAACATCGAGAATAAAAAATTTGTAGATAATTTCCTAAGAGTAGAAAAATGGCTAGGAGATACACCCCCAATACCAGGCGCACTTTTCAGACAATGGATAAAAGACATCTATCAAGACAACTTGTTAATTCAAAATAAAATGTATATTGGCAAAAGTCATATAGATTTGAAAAAAATAGATATGCCATTATTTACACAGATTGCAGTCGGAGATCATCTGGTATCACCAGAATGTAGCATGCCTCTTCATTATGCAGTTGGATGCGAAGATAAAACATTAAAGATGTATCCAACAGGCCATGTAGGCATGATTGCTAGCTCATTATCTCAAAACAAAGTACTCCCAGAGTTAGGGAAATGGCTTGCAGAAAGATCATAAAATAAAAAAATAAAAAATAAAATTTTACCACTAGTTGTTCTTTGTGGTGAATGCGGTGATCCAGGACTGTAGAATATTTCTGTTTAGATCAACAAATGATTTTGCGTTGTCATTGAATGTTTTGATGTTTTGTTGTGTTGCATCAATTGTTGCAAGTGTGATTTGATTCTGTATTGAAGCTGCTTTAACAAATTCTTCTGTAGTATCATGAATTACTTTGAGGGTTGTTTGTGGAATGTTAGTTGCAATACCTGCTTTCTTTGCATATTCTTTTTGTAGTGTGATTGTAGAATCAACAATATTTTCATATGCTTGTAGATATTCTTGCTGAACGTTAGTAATTGACTGATGATACTGTGGTACTGAATGTCTAATACCAGAGAATATCTTGTCTATGTTTTCCTGATAAACTGAAAACATGTCTTTAGTTTCTGGGGTCTGTTCGTTTTTACTCATTGTTTCACCTCCTTATTTTTTGATTTTTTTGCAATTGGAAGTACTATAACTTGAACCAAGTCGCCTTCTCCTAATCCAAGTGCATTACGTTCTGCCTCTGGAATAGAAATTCTGCCATTACTACTAACAGTTGTTTTGTATGCTCCCCAATTCATAAAAGATGGGAGCATTTGACCAATCTGAAACATTGTTTCCATGCTCTTGCTTTGCATTGAAGATATATTTTTCATTAAATCAGATTGAGCATTTCTTGTATTATCAGATACCTCTCTTAGAGTTTCTAAAGGATTGAATGTTTGAGTATTCTGGTTTGTCATCAACAAGCCAAAGTTTTTCATAAATTCAGCTTGTGCACGACCATTTTTTTGAATCCAATCTTTGAACATCTCTGAAGGATTAAATTGGTTATAATTACCGCTCATTGGTAATAGTAGGAACTAAGGGGTATATAAATAAAGCTAGCGACATGAAAGAAACTCTAAAACTATAGATGAAAAGGTTTCAGGATCTTGTACATATGGAGTATGACCACAGCCATCCATTCTATAAAACCGGCAATCTTTGATAGAGGATGCAAAACTTTCTGCATGCTGAATTGGGATTACTGGATCCTTAGAGCCCCAAATTATCAGAGTAGGACTATGAATAGTATGTAGTTTAGTTGTAATGACTTCTGAATTTTTCAGTCCCAAAACTGTAGACATGAAGGCCAATTTTGCATTTGGTAGTTGCATTCGTTCAATAAATCCATGAATAATTCTATCATCAACCTGATTACCAGAAGATTCCATCATTTCAAATGCATTTTTAGCACTTTGTTCATTTGGATATAAGGCAGCCATTATGTAAGCATCTAATGCAGGTGTAGATTTCTTCATTACACCTGAAGGAGACACAAGAATTAATTTTTCTATATTATTAGGATGTGCAGATGCATATTCTGCAGCTATTTGACCACCTAAAGAAGAACCAATTACATTTGGACGTTTAATTCCTAGAGCGTCAAAAAATTTTCCAAGAAATGTTGAAAAGAAATCAGGTGTATAATCGACAACGGGCTTATCACTGTAACCAAATCCAATCAGATCAGGTACTATCACATGATAATGTTTTACAAAATTAGGAATTACATTATTCCATCGTTCTGCAGACGCACCCAATCCATGAACTAGCACTAGAATATTTTTAGAGTCTCCAGACTCGAGATAACGAATTTTATTTCCATCCACTTGAATAAAATTTTCTTGCACCGTTTTAGCGTCAATTATTTAGCTAGTTAAGTTTAGTTACTATTGTCGATCAGTTATTTTTATTACTTTTCTAAATTTTCACGCATGGTACAAGAGAGATCATGTTTTTTTAGATCTAAAGAGAAAACAGATGAAATAGGTAAAAACAAGTAGAATTACGGATCATGATAAAACGATTTTAAGATAGTCCGTGTTTCTGAAAATATTTTTGATGGTATTCTTCAGCTTTGTAAAATTCAGGAGCTGGAACAATTTCAGTGACAACCTGTTTCTGAAATTTCCCTGATTTTTCTAGTTCTTCTTTAGATTTTTGTGCAATATTTTTTTGTTCTTCATTATGAAAAAAGATTGCAGAACGGTATTGATTTCCAACATCAGGACCTTGTCGATTTAGCGATGTAGGGTCATGATTACTCCAAAACACTTTGAGTAATTCATCATAAGAGATCTCATTTGGGTCATAGTCTACTTGGACTGCTTCAGCATGACCAGTTGCATCAGTGCAGACTTCTTCATAAGTTGGATGTGCCAATTTACCTCCAATGTAACCCACTTGGGTTGATTTCACGCCTTTGGTTTTACGAAGCAAGTCTTCAACATGCCAAAAACACCCTGCACCGAATGTTGCTTTCATGATTTTAATAATAATTTTATCAAATTAAAACTATTTGATCAATAGTAATGAGAGAGTTCAAAGGTTGTCTTCCAATTAACTAGTTAATTTCAATGATTTGTTCTTCAATTAGATATTCTAAAGAATTTACAAATTCTTGTTGTGAGATCAAATCATTTGCCCACCAATTAGCATTGTTTCGTATCCAATTTGGAATACTAGATACAGAATTTTCTTCAGAATACTGTAAATTTGGAATTACAATTATGTGATGTTCTAACATAAAATCCAATCCTAAAATAAATTCAGAATCAGACATATCACCTATGGCCCACAATTCAGCATATGTCTTAATCCAGTCAGGAATGTAAGTTGAAAAACCCAAGATGTCGTAAATAGATTGTTCAGGAAATTGAGAGTCAAACCAAGACTTGTAGCTTGGTTCATTGTTGTATCTGTCAATGTAATATTGTGGGGAGTGATCTAGAGAAGGAAAGTTTTGTACATGTGTTGGTTTGTATCCAACAACATCTTGTATTAGATAATCAGGAAATTGAGAGTCAAACCAAGACTTGTAGCTTGGTTCATTGTTGTATCTGTCAATGTAATATTGTGGGGAGTGATCTAGAGAAGGAAATCCAGGTATTCGCATTTTAGGATTTTCAATAAATGATTTATTTGGATTATCAGTGACATCGACAGATGCATCATCGAGATTTACAGATGATTTTTTATAGGAAAATGTTTTTTCAAGATTTCCACCATATGATATTTTAATTGTATATATGCCATCTTCAGACCATGTAGGACCACCCACATGAAACGTAGTAGAAAAGAAACCATCAGATTTTGGCAATACGTTAGCAATTCCAGCAAGACCATTTCCGCTAGGGGTGATTATTTGCAGTATTACAGAAGGAATTGTAGCATCATAGTTTACAGTACCTGAAATTTTGAGGGTATCACCGTTATGATATAGAGGTTTATCTGTAGAAAAATTTTGGACGGATCCAAACACGGAAATAAAATTACCAGATACAAGTAAAATTGAAAATAAAATTAAAAATATCCGATACAACGCAAGAACAAAAAATTATGACATATTAAAGAATTTGCCAGATAGTGAGTAAATCTAAATAACGTTGGTAAAAATTTTAACTACCTTCTTAGCCAAATTTTCAATATTAGCAGAAGGCTCTGCAGAGATCAAAAGGAGAATTTGTGTAATTGGAAATGGAAAACTCACCAGTACTGCTTTGTCTCGTCTTGCTGCAAGATAATTAATTGGGCCCAAGCTTTCATCGTATTCTTTTCGAATGGAAGCTTTTGATACAAATTCCAAAAATGAGTGCAATCTAGTTTCATCTCCCTCATGAGGTACAAGCCCTTCTTTAAAACCACCAGCTATTAACTTTCCATCTTTATCTACAATACCTGCAAATCTAATTTCAGATTCTTTGAGAATCTGTGAACATTTTTCATTGTAAAGAGCAGTGTTATTTTGAGCTGACAACGGAGTACAGTCAACATATCAAAAATAAAAACTTAGCCAAAGACACAATATTTATCAAATTTGTTGGAACCATGTTTGGAATTGAAATTCCACATTGGTCATCAAGTTAAGAGAATTTCTACAAGTAATTAATAAGGAAAAAAATAGAAATAGAACTCAATGAGATTGCCAATATTGATGCTCCTATTATTAGGAGCAGCAACTGGGATAATTGGAGTACCAAGTGCATTTGCACATGACCCAGATTTTGAGGTAAAAACAACAAAAGATATTCTAAAATTTTGTGAGTTTTTTTATGATGAGTATGTTTTCATGGGAGTAGAAGCACTTTCAGAGCAACATCAAAACTATCCAAATCTTAGAGCATGTGTGATTTTGTACAATCATGTAGCTTGGAAGAGCACACATCCAGGAAGAGATACTGTGTTAATTGCAGAGATTGAAAAATATCTGGGCGATGCAAAATACATTAAAGATAGGCATCTGGGAATTTCTGACACTATGCCAGAATGGATAAAAAATGATGCAAAAATGTGGATGCAGGGAAAAATCACGGATTCACGATTTGCATATGGAATAAGAATAATGCTAGAGGCTCATGTTCTAAATCCATCTTTGAAGAATATGGATAGGAATTGTAATGAGAATAAACTGTGTATTGTAAAATCAGATTTCATGAAATATTCATACTCTAACAAATATGGTCAAGACATTACAGAAAAATATACTGTAGGTTCAATTAGTGATGATGAAATTTTAATGAACACAGAAAAAATTTCAAGAGAGGGAAAAGAGATGAATAGCATCAACATTGACAATCATGGTACAATTCCAACAAATAAGAAATGTTGTGTGATAGACAAATTCATATTTTTGACTCCAATTAAT
>JAHFUX010000005.1:47032-70041 GCA_023264875.1 Nitrosarchaeum sp.
ACATTCTTTCCAATTAATTTTTCATCGTGAATTGTAAAGCCACCAGACATCACAAGTTCTCTTACATGTTCTAAACCATAATGTTCAGAGGACCAAGTAAATTTCAGAAGACCTAATTTTGCAAAAGAAGCGCTTGGAAGAGTTACAGGTAATGCCAAAGTCAATATTCCATCTGATTTTAAAATTCGTTTTGATTCTGAAATAAAATCTTTCAGAGGTTTGAAATGTTGTGAAGATTCTAATGCTAACACACGATCTACAGAGTTATCAGAAAAGGGCAATTTTGTAGAAGTTGAATTGAGAAATTCAATATTTTGTTGAGGGCCAGAAAAAGATAATTGATCATTATTGATGTTTACACAAAATAGATGTAATTTTTCATAATTATTTCTCCAAAAAATTGCTGGCGCAGATAACCCACTTCCAACATCAACAACATTTTTTGCAGTTTCAAGTTCTGCTAGTTTACCAAAGTATGAACACAGGTTTTCTTGTGCAGAAATAGGTTCGGTTGTATTTTCCATCCAATAACCAAAATTCAGCATTGAACCACCTGTTGCAAGTTGCATTATTGGGGAAAGAGAATTGTAGAGATTTACGACATCTCGCTCATTTTTTCTAATAGTCCAGAAAAAGACATCAAGGGGATTAATCAAGATCAAAAAGATTTTCAAATAAAGTTGAAATTAGATCTTATTAATTTCTAGGGTAGTCCTTCAGTATCATCAACGCAGTGCTTATGAACCCATTTCTCATCTTTATTTTTGGCAATTTCTTTGCCTAATTGGATTTTATCCCCACACGATATACAAGAGGATGCAAATTTTGCTTTCATAATATCACATAGCACATCAACGATAAATTGACTGTGTTGTAATCAGTACTAACTAAAGATTAGCTCTGTGTCATGTTTTACCAGGTGGAGATATTTTATTAATTTGATCACAATAGTTAGAATATGAGTGAGCCAGATTCAGAGTTTTCAGAGATAGTGATTGCAAAATGGAGTGATAGGTTTTTTGCGTGGTTAATTGATTTTTGCATTATTTCAACAATTTCAATATTAGTGGTTTCTTCAGCTTTTGGGACAATCGACTATGAATTAAGCGAAAAATGGATGTTAGCAGAAACAACATTTATTCCAACTAGCATCATCTTTTTTGCATATTGGACAATTTTAGAATATAAAAAAGGCCAGACAATTGGAAAAAAAATTCTAAATTTGAAAATAACAAATATGCATGGAAAACCACCAGATTGGAAAGGAATTGTGATTAGTAGTTTTGGCAAAACATTTCTTTTGCCATTAGATGTGGCATTAGGATGGATTTTTACAAATGAAAATCGCCAAAGAATTTTCAATAAAATAGGAGACACACTAATAATAAAAATAAAAAACCCAGAAGAAAATAAAGAAAATATTAGATATAAAAAAGACTGAATTTGGTCATATTTTGTTATACAATTGTTTTACAGAATTAACCAGTAGATCTATTACCAACTTTGAGTCCTTTGATTTTAAGAAATGTCTGAGAACAGAAAATGGTGGATTGGACTTGCTAAAGAACTGGAAAAAGACATAGAATTTGAAGAATAGAATAACTCCATCCAAGATTTGAAATTAGATTCAGCAAGATTATGGATTAAAATTTTAAGAGTAAAACAGATAGATAATTATCGAGTCCAACCCCAAGCAGCCAATTTTTCAATACTTGTTGTTTTAACGCAAGCTGGTTGTCCGTTGAGTTTGAAAACGAGTCCTAGACCTTCTTTACAAACTACATTTTCAGGTACAACTCCTTCTTTGATTTGTTTAAGTGGTGAAAGAACAGTTGGAACCATTTCAGTTTCCATTGTTTCATCTTCAGTTCCTGTCATGTCATCTTCAGTTTCTGTCATTTCATCTTCGGTTTCAAGTGCAGTTTCTAGATCATCTTCAACTACCATTGCTTCATCTCCAGTAGATGTAGAGTTTGACTCAGTCATGTCAGTAGATGTAGAATTTGATGCATCCATAGTGTCAGTATCATTTGCTGGAGTTTCTTGTGCAAATGCAAGAGGGTTAACTAATAGTCCTGTAACAAGTACAGAAAATAACAAAAATATACCAAAATTATTGCTCATAGATAATAGGAAAATAGAGTGTAATTTAAGATTTATGATACAGCCCAATATCAGATGCTAAAAATTATTTTCTTAATGTCGTGTATAGCATTCGCTAGGGGGATTAAAAATAAATCATCAAAACAAAATGCATAGCATTCGCTAAGAATGATTAAAAATAAAATCATCGTACATGTCGTGTATTTGTTTCCACTTGATGAATTCAAAAATGAATTCATCGTGCATAGTCTCTATGTAAGTGGCTGAACCGGTGTGTTGGTCTGTTAGTAAAGGCTGGCTCACCACTCGCCGAAGCTTGTGATCTACACCACCTTCCTATCAATGCAGTCTTCTGCTGCCGACCTTCATCTTACGAAAGGATGTCTTGTCTCGGGATGGGATTCGTGCTTAGATGCTTTCAGCACTTAGCCCAAATGGCTTAGCTGCCCGGCCTGCCTTATCAGACAACCGGTAAACCAGTGGCCACGCTGCTCTGTTCCTCTCGTACTCGGAGCAACTTCCCCTCAGACATCCACGCTTCCATCAGGCAGAGACCGACCTGTCTCACGACGGTCTAAACCCAGCTCATGTTCCCTTTTAATAGGCGAGCAGCCTCACCCTTGGCCCCTGCTGCAGGACCAGGATAGGAAAAGCCGACATCGAGGTACCAAACCGCGGGGTCGATAGGAGCTCTCGCCCGCGACGAGCCTGTTATCCCTGGGGTAATTTTTCTGTCACCACCGGGCCCCAATAGTGGGCACACGATGGATCGCTAAGCCAGACTTTCGTCTATGAATTCCGTGCGTTTGGAAATCCATTCAGTCTAGTTTTTGGCTTTGCCCTCTTCAACGGATTTCTGCCCCGTTTGAACTAAACTTTGGGCCCCTTTGATATCTTTTCAAAGGGGTGCCGCCCCAGCCGAACTGCCCACCTGCACGTGTTTCCAGTCTTCTCTGGATAAGTGGTACTGCAAAAAGAGTCTGGTGTTACATCGTTGCTTCTTAACATCCCAGAGAACGTTAAGCATAGCTCCCAGATACCCTGTGCAATTTTTACTATACCACAAGCACAAGCTGCAGTAAAACTCCACGGGGTCTTCTCTCCCCGATGGAAGATGAAGGACTGTTCGTCCTCCTTATGTGGCTTCACCGAGTTGTAGGCGGGGACAGTGGGGCTCTCGTTGTTCCATTCATGCGCGTCGGAACTTACCCGACAAGGCATTTGGCTACCTTAAGAGAGTCAGAGTTACTCCCGGCGTTAACCGGCCCTTAGCTCGGTTGAACCCAAGTTTTAGGTACCGGCACCGGCCAGGATTCAGCGACTATACAAATCCTTTCGGACTAGCAGTCGCCTGTGTTTTTATTAAACAGTCGGAACCCCCTTGTCATTGTAACCTGCGATCCCCATTCCTCATGAAGACCGCAGGCATCCCTTATACCTAAGCTACAGGACTAATTTGCCGAATTCCCTCGCCATACGGTATACTCGTAGCACCTTAGCTTACTAAGCTAGCGCACCTGTGTCGGTTCTCGGTACGAGCTTGCACATTACTAAATACACAGTCTTTCATGGTCTCTTGGAATCAAGAAAACTCCGCTAACGCGGAGCCATTCATGCCTCGGATTAGTTCTCGTCATTACGACACTCCCTAACCCTTGAACACTTAGATACAACGATAGTTGTACACCCCTTATCCGAAAGCTAACCATATATCTCAAACGCTCTGTGCAAGGTACTGGAATATTAACCAGTTTCCCATTCGATTTACTCTGTTGAGGCAAACCTTAGGATCGACTACCTCCAGGCTGATAACGCATTGCCTGGAAACCCTTGCGCTTGCGGTGGTATAGATTCTCACTATACTATGCTGTTACTGCCACCAGGATCTGCAATAGAAATCGGTCCACAGGACGTCACCGCCCTGCTTCGACCCAATCACTACGCCAACCTACCATGAATCATCTACTGATAATTATCTAAAGTATCGGTACTTTGCTTTAGCCCCGTCCATTTTTGAGGCATCCCCCCTCGGCAGGTAAGTTGTTACACACTTTTTAAAGGATTGCTGCTTCTGAGCATACCTCCCTGCTGTCTTGGCGAGAACACGCTCTTTGGCTTGACACTTAGCAAAAATTTGGGGACCTTAACTTCAGTTTGGGTTAAACCCCTTTCGGTCGTGAGCCTTACGCCACACGAACCCGTGTCCTTGCTTCTACGATGTGTATCCGTTCGGAGTTTGAATGGAGGGTGAGGAATTTCTTCCCCGCGCCCCCCTATCAGTGCTCTACCGGAAACACTATCTCCACAAAGCACGCCCTGCGAGACGCTTCGGTTGGAACTAGCGAGCGCCAGACTAGATTGGTTTTTGACCCCTATTCCCAAGTCACAACAACGATTTGCACGTCAGAACGTCTTAAGACCTCCAGCGGGCTTTCGCCCGCCTTCGTCTAGCTCAGGAATAGATCGTCTGGCTTCTAGCCTAGCTGCCATGACTCAACGCACTTTCACACGCTTCTCCTCACTTCTTGCGAAGTTGCGAGAACTCGGTTTCCCTTCGCCTACACCATTGAAGGTTTAAGCTTGCCATGACAGTTAGCTCCCTGGCCCGTGTTTCGAGACGGAACGCGTGACACTGATGATCTAAACATCAAACCTTCAGTTCTATTGCTAGAACCTCTAGTCTGAAAAAATCACCTTTCATGCCACGCACGTCTGTAACCAATAGGTTTCATGCACTTTTCATCCCCCTTCCGGGGTACTTTTCAGCTTTCCCTCACGGTACTAGTACACTATCGGTCTTGAGAGATATTTAGCCTCGGATGCTACTTTCACCCATATTCATTGCCCACTACCAAGGACAACTACTCGGGTATGAATAGGACCATTTCCACTTCGCTTAAGGGGGTATCACCCTCTGTGCCAGAACTTTTCAGATCATTTCAGCTGTGTTCCAGGATTCCATATTATCATACCAAAACACCACATCTCCCGAAGGATTCAGTTTGGGCTCTTTCCTTTTCGATCGCCTCTACTTGGGAAATCTCAATTGATTTCTTTTCCACGTGGTACTAAGATGCTTCAATTCCCACGGTTCGACTTCCATCACCATTGTAACGGAATACACTATGTGTAAGATTCTCATTCGGACATCTCGGGATCATAGGATGCGTGCGCCTACCCCGAGCTTATCGCAGCTTGCCACGTCCTTCTTCTCTCCTCAAGCCTAGCAATCCACCTATTGGCGTCTTTACACCGGCAAATTCAGCCACATATTACACGACTATGCACGACGATCATTGCAAGTCCTCCGGTAAGAGGAACCTACTACATCCTTCATACATCACTTTCGTGATGCATTGCATCGATGATTTTGTGAAGATTATGTGCACCCGGCACATTCACTTGTCTAAGGAGGTGATCCGACCGCAGGTTCCCCTACGGTCACCTTGTTACGACTTTTCCCTTGTCACTTACCTCAAGTTCGATAACGCCAATCAGACGTCACCTCGCTAAAAGCAAACTTCAATGAAACGACGGGCGGTGTGTGCAAGGAGCAGGGACGTATTCACCGCGCGATAATGACACGCAGTTACTAGGGATTCCATATTCGTGAGGGCGAGTTGCAGCCCTCAGTCATAACTGTGGTAGCGTTTGAGGATTACCTCCTCCTTTCGGATTCGGAACCAATTGTCACTACCATTGCAGCCCGCGTGTGGCCCCAGAGTTTCGGGGCATACTGACCTGCCGTGGCCCCCTCCTTCCTCCGCATTAACTGCGGCGGTCCCGCTAATTCGCCCCACTACTCCTGAGAGTAATGGTGGCAACTAGAGGCAGGGATCTCGCTCGTTACCTGACTTAACAGGACATCTCACGGCACGAGCTGGCGACGGCCATGCACCACCTCTCAGCTTGTCTGGTAAAGTCTTCAGCTTGACCTTCATTCTGCTGTCTCTCCGGGTAAGATTTCTGGCGTTGACTCCAATTGAACCGCAGGCTTCACCCCTTGTGGTGCTCCCCCGCCAATTCCTTTAAGTTTCATACTTGCGTACGTACTTCCCAGGCGGCAAACTTAACGGCTTCCCTGCAGCACTGCATTGGCCACAAGCCAATGCATCACTGAGTTTGCATAGTTTACAGCTGGGACTACCCGGGTATCTAATCCGGTTTGCTCCCCCAGCTTTCATCCCTCACCGTCGAACGTGTTCTGGTAGACCGCCTTCGCCACAGGTGGTCATCAATAGATCAAAGGATTTTACCCCTTCCTACCGAGTACCGTCTACCTCTCCCACTTCCTAGTTATGCAGTATTCCCGGCAGCCCATACGTTAAGCGTATGGATTTAACCGAAAACTTACAAAACGAGCTACGGATGCTTTAGGCCCAATAATCATCCTGACCACTTGAGGTGCTGGTTTTACCGCGGCGGCTGACACCAGAACTTGCCCACCCCTTATTCGTTAGTGTTTCTAGGACTGACAAAAGGTTTCTTTAGCAGAAACCACTCGGATTAACCTTGTCGTGCTTTCGCACATTGCAAAGTTTTCTCGCCTGCTGCGCCCCATAGGGCCTGGGTCCGTGTCTCAGTACCCATCTCCGGGCCACTCCTCTCAGAGCCCGTACCTGTAATAGTCTTGGTGGGCCATTACCTCACCAACAAACTGATAGGCCGCAGTCCCATCCTATGGCGATAAATCATTTGAAACATAAACCATTCCAGGCATAATGTTCTATCGGGCATTATTCTCAGTTTCCCGAGGTTATTCCCGTCCATAGGGTAGATTGACTACGCGTTACTGAGCCGTCTGCCTTGTATTGCTACAATGACTCGCATGGCTTAGTATCAATCCGATAGCAGTCAGGTCCGGCAGGATCAACCGGATTCTGTTTTTACTTGATTATTGAAGTACACAATGTACTAAATTGGAATTGACGGATGCACATAATCTTCACATTTCAGATTTGATCAGTTGATCAGATCCTCATTTTGTATGCGTAAATGGAGGCCTATGAATCATAAAATGGTGCATTACCATACTTTCATCACAAGCGCCGCCTATTGCTTTACGTATGCAGAAGGTCAAACTTTTCAAATACATATAAACCATGGCTAAAAATGGCGATCATCGATTAAATAATCACTCAATTTTGTAGTAATTAGAAAAATAAAATGAGTATTATTTCAGATTACAAAAGAAAGACAAAAAAATCTGCAAAAGTATTTTCAACATCATCGAAATTTCATGTAAATGGCGTTAGTCACAACATACGATTTTTTGAACCATATCCATTTGTGGTAAAATCATCATCAGGAAAAAATTTGGTGGATGTAGATGATAACAAGTATACAGATTACTGGATGGGTCATTGGAGTTTAATTTTAGGGCATGGTCAAAAACAAGTCAAAGATTCACTGAAAAAACAGATTGAAAAAAGTTGGATGTATGGCACAGTAAATGAGCAGACTATCAAGTTATCAGATTTAATTTCAAAAACAGTTCCAGTTGCAGAGAAGATTCGTTATGTCACATCAGGTACTGAAGCTACAATGTATGCAGTGAGGCTTGCACGTTCTGTAACTGGTAAAAAAATTATTGCAAAGATAGATGGTGGATGGCATGGATACACATCAGACTTGCTAAAGAGTGTAAACTGGCCATTTACAGAATCAGAAAGCAGTGGTGTGGTAAATGCAGAAAAAATAATCTCAATACCATTTAATGATTTAGAGAGATCACTTGAGATTCTCAAAAAGGTTTCAAATGATTTGGCAGGAATAATTATTGAACCAGTATTAGGCGGGGGGGGATGCATTCCAGCAACAACAGAATACCTAAAAGGAATACAAGAATTTGCTCACAAAAATAAATCACTGTTCATACTAGATGAAATTGTAACAGGATTCAGATTTAGATTTGGATGCTTGTATCCTACCATGAAACTTGACCCAGACATTGTAACATTGGGGAAAATTGTGGGTGGAGGAATGCCAATTGGTGTAATGTGTGGCAAAAAAGAGATCATGAAACATGCCGATACTACAGGAAAGAAAAAATCAGAAAGATCATACATAGGAGGAGGAACATTTTCTGCAAACCCCATGTCAATGACATCAGGATTTGCAACGTTGACAGAATTAAAAAAATCAAAAAACATCATCTATCCAAAGATTAACTCTTTAGGAAAATTTGCAAGAGACGAGTTGGGCAAAGTATTTGGAGATAAAGTAGTCATTACTGGTCAAGGTTCACTGTTTATGACACATTTTGCAAAAGACGGAATAACAGAGGTGATAAATTCTGCCCAAGCTGCAAAATGCGATAGTAAATTACTCTACAAATATCACTTTAAGATGATTGCACAAGACGGGATATTCTTTTTGCCTGGAAAACTTGGTGCCATATCTAATGCACATACTAAAGACGATATAAAAAAGATGATTATAGCATCTGAGAAATTTCAGATTTACTGAAGATATAAAATTAAAGAAATGCAAGGTAAACTAAACTTTCATTACCCATAACATTTGTAATGAATCATGGGCTTGTTTGATTCAAAAGAAAACTCTGAAGACTTGATGTACCATGCAATGTCTCTAATGGAAAAAAATCAACCCAAAGGGGCAATAGTATTATTTAGCAAAGTGCTAAAACAGGATTCTAAAAATACATCAGCATTATACAATAAAGGACTAGCACTAAATCAAATCAAAAAGTATAGCGATGCAGTAACATGCTTTGATTTGTTACTAGAAATAAACTCCAAGGATGCATCTGCGATTAACAACAAGGGAATTGCGATGGCAGAAATGGGAAACATTCAAGGGGCATCAGAGTGTTACGATATGGCAATTAAAGCAGACCCAAAATATGGACCGTCATATTTTAACAAAGGCGTGTTACTTGATAAATTACAAGATCATGAGGAAGCACTGAATTACCTTGACAAAGCAATAAGCATGGAACCTAGAAAACCAAATGCACAATTTTACAAAGGGATTGTTTTGGGAAAACTAAAAAGACATGAGGAAGCACTGAATTGTTTTGAAAATGTTCACAAAAAACATCCCAATCACATGGATGCATTATTTCACAGAGGAATAGAATTAGCAGAATTGGAAAATCATAAAAAAGCAATAGAAATTTTTGAACAGATACTTGCAAATCACAAAGATAATGTAAATGTCATATATGCAAAATCAAGAAGCAAGTCAGCGTTGGGAGAATTTCCAGAATCACTAGAATTATTAAAAAAAGCAGTCAATTTGAATCCCAAAACAATTAGGACATGGGCCAAAGAAGAAAAATCATTTGAAAAACTACACAGCAATGACCAATTCAGAAAACTAGTGAAACTCTAGAATTATTTCATAAGACAAATTTAGAAAAACATAATACAACAGATGAAATTTTACACAACATACGGATTAAAATGAAAAAATCAAATATCTATGCATCAGGAGACAAAAGAAAGATCAATTCAGACTGGTTTACCAACAAAGTACACATGAAAGATATTTCATCTAAAATAAAATCAAAAGAACAAGACATCTATCACGTTTACTTTGAAAATGGTGCAAAAACAAAAATGCATTTGCACAATGGAAATCAAATTTTACTAGTCACCAAAGGAATTGGTAGTCTTGAAACATTTAGAAAATACGGTACAAACAAGACAAATTTTAAAATCAAGAGAACTGAGAAAATTAGTCTCAAAGAAGGAGATATTGTATACATTTCATCTAACACACTACATACACATGGCTCATCAAACAAAAAGACATTCTCACATATTGCAATCAATATTTTACCATCTAAAAATTCAGAATACAAAACAATATGGTATGAATCAGACTTTAAGACAAATGTCACAAAAAAGATATGATTTTACAAAATGTCAATTAGAAAAAGCTCCGAAGTAGAAACAATTTCAGGAAACGAAGGAACAAAGATAAAACAGTACTTTCATCCACACAACACACTAAATGGAATCAATTACAGCCTAGCACAATTTACATTAGAACCAGGAAAAAAATCTCTACTACACAAGATACAATCATCAGAGATTTACTATATTTTAGAAGGGAATGCAGTTTTGAGAATAAATGATGAGGCATATCAATTAAAAAAAGATGATTCAGCTTACGTTCCGCCAATGTCAGAGCAATACATAGAAAACATAGATTCTGTAAATTTACGATTTTTGTGCATCGTAGAACCAGCATGGAAACCAGAAGATGAGATTATTTTAGAATAAACCAAAGCCAAGTCTTGTGTAATTGTTTTTAACATATGAGAAATTTCTAATAGTATTGAATACATATCAAGCCCTCAAAGCATTGAATGTAAAATCAGAATCATCATTGGATGAGATAAAAATAGCATATAGAAAATTAGCCCTTGAGTTTCATCCTGATAAAAACACTAGTGAAAAAGAAGGTAATGAATTCAAAAAAATTACAGAAGCATACAATCACTTGAAGAAAAATTTTAACCAAAATACAGATGAAACAAAACAAAAATTCACAGATACAAACAACAAAACTAATTTTGAGAGAAAATCTCAATGGGGTGCACCAGCCGAAGAAAACATACCAGAGCAAGACTGGAGTAAGTATACACGTGAATTTGAAGAAGGGGACCCTACTTTTTGGAGAGAATATGAAAAAAAATTCTGGGAAGAATACAATGGACGTGTACGCTCAGATGGAAGAAATGGAGAATATGAAAAAGCAAAAGAACCTGAAGAGCAACCCAATCTATTTGTAGATGTAGATAAAAGTTTGTGCATAGGATGCTGTAGTTGTGAAATAATTGCACCAGATGTTTTTTTGATCAATAAAAATTCAAAATCAAACCCAAAATCATCAGTCATAAATCCAAAAGGTGCCGGAATAAACAAAATAATGAATGCCGCTGAGACTTGCCCCACTAAAGCGATAATTGTAGAAAATATAGATACAAAAGAGAGATTATTTCCTTATTGAAAATTATTTTAATTTATTATAAATTTCTTCAATTTCTGAATCAGAAAACTTTACAGGATTAAACATACTGTGAATTGCACCTGCAGAATCACCGACAGTACGAGGAACAAGATGCACATGAACATGTGGAATTTCTTGTCCTGCTTCTTTTCCGTTATGAATTGCAACAAGTGTTGCACCAGTTAGTTTATCTATTTTTGGAAGAACTTTGTGTACCAGAGAAAACAAGTCAGAATTTTCTTCATCACTCATGTCTTGAATTTTTACATGGTGATTTTTTGGAATTACTAGAGTATGGCCTTTAGCCAATGGAAATGCATCTAAAAATGCTAGAGAGTGCATGGTTTCTTTGATGAGTTTGGATGGAATTTGGCCAGAAACTATTCTGCAAAAGATGCAATCCATACCACTTTAACACATAATCAAAATATTAACTGCTATGGTTCAATTATTGTATCTCATTTTATGATTGAAAGTTAATTTTCAGTTACCACGTACCACCTGAGCCGGAATTTGGATCAAGTTTCTTTTCTGGTATATTTCCGTGTGCCTTTTTTGTGTGTCTTTTGAGACGTTCTGAGTCATGTAATTCTAAACCACACACACTACATTTGGTTTCATTGTCTTTGTCTTTTCGTTTGAATAGACCCATAATCTAGTAAATTTTTGAAATACATTATAAAGGATACGAGGTTTTTGAAAATCTGTTGAATCTAAAAAACATCACAGTGCTAGGGTCTGGCATAATGGGACATGGCATTGCACAAGTTTCAGCCACTGCAGGATACAACGTAGTTCTTAGAGATATTGAACAGGGATTTTTAGATAAAGCAATGGATAAAATAAAATGGAGTTTAGATAAACTTGCAACTAAAGGAAAAATTTCACAGCAAGAAGCAGACTCGATTTATTCAAGAATTACACCAATAGTCAATCTTGCAGAGGCTGTGAAAAATGCACAACTTGTAATTGAGGTGGTTCCAGAAATTATGGAGCTAAAGAAAAAAGTTTATGCTGAATTAGATGCAGTTGCAGGCAAAGATGTTATTTTTGCATCAAATACAAGCACACTGCCAATTACAGAGATTGCAAATACAACATCACGTCCAGAAAAATTTATCGGAATTCATTTTTTCAATCCGCCACAACTAATGAAACTCGTAGAAGTGATTCCAGGAGAGAAAACATCACAAGAGATAGTTGATTTAACTCAAGAATATGTAAAATCAGTAAAAAAAGAATCCGTCTTATGCAGAAGGGATGTTCCAGGATTTATCATTAACAGATTATTCATTCCAATGATTCATGAAGCGTGCTACATGATGGACAGAACAGGTGTAACAATGACTGAAATTGATTCTGCAGTGAAATTCAAACTTGGATTTCCAATGGGAATTTTTGAGCTAGCTGATTTTACAGGAATGGATGTAATACACAAGGCAACAATAGAGATGCATTTACGTGATAAAAAAGTAATTTTGCCACACCCAACAATTGGAAAAATGTTTGATGCAAAAAAACTTGGGCAAAAATCAGGAGAGGGGTTTTACAAATATTCAGATGAAAAATATGAACGCGTTCCATTATCAGAAGAATTGGCAGATAAATGTAATCCAATCCAACTTGTTGCAAATATTTTAAACAATGCAGCTTGGCTTGTTACAAACAAAGCAAGCGATATTGAAGAAATTGAAAAGGCTGCACAGTTAGGTCTTGGATTAAAAAAACCGCTATTTGATACAGCAAAAGAAATAGGAATCAAAAATATCGTAAACGAGCTAAAACAACTAGCGTCAAAATATGGTAATTTTTACGAGCCAGACCCACTGTTAGTTTCTATGCAGTGATTAATTCAAGAATTTTCTTTACAGCATCTTTTGGAGAATCGACTCCAATAATTTTGACATTTTTTCTATGATCCACATATCCGTCGATAAATTTATCAGCGGTCCCACCAGTATTTCTGATTGCAACCATTGGTTTTTTGTGCATATATGCAGCACATATTTCAGACAAAGTTCCAGAGCCACCACCAACTATGATGATACCGTCAGCAGACAGAGCAGTTAGAAAATCTCTTGTTAGTCCCATTCCGCTTGGAATTACAATATCACAAAATTCATTTGCAAATGATGCATCATCCTGAGGAATAATTCCTACAGTTAATCCATTTGCATCATGTGCTCCATGAGATGCAGCTTTCATTACACCCCCCAATCCGCCTGTAACAAGAATACAGTTTGACTTTGCCACTTCGTAACCTATCTCATATGCAATTTTTTCATGATCCGGGGTACAACCACTATCATTATGCCCTATTACAAGGATCTGGATTCTCTTTGTCAATATTATAGATAATAATTTGCCATCTAATATCTTTCCTAACACAAAGGATATTAGAGAATAAAATAGGATACCAGTATGGAAAATCGTTCAATGCCAGTTTGTTTTACAGAAAAACAATACAAAATGATCGAAGAATTTGCCAAGAGAAATGGTATGCTAAATGCAAGCCAGGCTCTGGAAAAAATACTAGACAGTTAAACGCTTTTTGTTTTTATTTTATTTGTATTAACTTAAATTATTTCAATTATAACATAGCATATGGGATTATTTAGTAAAAAGCCAACATATTGCACTATTTGTAACAAAGAACTTACACACAAACACAAACCCAAAAAAGAATGGAATATCAAAGGAATACTTTGTGGGAATTGCCATTTTGACAAATCAAAGGAATACTATGAGGGAAAAGTAAGACAAGCATGTGTGACATGTGGAACAATAAAGATCATTTCAGAGTTATGGGAGCCAAGATGGCAATGGGATATGGAAGGCTTGCTGTGCAAAGAATGTTTTGATAAAAAAGAAGAGTCTTTTGAAGTAAAGAAAAAATTTTGTGCATTATGTGGAACAGAGATGGGATTTATCAGACATAATCCAAAAAGCAAATGGAAGATAGAAGGTCAACTCTGCAGAAAATGTTGGGATGAAAAGAAAGCAGAGTTGGGGTAAAGATGGGATTTTTTAAGAAATTTACATGTGATGTTTGTAATAGTAAATTTTCACATCAAGAAGAACTGATGAATCACAAGCAAATTGTACATGGAAAAGATTTACAGTATGATTGTAAAGATTGTAAGAAATATTTTTCAAATATGGAAGATATGAGAACACATTTACAAAAAGAACACAGCTACAAAAAAGACAGGTAACTAGATTGCCTTGACTGTTTTAACTACAGGAGGTCTTGTCTTTGTAAATACTCTGAATCCACAGATACATTTGATTTCAGGTAGTCTGGATAATTCAGTGTTTGAAACATTGGTTCCACATCTTAAACAAGAGTAAATTACATCAAATGTTTCAGTAGTTTCTTGAACACTTTCAAGGTTTTCTTCAGCCATATTTATCATCAAAATTTCTATAATTTAAGGATACCAGATTATGTTAGGGATAATTCGATGTAAACATCATCTGGAATCTTTAGTCTCATTAATTGTCTAATTGCTTTGTCATCAGCACTAATGTTAATAATTCTGCGATGCATTTTCATCTCCCATTTTTCATATGTTTCAGTTCCGTTGCCACATGGAGATTTTCTTGTTGCAACATGTAGTTTCTTAACAGGTAATGGAGTTGGTCCTTTAACTTTAACGCCAGTTTTTTTACCAATACCCATAATCTCACCACAAACACCATCAAGTTTAGGAAGACTGGTGCTAGTGAGTTTGACACGAGCGGTTTGAGTCATACCAACTCAACCTATGGTTTGAACTCTTCAGTGATTTCCTTAATGATTCCTGCTGCAATAGTTGCACCCATATCTCGAAGTGCAAATCTACCCATTTCAGGGAATTCTGAGAAAGTTTCTACACAAGTTGGTCTTACAGGTCTGATTTTGACAATTGCCGCATCTCCAACTTTAAGGAACTTTGGATTTTCTTCTTCAACTGCACCAGTAGCTGGATTGATCTTTTGAAGAAATTCAGTTATAGTTGCTGCAACTTGAGCAGTATGACAGTGCATAACTGGAGTATAACCAGGTGCAATAGCTGTTGGATGATGAATGACTATGATTTGGGCTTTGAATTCTTTTGCAACCTTTGGTGGTGCATCTGGAGTTCCAAGTACATCTCCTCTTTTGATATCTTTCTTTTCAATACCTCTAAGGTTGAATCCAATGTTGTCACCTGCTTCTGCAGTTGGCATTTCTGTGTGATGAGTTTCAATGGATTTGATTTCACCAAGAGCACCAGATGGCATTACAATGATTTTTTGTCCTGCTTTCATAACTCCGGTTTCAATTCTACCTACAGGTACAGTACCTACACCAGTAATGGTGTAAACATCTTGAATTGGAACACGTAATGGTTTACCAGTTGGTTTTTCAGCTATTATAAAGTCATCAAATGCTTGGAGTAATGTTTTTCCAGTATACCATGCCATGGCATCAGATTTTTTAACCAAGTTGTCACCTTTCCATCCAGAAACTGGAATGAATGGTACATTCTCTAATTTGTAACCTACAGATTTTACTAGTTTTTCACCTTTTTCTTTTGCTGCTTTGAATGCTGCCTCTTTATAGTCTACTGCATCCATTTTGTTAATTGCAACAATAAGTTGTCCAACACCGAGTGTTTTTAGCAAAAATGCATGCTCTCTTGCTTGACCACCTGCAGCAATTGCAGTGTCAGTTTCACCTTCTTTTGCTGAAAGTACCAGAATAGCTGCATCTGCTTCAGATGCACCAGTAATCATGTTTTTAATAAAGTCTCTATGACCAGGGGCATCAATTAGTGTGAAGAAATATTTTGCTGACTCAAACTTTTGGAAAGCAAGGTCAATTGTAATACCTCTTTCTCTTTCATCTTTAATATTATCCATAACCCACGCGTACTTGAAAGTATCACCTTTTCCGGTCTTCTCGGATTCAACGCCATGTGCTGCAATAGTTCTCTCATCTACAACACCCAGATCCATTAAGAAATGACCCATAGTTGTTGACTTTCCATTATCAATATGACCTGTAACAATCAGGTTCAGGTGGGGTTTAACTGCCATATCGAATCGGTATTCGAGGGGATTTATTACTGTTATGAATTTTTGAAAAAAATATATAATTTTTTCAATAATTTTTAGATCAAAAAAATTTGAAAAATTACACATAAATCAAAGGGAAAAACAGAGAAGTCATGAAAATTACAGTTTCAGTAATTAAAGCAGATGTAGGTGGAATTGGTGGACATACTAGACCTAGTGATGCACTGATAGAAGCAGTTAGAAAGACTGTCAAAAGTTCTGGCAATTTATTGATTGATCATTATATCGGATATTGTGGAGATGATGTCCACATTGTCATGTCACATACACATGGAATGGACAATGATAAAATTCACAAATTAGCATGGGATGCATTTATGGCAGGAACACAAGTTGCAAAACAAGAAGGACTTTACGGAGCAGGTCAAGATCTTCTAAAGGATTCTTTTTCAGGAAATGTAAAAGGAATGGGGCCTGGTGTTGCAGAGATGGAGTTTGAAGAAAGACCAAACGAGGCATTCACAGTTTTTGCTGCAGACAAAACAGAACCAGGGGCATTTAACTATCCAATTTACAGAATGTTTGTAGATAGTTTAAGCAACACAGGATTAATTGTAAACAAATCACTTGCAAGCGGCGTGATAATTAACATCATGGATGTAGAAGAAGGCAAAATTGCAAAACTTGCATTGTGGGAAGACAAACCAACAATCGAAGCAGCTTTAATGTATCCAGGAAGATATGTAGTTTCAACAGTTACAACAAAACAAGGAGAACCGATTCTTGCAGCATCAACAGATAGGCTGCACAACATTGCAGGGACATATGTCGGAAAAGATGATCCAATATGCCTGATCAGAACACAAAAAAATTTTCCAGCAACTGAAGAAGTAGGTAGTGTGTTTAACAATCCACACTATGTTGCAGGAAACACAAGAGGAAGTCATAATATGCCACTAATGCCAGTAAAACTAAATTCTGCAGCATCGATCAACTTTTGCATCCCAATTGTAGAGGCACTTGTCTTTAGCATGCACAATGGAAAACTGGTAGGTCCATTTGATGGATTTTCAACTCCAGACTGGGATTACATACGAGAGATCGCAACAAAAAAAGCACTTGCGATGAGAAGCCAAGGATTCATTCACCCAGCTACACTTGTTCCATCAGAATTAGAATATGCTGAAGGATACAGAGCCAGAATAGAAATACTAGAAGCCAAGATGAAACCAATAGAGGAATCTGCAGCAAGTTCACAAAAGAAAGAAAATTACGAAGACCCAGATTAGAAAACATAGAACAAAATTGAGAAATAGTTAAAAGAAATTACAACATACCAAAATCACCCTTGCAACGAATCTTGAAGGTTTTTGATTGGAAGACGTACATCTTTACAGCTGTTGCAGTAATTTCATTTTCAAATTTTATGGCAGTATTATTTGGGCAAACCATACCAGCCACATTTATGACATTTTTTAGATATGCTGGCGAGACAATAATTTTAGGGGCGGTCTTTTTGTTTGCACTATTATGGTTGTTAAAGGCAAGGCCACACAATCGCCCAAAGAGCTATTCAGTAGTAGTTTTTGATGCATATGGAAGAAAAAGCGAGATAAGTGACATCCGCACTGAATTTAAGACTCATGATGTAGCTTGGAGTTTTATGAAACAGTACAAAAAATCATATCCATTATACAATTTTGCCATGGTATCAAAACTTTCAAAATCAGGCAAGCCAACTATTTTCAGATATATTTGAAATAAAATCAGAGTGTAGGAAAATGACATGTGTATTGAATATACAAATGGTAAATCAGATGGCAATTTGAACAAGTTTGTAGATGAATTCAATTATTGCAATTCACAGTAAGAAATACAGTATTTTGGAATAATCAAGATTCAGACTTTTATTCAGGATAATACAATAGAACTAGAGTGGAGTTTTCTATTCTAGCTGATGCATTTAGTAAAATGGAATCAACTACAAAGAGATTAGAGTTAACACAGCGCCTTGTAGAATTATTTGAAAAAACCCCACAAGACGTAATTTCAAGAATTGTTTATCTCTTACAAGGAAAATTAAGACCAGATTTTGAGGGAGTTGAATTAGGAGTTGCAGAAAAGTTAGCAATAAGAGCAATAGCAAAATCAGCAGGGTCGGACAATGCTGAAAAGAAAATTGAAGAGGAATACAGAAAAAGCGGGGACTTGGGATATGCTGCATCCAAAATTTTAGAGCAAAAGGAACAGACCACGTTTATGGTTCAAGATATTACAGTTGAGCGAGTCTATGAGAATTTGTTTACAATTGCAAAACTAGAAGGCTCAAAGACTCAGGACAGAAAGATGAAATACATTTCAGGATTACTCAATGATGCAAGTCCAGTTGAAGCTAAATTCATCCTAAAGATTTTACTTGGAACACTACGATTAGGCATTGCAGAAAATACAGTGATGGACGCACTTGCCATTGCATTTACAAACAATAAGGAAAACAGAAAAGTTTTGGAGCATGCATACAATGTATCAAGTGATCTAGGGAAGGTTGCAGACACCATTGCAAGCAAAGGACTGAAGGGAATAGAAGAATTTGAAATCAATTTGTTTAACCCCATACGACCAATGCTGGCAGACAGAGTAAAAAGCGAAGAAGAAGCAATTGAAAAACTAGGAAGTAACTTTGCTGCAGAATACAAACTAGACGGAGAAAGAGTTCAATTACACGTTGAAGGAGAGAAGGTAGTATTATTTTCAAGAAGCTTGGAAAACATTACAAGCTATTATCCAGACATTGTAGAAAAAATTCCTAGAGCAATTCAAGCACAAAAAGTAATTTTAGAAGCAGAGGCAGTTGCAATCAATGAAAACACTGGTGAGTTTTTGCCATTCCAAGAACTGATGCATCGAAGAAGAAAATATCAAGTAGAAAAAGCAGTAGCACAATATCCAATCACTGTAAACTTTTTTGATGTGTTGTATCATGATGGAAAAAGCTGTTTGGAATTAGAATACAAAGAAAGAAGAAGTATTTTGGAAAAAATTGTAAAAGAAGATGACTATGCAAAGCACATACCAATGACTATCATAAACAATCAAGATGACATTGAAGAATTTTTGGAAAATAGCATCAACTCTGGATGTGAAGGAGTGATGTTAAAGATGCTAGACAAACCATATCAAGCCGGTTCCAGAGGAAGCTATTGGCTAAAACTAAAAAGAGAATACAGAAATGAACTTGGAGACAGTCTTGACCTTGTAGTGATTGGCGCATTTTTTGGAAAGGGTAGACGAACTGGAAAATATGGAACCTTGCTTTTAGCTTCGTATGATTATGATACAGACATATTTACAAGCATATGCAAAGTTGGAACAGGGTTTACAGACGAGGACCTGGATCAGCTATACCAGATTCTATCAGATAAAGTAACAATAAAGAAAAATCCAAGAATAGACAGTGAGATGGAAGCCGATGTGTGGTTTGAGCCAGAACTAGTAATTGAAGTTGTGGCATCTGAAATAACTCTTAGTCCCATTCACAAGGCAGCAAGAAATGAAATTAGAAAAGACACAGGATTAGCATTAAGATTTCCAAAATTTACTGGAAAAATAAGACTGGAAAAAGATGCAGAGGACGCATCAACTAATGAAGAGATAATGACGCTATTCAAAGGGCAGAAAAAAGTAGCTCATGACAAAAATTTAATGTAGTTTATGCGCAAAAATTACAATCAATCATAGAGGATTTAAATTACCTGAACATATTTTGAAATCTAGAAATGTATAGCGGAGAGCTTGAAGTTCAAGCAAAAAGAAAGGCTATAGCAGTTTTACAAGACGAAATCAACAGAATCTTAAACGCAGCCAGAGAACTTGCAACACTACCAGACCTGATGATGAAAAAAGACAAGACAGGTATCAAAAATTCACTTGAGCAAATATCAACTATTGAAGAAGAAGTAGAAAATCTTAGAAGAAAAATCACTAGAGAAGTAGCTGATGTTGGAGGTTTGATCATGAACAGAGAGAACCTTCTCAATACAGCATACACAATGGATGAGATTGCAGGCTACATCACAGGAATAGCATTCAAGCTTTCTAACATCAAGATAACGACACTAAAAAGTGCAAAGCTGGACGAAGATATCACAAAGTTGATTGAGTTGGTAGTAGACGAAGTTTACAAACTAAATGAAATCATACGTAGTCTAAACACCAATACTGCTAATGCAATTGAACTAGCACAAGAAACACAAAAGATAGAACGTGAGATAGACGTCAAATATAGACAGGCAACAATTAAGCTTTTATCAGAAGTTACAAACACCAAAGAATTATTGCTGATAAAAGACGTAATTGAAGGAATTGAAGAAATGTCAGACAAATGTCAACGTGTCTCAGATTCTTTTATACTATTAGCATTGAGTCTATAAATCACACCCATCTTTTTACTTTAAAATTTTTATCTTATTTTACAAAAAAAATTAGCTATAACAAAGATAGTTTGTCTCAGAGAAGTCATTTATGAAAGACATGACAGAGGAGCAAGTAAAGAAAATTAAACAGAGAGTAATTGAGGCTTGCAAAAATGATTCAGGTCATACAATGAAGTTATGCGCAGATTTAGACTAGAGAATTCATATACACAGATTATTTAAAAAAACTAGATGCGAACAGAACTCATTGAAAATAGAATCATTGTATGGAATATTGAAGACTCACGCAAATTATTTAGTCATGGATATTACGGCAAACCAATTGGAATTCCAAAACCAAAGCCTGAAGAAATCAATGTACCATTAATTTTAGACCTTATAGAGGGATTGTATCTGCTTGAGAATAAAAAAATCGCCATTTACAAATCAAATCAAAAGATTACAGTTGAAGCGATGATAGAAAAATGTAAAAAAGAATATCATGATTTTGATAAAAAATATCTAGTGTACAAAAACTTTCGAGACAAAGGATATGTGATTAATCCCGGTATAAAATTTGGATGTGATTTTGCAGTGTACGAGAAAGGACCGGGTATTGATCATGCACCATTTTTGATTCAGGTGTATAACAGAAATGACCAAATCACATCAACTGGAATTGTTTTGGCAGGAAGACTTGCAACTACAGTAAGAAAGCAATTCATCTTGGCAATACCAAGTGGAAAAGACAAGGTAGATTTTCTTGCACTAGATTGGTGGAAAGCCTAGATGCTTTTTATGTGACCAGCTATTCTATCATAAATCTCAAAGAGTTCTTTTGTAATTCCAAATTCAAGGTGATTCTTCCATTTGTTTCGAATTCTAATGACGCCATCAGTTGGCTCTATGTAGATTGTAGCGTCAGGTATTGATTGTTTTGCAATCATCTCATTTAGTGTGTTATCTTCATTGAGTTTTTTTGCAAGACTGCCGTTGCCATCCCACTCTACTTTAAGAATTGTTTTTGAGGAAAAATGTCCCTTTGTTGTAAGTTTAGTTGTAGCAACATAGTTTATTCCATGATCAGTTTGCTTTCTAACAATAAAGTGTGCTTGGTATCTATCAAACGCACCCCATGGCATTGGATTTGGATCTTGCATTGTTATCCCTTTTGAATAATTTGAATCACGTCAATATTAGAACTCTTAACATCAAGACAACCTTTGTTTGTCATCATTCTAGGTGTGTGAGAAAAATATCTACTGTAATAATCACCTTTTTCAACATCATCGGTGCCAATTTGTTTTGATTCAGAATCAACCCCGATTTTTTTCAGCATGTCAGAAAATTTCTCAGGCCAAGATTGCAAGACAAATGTATCTGACTCTGAATCATGCATAAAAGGCAAAAAACCGTACCCACAAATAAAGATATCATGAAATTATTTGTTCACAGAGATCAGTCAAATTAAATAATACAAAAGTTTTGTATGTCTATGCTGAAATTTCAGGGCAAAGTTGCTCTAGTAACAGGCAGTGGAACTGGAATTGGACAAGCAATTGCTAAAAAATTTATTGAAAATGGTGCCAGTGTAATTATCTTAGGTAGAAGACGAGAGCCATTAGAAGAAACATCAATAATGCTAAAAGAAATAATTTCCAAAGTAAATAGTGGTGCCACTGTGAGAATTTTCTCTGGTGTTGATGTAAGCGATGAAGTGGGAATTAATGATATGTTTGATACGCTAAAAAAAGAAAACATCACAGTAGATTATGTAATTAATAATGCAGGTGTTTCAGGACCTGTCACTTGCTTTGCAAATGCACCATTAGACGAGTTCAAAAGCACAGTTGATATTCATTTGACTGGAACATTTTGGGGTTCAGTTCAAGCATTAAAAGTAATGAAAGAAAATGGAAAGATTGTTACCATTTCAACATTTTTCACAGAAGAAAGACCACTTGAGCAAAGACCATACAGGTTTAGAAGCCCATACACTGCATCACAAGGCGCAAAAAATAGACTAGTAGAAGCAATGTCTTGGGAATTAACAGATAAAAAAATCATATCAATTGGAACAAATCCAGGCCCAGTTCATTCAGATAGAATTTACAAGACAGTCTATCCAAAAGCTGCAGCAGAATTTTTACGAGTAAGCGGTTTTGAGGATTTGACACCAGTTCAAGTCGATGCTGCAAACAAGGAACTATTACCATTATTAGGCGAAGAACAAAATATCATAAAAGATGGAATTATAAAAGCAGCACAAAAACTATCAAAAGAGAATGGAAAAGACATTACAAAACTAACTACTACTCTAGGTAATTTATTAAATAAAATTCAAAGCATTGCAGAAAAAGTTCAAAACAACACATCACACATGATTGCAGACCAGCAATTCTTAGCACAAGGACAAGTTGCAGAATCTGTTTTGAATCTATGCGATGACCAAATTGCAAAAATTCTAAA
>JAHFUX010000024.1:0-3547 GCA_023264875.1 Nitrosarchaeum sp.
AACGCATGTTAATATTTACAATTCCTATTCCTTTACTATCACCAATTTGTGCAGCTATTCTATTTGCATCATCATATGTTCCATCAACTGCAATGTAATTTGCACCATATGATAATGCCTGTGTAATCTTTGCCATTTCTATATTACTTGGGGCAAATACATGACAGGGTAATCCAGCTTTAGCTGCATGTGCTGCAGTTGCAGATGCTAAATTGCCAGTAGATGCACATCCTACTGCAGATAATCCAAATTCTTTTGCCTTTGATATTGCAACACCTGCAGGTCTATCTTTAAATGAAAAAGTTGGATTTACAGAATCATTTTTGATGTAAAGATTGTTTAATCCTAATTTTTTTCCAAGACTATCAGCTTTGATAAGAGGTGTCATTCCAGCACCAATACTGACAATATTAGATTTGTTTTCTATTGGTAATAATTCAAAATATCTCCAATAGGTGTGTTCACGATTTGTAAATGTATTTTTTGTAATTGTAGGAAAATCATATTTTACATCAAGAGGTCCAAAACAATCCTCACAGATGTACTTGAAAGCAGTATCATAGTTTTTTTTACATTCTCTACATTGTAGTGATGTTCTAGCCAAGATCAGTTCCTCCTTTCAAACCATACATAAAAAATCCTAATATCAAGTTAAGTATTACTTAACTTTACTGAGTAAAAAATATAATGAAAGTTCACATGTATTTATAAAAAATTCAAGGGTATTAAAGAAAATGGAAAAACTTGATTTTTTTGGGATTTTTCAATTATGAGTAAGGTTTTTAGATATTTTTAAAAGTTAAAAAACATGAAAAAAGAGCTAGGCATTACAGTAGGAGTCAGTATTTTTGTAATTATTTTAGCTTTAATTTTGATACCTAGTCCAAGATCAGATATAATAAAAGTTGAAGATGCATTAGATAAGGAAGTAAAACCAGAAATTGAAAGTCCAGAAATTCAAGAAAAATTGGATACAATTGAAAAAATCAATTTGGAAAATGAATATTCACCAAAAGAAAGAGAGTGGATTACTTCAGGACCATTTCAAATTGATCGAAGTCAATATGCTATAGGTGAAAAGATTTTCATTATTATTGGTGGATTAGATACAAATGAAAAAGGTCAGATTGCAGTTATGAGATCGTTAAATGATACACACTACTCTGTATATTTGACTATTCCATTTGATGGAGCTGCAAAACCTGCATTCAATTATTATCTAGAACCTAAAATTTTAAAATCTAAAGAGATATGCTCAATTGATGATTTGATAGGAAAATGGACAATAGTTTTTAGAGGTACAGATTATCCAAATCTTGATTTTGAGATAACAGAAGAAGTTGTACCGGGAACAAATATAGAACCTGCATGTTAAATTATTTTTCCAAAGTATTGTGAAAACAAACTTTTTCACCAGTATGGCAAGCTGGTCCTAATGGTTCTACAAGATAGATGATCGCATCAGAATCACAATCAATTAGAATTTCTTTTACTTTTTGGGTATTACCAGATTCTTCACCTTTCATCCAAAGTTTATTTCTAGAGCGACTCCAAAACCAAGAGTTTCCTGTTTTTTTAGTAAGCTCAAGTGATTCCTTGTTAGTGTAAGCTAGAGTCAACACATCTTTTGTAGTTATATCTTGAACAATTACTGGAACTAGTCCATCACTTTTTGCAAAATCAATATCATCAATTGATTTGTTCATTATTTTAAATCATAAAGTATTGCTTATAATCTTACAGGAATTTGTTTGTCTTTAAGATACATCTTTACTCCATTTACACCATGAGTTTGATAGTGAAATATTGAAGCTGCCAAAGCAGCATCTACATTTGATTTTTTAAAAACATCCACCATATCATCTGGTTTACCACATCCACCAGATGCAATAACTGGAATAGACACAGAATTAGCAATTTCTCTGTTTAACAAAATATCATATCCATCTTTTGTACCATCCTTATCAATACTAGTTAGAAGTATTTCTCCTGCACCAAGTTTTTCAGCTTTTTTTGCCCATTCAATAGCATCCATATTAGTTGATTCCTTTCCACCATAAATAAAAACTTCAAACCAAAATTGCTTTCCATTCTCAGAAAAAATATTTTTATCTTTTTGAATATCAAAATTTCTTTTGGTATCAATTGCAACTACAATGCATTGCCTTCCAAATAGTTCCATTAATTCAGTAATAACTTGTGGATTTTTTATTGCGCCTGTATTGATTCCTACTTTATCAGCACCGTTAAGTAAAATATTTCTTGCGTCTTCTAGTGATTTTACACCACCTCCAACTGTAAATGGAATATCAATGACTTGTGCAACTTTTCTAACTAAATCTTTGATTGTTTTTCTTTGCTCATCAGATGCAGTAATATCCAAGAAAACAAGTTCATCTGCACCTTCATTGCTATATTTTTCAGCCAACTCTACAGGATCACCCGCGTCTTTAATTGATTCAAAATGTAGACCCTTTACTACTCGACCGTTTTTTACATCAAGACACGGGATTATCCTTTTTGTAAGAGTCATGATATTTGTTTTGCCTCCTCAATTGAAATTTTGTTTTCATAAAGTGCTTTGCCAAGTATTACTCCAAACGCATTTTTTTGTTTTACAGCTTGTATGTCTTTAATGTTTGAAATTCCTCCACTTGCAATTACATGTGATTTATCTAATTTACATGCCTGCTCTAAAAATTTCAAATCAGGTCCCTCCAGAGTGCCATCACGACTAATATTTGTTAACAAAAATTCAGAAAATCCCATTGCAAGAAATTCTTGCATAGCATCAATTAATTTAATGCCTGCTTGTTTTTGCCATCCATGTATTACTATCTCACCATCAATATGATCAACAGCGATTACAATTTTTTCAGATCCTAAATTAGATAATAGTTTTTTTAGAATAAATTTATCTTTGAATGCCAACGTACCTAAAACAATTCTATTAGAAATTTTTGAGACATCATTTATTACTGATTCATCTCTTAGTCCCCCAGCAACTTGGATTGGAATTGAAATCTGATCAAGAATTTTTTTAATTATTAACATATTTGAACCCCTTCCCAGAGTTGCATCTAGATCTACCAAATGAAGCATATCAGCGCCGTTTGCTTCCCATTTTTTTGCTACTTCAATAGGATTATCACTGTACACAGTTTTCTGATTAGGATCGCCTTTGTAGAGTCGTACCACTTGACCATTCATCAGATCAATTGCAGGAATAACTTTCATTTTTTACACACATCGAGAAAGTTTTGAATCATGACTTTTCCTATTTTGCCAGATTTTTCTGGATGAAATTGTGTTCCAAAAAAATTGCCTTGCTCAACAACTGCAGGTACCTTAATTCCATAATCAGATTCTGCCGTAATTACATTATTGTTTGTAGGCTTTACACGATACGAGTGTACAAAATAAACCCAAGCACTGTCATTTACTCCTTCAAGTATTGTACCAGATTTTTTAATTTCTAAATTATTCCATCCCATATGTGGAACTTTCATTGATGATGGAAGAATAATTACATCGCCATTAATTACAC
>JAHFUX010000024.1:3647-16850 GCA_023264875.1 Nitrosarchaeum sp.
TTTTGTTTAATTGACAAAACTAGTTTCCAAAATGGTCTTTTTACTAGATCAATTGAAGCCTCAGCTAGAGATTCATCCATTGGTACAGATGCATAACTAAATCTAGTAATACCACTTCTTGTTCCCAAAGCTTTGTCAATAGCCAAGCCTATAGTAATTGCAGTATCTTCAATCAAGTGATGTGTGATTTTGTCATTTGATTTTGCACTAACCTTAAGATCCATCATCCCATGTTTTCCAAAGGCTGTGATTAGATGATCAAGAAAATTAATTCCAGTTTGAATTGTAGTTTTGCCAGTTCCATCCAAATTAACAGAGACAGATATGCTGGTTTCTTTTGTACTACGGTTTACAGAGCTTTTTCTTGGTGTCATATTTTTCACAGGAGCTGTACTTTGTCTTATTCTAAATTTAATACCTTCGGAAGTAAATTGATAGATTCCAAGACTAACTTAGCCCCATTATTCTGAAATAATTCCAGTTTGTCTTGTGGATTTTTGCTGGTTCCGATAATTCCACAAAAAATGGTTTTACAGCCTTGCTCTGTAGCCTTTTTGGCCATGATAAGATCCTCCATCGAGTCTCCAACGTAAATACAATGAGTACAGTTCATGCTATTAATTGAACGAATTAAAGATTCAGGATTAGGTTTTGCGAGTTCTCTTGGTTCATCTTCTAGAAATACAGAATTTTTCAGATCAAATTTATCCAATAATAGTTTAAGAGAATATCGAATTGATTCTTTTCCTCGTCCAGATACAATTGAAAGTTTTGAGGTAAATTTTTTTTGTAGTTTTTCAATTAGAAATTTATTCACTATAACGACATCATTTTCTATTAAACCATGTTCCGAAAACTGAGATTTGTGTTTGAAGAGTTTACTATAGAGGTCTGGGCCATAAAATATTTGATCAAATATTTTGTATAATGAATTGTCATGATGAGTTCCAGGATATGATAGTTTATTTTTAATATCACTTATGTCTACAAGTTTCTCAAGATATTTTTCTACAGATAAAATTCCCGAAGAATCAGTATTGGATATTACATTAGAAATAAACTCATGTTGAGATTTGTTTAATTTTTTTGCAGCTATTAAAGAAAGAATTGAAGCATATGTTAAATCAACTTCATCATTAAATCCACCACTGGATTTGAATCCATCAATAATTTTTGAATTAATTTCAATATAGTTGGTAATTTGAAAAAAATTTTCTAAAACATATTTCACAGTTTTATCTATTGTAAGATCATAAGATTTTGTAATATCGATTAAAACACCATCACAATCAAATATTATTCCATCTGTAGATAACAAATCATCTGAAACAGAATCATCCATGTAGATTCCTGGATGTTTTTTTGTTAACATCATCCTAACAAATCACGAATTGCGAGTAAAAATTTAGAGTTCATTTCCTTAGTTCCAACTGTAACTCGAAGACAGCCGTCATGTTTTCCAATTTTTCCTAATTTTCTAATCGATATTCCTTGTTCTGCAAGAGCATCATAGACTCGTTTGTGAGAGCCATGGGCATCAAATAGTACAAAATTAGCCTTGGAATCAAAAACTTCAAAGGCATCATATTTTCTAAGGTTTTCAATTATTCTTTTTCTCTCTTCTTTGATTATTTGAACTGCATCCTTCATTTGAGCAGATTGTTCCAATGCTAGAATTGTAGATTCAATTGTAAGCGTACTAACTGGATATGGATATTGTAAGACATGATTAAAAGCATCTGTAAATTTTTTGTTTGCAATAAAATATCCTAATCTTAAACCAGCTAAACCAAATGACTTTGAGAGTGTTTGTACAACAACTAGGTTTTCTTGGGATTTTACCATATTAGATAAAGAAAAATCGCCAAATTCACCATATGCTTCATCTATTATTATTAATCCATCAAATGATTTTACCAATTTTTGTAAATCATTTTTTTGGAACTGAAATCCAGTTGGATTGTTTGGAGAATCAAGATACAAAATATCGGCATTTTTTGATACTTTGAGAAATTCTTTGATATCTAGTGTCATATTATTTGAAAAAGGAATTGCAATAACAGGAATAGAGTACAGTTTGCATCTTTCTTCAAAAAATCCAAATGTGGGATTGGATGTAAGAACTTTAGTTTGCTTTGATGCAAAATTTGAAAGTATCAAATCCAGTATTTGATCAGAGCCATTTCCAACTCCGATCATAGAAGAAGATACTTTAAGAAATTTCGATAGTTGATTAATCAAACGTTCTACTCCGCCCAAAGGATACTCCCTGACATCACAATTTTTTTTGGCGTTAGTAATTAGATCTTGTTGGAATTGTTTAGAGATAACATAGTTTTCATTAGAATCAAGCTTAAGTGCATCAGGATATAGCTCTGGTTTTTGATATCCTCCAATAGAAGAAAATTCTTGGATTTTTTTGTCAAGCCAATCTTTTTTCATTGTATTCTACCCCGTACTGCTTCATAGTGATTTGGAAGTCCTTCTGCTTCAGTAAATATTTCCATGTGTTTTGAAATTTTAGATAAAATTGATTTTGAAGCAGATATCTGAGTATCTACCTTGATAAAGTCCAAAACTGAAAGCGATCCTCGTATTTTACCAAATCCGTTTGTAGGCAAAATGTGATTTGAGCCTAAAAGATAGTCACTTGCAGATGATGGAGTATCATTTCCTAGCAGTACTAATCCAGAAGAGGTGATTTTTGATGCGAAATCATTGGGATTTTTTGTCATAATTTGTAGGTGTTCTGGAGCCAATTCATTTGCAAGTTTTATCATATCTGAGTTATTCTTGCATATTGCAATAAAGCCATTTTCTTTAAGACTAGTTTTTACAAAATTATTTCTCTTGATTTTATTAGATAATTCTGTGATGATTTTATCCACTGATTTTGCAAGTTTTTCTGAATTTGTTATCAAATAACAAAAAGTGTCATTGCTATGTTCTGATTGGGAGATTAGATCTAGTGCAATATATCGTGGATTTGCAGTTGTATCTGCAATAATTCCTAATTCGGTAGGACCTGCAAGCATATCAATTGCTGTCTTCTCGCTAACCATTGACTTGGCAATTGTTACAAACATACCACCTGGTCCAACTATTTTATCTACTTTAGATATTGATTTTGTGCCAAATGATAGTGCGGCAATTGCTTGAGCACCGCCAACTCTGTAAATTTCATTTGCACCACATAGATCTGCAGCTACAATAGTTAATGGATCAATTTTTCCATCAGAATTAGGAGGAGAAACAACTGCTATTCTTTTTACTCCTGCAATTTTTGCAGGAACTACAGACATTATAACAGAGCTTGGATATCTTGCTAAACCACCTGGAATATAACATCCTACACTTTGTATTGGTACAAATTTCTTTGAAATTTTTATTCCGTCTATGTTAATAGTTTTATTTTTTAAGATGGATTTCACAGCAGATTCAGTTTTCTCCAGTCTTGATTTAGATAATCGTATTGCATCTATTTTATTTTTAGATACTTTAGAAAATGCATCTTTTATTTCAGTTTGTGATAAACGTAATAAAGTAATTTTGGCACCACTAAATTTTTTCTCATATTTTTTTATTGCAGAATCACCATTTTTTTGTACATTTTTTAAAATAGATTCCACTATAGACTTGTTTTTTTGTGGCTGTTTCGGTAATACTTGAGCTACAAATTTTTCAACATTAGATACTTGAATTATTTTCATCAATTTTCTTCATCACGCTTAATCTCCTCTAGATCTAGAATTTGTCGTGGTTCATGAACTACTAATCCCTGTGCAATTTTTCTTAGTTTTGGAATTAGTTTGTGAAAGTCTTCTTTTTGAATAACTGTATTGATTCCATACCATCCTTTTTCGCTAAGTGGACTTATTGTTGGTTTTTTAAGAGAAGGTATCTGCTCTAGGAGTTTTTTGAGATTCTTTTCTTCTACATTAAGGTAAATATGGAGATATTTTCTTCCATGTACAGCACCTCGCATTAAAGTTACAATATCAAATATTTTTTCACGTTTTTGTGGATCCCTCAGAGATTTTTTGTTAACAATCAAATGTGCAGTGGATGTTAGAATCTCATCAGCTATTTTTAATTTATTTTGTTTTAGTGTGGTTCCAGTCTCAGTAACATCCATTATTGCATCAACATCTTCAGGTGGTTTTGCTTCTGTAGCACCAAATGATAAATGAATTTGAACACTCTTGTTTGTACCAAGTCTAACCCAAGGTGTCACAATTAATGGATCTTTTGTGCCATAATATTTTTTATAAGATTTACATTGTTTTAGAAATTTTGATGCAGTGGTAAGATACTCAGATGATATACGAAGTGTTTTTTTCTTTTTAGCATAATCTGCTATCATTTCATCTAGATTTTTGTAGTGATATTTGTCAGGAAATGCAACAACTAGTCGAATTTTTCCATACTCTAAATCCAATATTGCTTCAACGTCTGCTTTAGTTTCACCAACCCAGTCCTTTCCAGTTATACCAACGTCATACAATCCTTCAGCTACTAATGTTGGAATTTCTTGTGGTCTGAGCATTTTTACAACAATGTTTGGATCATCAAGATACACTCGATATGTTCTATCTTTTCTATTTACTTTAGTCCATGATCTCTCAAGAAGTTTGAAGGTTGCCTCTTCAAGACTGCCTTTTGGTATAGCAAATTTTACCTGAAACATTGCTGATTTTTTCACTTTTTATCTATATAATTGGATGTTTAAATTTGCTCGAGTAATTCTTTAGCTCTATCAAGTGAAATTTTCTTTTCCTCAATCATTTTCTGTACAATTTTATCTACTTGATCAGGTTTTGCTCCTGCTGCGGTAGCCAAGTTTCTTGCATGTAATCTCATGTGTCCTTTCTGGATTCCTTCAGTGGCTAATGCTCTAATGGCGCTATAATTTTGGGCAAGACCAGTTGCAGTCATTACACATGCAAGTTCTTGAGCAGAAGAAACTTTGAGAATTTTCATACAGATTTTAGCAATTGGATGAACATTGGCAATTCCTCCAACTATACCAACAGATAGGGGCAATTCTAAAGATCCAACAAGATTTCCCTCATGATCTTTAGTCCATTTGCTAAGAGAGCGGTATTGACCAGATCTTGCAGCATATGCATTTGCAGCTGCCTCAATTGCCCTACTATCTTGGCCTGTTGCATTGGCAACAGCTATGATACCATTCATGATTCCTTTGTTATGAGTGACTGCTCTGTAAACATCATTGTCTGCAAACTGATATGCCAAAATAATATCATCAACCACATTTTCTCCTCCAATTTCTTTTTTATCAAAAACTGCTGTCGTCTTTGCAATTCTTTGTGTGGAGTAATTTGATAAAATACGAAGTAATATTCTTCCTCCAGTAATTTTTTCTAGTAATGGCGAAACAGCTTCGCACATTGTATTTGTAATATTTGCTCCCATTGCATCACCGACATCAATTAATAATTCAACAATCAGCATTTTTCCCAGAGGAGTATCAACTTCCTTACAAGATACTTTTTTTGCACCTTTATTCATTTTAGATAATGTGTTGCTCTTTGAATTTGCAAGATTGATGATTTCTTTGGAAGACTCTTGTATTTTTTTTACTGCTGAATTGATATCAGTATTCAACACTTGAATTTGCCCAATACTAAAAGATTCATCAGCTGTTGCTTCAAATCCTCCTTTAATTCTTGCAATTTTTGCTCCTTTTGATGCTGCAGCAATTACTGATGGCTCTTCAATGACCATTGGAATAAGATAGTCTTTGTGATTAATCTTAAAACTGGTTGCTATTCCTAAAGGTAATGAGAAAGTGCCAATTGCATTTTCTACCATTTTGTCAGCTTTTTCAAAAGAGATACCACCGTTATTATTTTGTAAAATTTCTAATTCTTCAGCAGATAAATTTGCAAAATTGCCAACAATGTCTAATCGCTCTTTTCTAGTTTTTTCAAAAAATTTTGAAATTGATGAATCACTCATTTTAATATCCTCAATAGTTTATCATCCATGCTGTCTGGAAAACCTTTTCCATCAGTATTTGAAGTAATTACATAAAGACCTCCATCCGGACTTTGCACTACATCTCGCATACGCCCAGCCCCGCTTAGAATGACTTTCTGAGAGTTTAGACCATCATCAAAATCTAGTTGATATAGATTGGTGGCTCTAAGTGAAGCCATAACAAAATCAGCCTCCAAGTTTATTTTATCACCAGAATAGAAGAGGATTCCACCAGGTTCAATACTTGGATCATAACACATTATTGCATTTTCAAATTTTTTATCCCCTGTACATTGCTGCTCAGGCCAACCATAATTTTTTCCTGGTTTAATGAGGTTAATCTCATCGTTTTTTTCAGGTCCAAGTTCAGCCAGATACATTTGACCAGCATTATCCCAAGTCATTCCTTGTGGATTTCTATGCCCTAATGAGTATACAGGAGAATTTGGGAAGGGATTGTCTTCAGGGATAGTACCATCATCGTTTAATCGTAGAATTTTTCCAGATAATGAATCAAGATCTTGAGGTAGATGTGAAGAATCAGAAACAGTTCCAGTTCCTACATACAATTTGTTATCAGGACCAAATTTTAAAAATCCACCATTAGTAAATACAGAACCAGGTATTTTATCAAAAATGGTTTTTGCGTCTTTTAATTTATTTTCTGATTCAGTGATTTGTAGTATTTTATTCCAAAGTTTTCCATCTTCTTCATAGGTAAGAAAAACATAGAGAAGATGATTGTTAGAAAAATCAGGATGCAGAGCAATTCCCAATAATCCGCCATCAAATACGTTTGCAGGACGTAATGTAGCTAATGGTTCATCCAATAGAACATTATCTTGAATAACTCGAATTAATCCATCCTTTTCGGTTACAAAAATTCTGTTATCTGAAACTGCAATTGATCTTGGCTCATCTAGATTTTCTGCCAAAATTTCTACAGAATTATTTTCAGGTTTTGATGAAGGTGGTTCTGGAATTGGTAAAGGATCAGAAGAGAATGTCAAATAAAATATTGAAAATGCTAGTGCCGCAATAATTCCAGCAATTCTTAGTTTTTTGTCCACAAAAAATGAATCATTTCAAATCATATTAATTACTTTCAAGAATTTGATAAAGCGTATATAGGCTCATACTCATTTACGAGTCAGCGGGGTGGGGAAGCCAGACTCTTTAGGGCTAAGTCATCCCGGCGGGCTCATAACCCGCAGTTCAGTAGTTCAAATCTACTCCCCGCTACTTAGTTTTCATATACACAAAACCATGAAGCTGATTCATCGAATTTTGATTCATTGTTAATTCTTCCAATTCTTTGTAATGGTCTGCTAAGATGTCTGTGTGCAGAAACATTAGGAATATACAATTGTTTTTTGATTTTCCTAGGGATTTCTAAAGTGACCTTGTTTGCTGATTTTTTACCGCATTTTGTACATTGATATCCTTGAGTCTTTCCTTTTGATTTCATTTTTTTATCACATTTTTTACATACAGGATTAGATTTTATCAAATTTTTTTCAATATTGAGTACATCAATAAACTCAAGATTGAGAATCCTAGGATGGTTTTTTGAGGCTTTTCTAATACCGCCTCCAAGACAAACTTTGTCTCCTTTAATCAAACTTAATGCCACAGAAGACATTCCAGTTGGCTTGTAAACAGCACATCGTAATTCATGTTTATCTGAAATAATAGAGAAAAAAACATGGCCACCTTTTACAATTTTTGGTTCATCAGATATAATCCCAGTAATTTTTCCTGAAGCATAAGGTCGGATATTTGTTATATTCAATTCATTTTTCAAGTGATCACCTGTACCTTGATTGGATTTGAATATCATATGACCTGCTAATTTTTCACTAGTTTTCAAAATTTTTGTTGCGTGTAGTAATGAATCTACGTTTTCACCACGTACTCCATAAAAAACAGGATCAGGACCATGAGGAGTAATTAAGACTCTATCTTTTTTGTTATCAAAGCTGTTAAATGTATAAGGCAATGTTTTTTCCTGCATTGTTTTTACACTGTTAGCAGAAAGTTTTCTTGCTTTTCCAAATTTAGAATTTTTTCTGTAACTTAATAGCTCCAACGTATGATCTTTAAAATCATAGCCTATTGCACCGATTGCACCTACAAGGCCTTGACCGTTTCCTTGATAAAAAAATTCAATGTTATTTTTTGTCGCAAATTTTTTTGCATGATTTCTGTTTATTAGCTGCCACAAAGCTAGTTTGCTGAATCTAGCAAATTGCTCTGGAATTTCTTTACTTTCATAGAAAACCAGACCTGGATTTGCCCCATTTTTTATATCAGAATATTTTTTGACAAGATTTCTGATTTGGTTTTTGATTTTTGATGGATTTTTTGTTCTTATTCGCAGAGAAACTGCTCCATTACCTCGTGTTTTCCAAGGAATATTTGGATTGAATCTGATTAATTTGGGAAAGTCAAGAAATTCAGTATCTTGTTTTTTTAGCCAATCAACAATTTTGTAAGCAAGAAATGTTGTGCACATTCCTTTTGGAGAATCGGTATCATCAAAACCAATGTTCAATGTGTGGGTATTAGTCATAAATGGATTATAGAATTTCAGACATTTTTAGTTGTTGCATAACACAGTTGGTTTAAATTAATAACGCTATATTTTTAGCTAAATTGATAGTAATAGACGAAGAGCGAATCTTCAAAGAAATTGAATCGAAAAAACCTGTATCAGTGTCTCTGAATGGCCCTGATGGAATCTTACCTCAAGTACAAGAGACTGCCATGAATATTACAAAAAGATTTGGAATTCCTGCATATGTTTTAGCTGATACCACTTGGGGAACATGTGACCTGAATTCAAATGGCTCCAAAGTATTAGGGGCAGACATCCAATTCAACATTGGACATACTATTAACACTGAATCATTTGAGAAAAATCTAATTTTAATTAATGCCTATGATGATGTGGAATTTGACAGTGTAGCCAAAAAGTGTGTTGATATTCTCAAGGGAAAGAAAATATCTCTAGTTACAGATAGCCAACATTTGCATCAGATGGATAAAGTAAATGAAATTTTAACTAGTGGTGGGATTGAAGTAAAAATTGGCAAGGGGAAAGGACAACTAAATGACGGTCAAGTGTTTGGTTGTGAGTTTTATCCAGCAACAGAACTCAAAGATAAGGTTGATGCATATGTCTTTTTAGGACAAAGTAATTTTCATGCAGCTGGAATTGCACTCTCAACTAATATGCCAACATATGTCTTAGATCCTTATTTTAATGAAGTAAGAGAAGTCACAGAATTTGCTCAGAAATTAAAAAAGAAAGCCACCCTTGCAATTTACAAAGCAGCTGATGCACAATCATTTGGAATAATTATTGGACTCAAAGAAGGACAGCTATCCAAAGTATTTGCTTTAAAATTTAAAAAAGAATTAGAAAAAGAAGGAAAGACAGTTCAATTATTTGCTTTAACTGACATCACAAATGAGAGATTAAAAAATCTAAAAGGAATAGACGCATTTATTCAAGTAGCATGCCCCAGAATTTCTACAGACAATCAATTTGACAAGCCAGTTCTTTCTACACCTCAGGCAAATGCACTATTAAAAATATTAAGACATGAAAGCATAGAAGGATATCTAGAAATTCCTCACTGGCTTTAAGATACTAGTTTTTGAAATTTTTGATTATTTGTTAGTTTTTCAAAAGATTTAGTTTTTTTTGCTTTGATTTTGTATTGAATGCCTTGTGAAATTGCATTTTTAAGCGTATCAAGTGCATCATCTATTCTAGAAAGCATTGCAAGATTACAAGATTTATCAAAAAGAACATCGCCATTAAATGGATAATCATCTAAAATTTTATTGCAACAAAGTATAGATTCTTCAAATCGTTCCATTGAAAACAAGATTCTTTCTTTGTGATACAGTACAATGTTGTATTTTGAATTATTTTCCAAAATAGCATTGCAATAATTTAATGCCTCAGTAAATTCACCTTTTTTTCTCAAAGAGGATATTTTGTTTACCAAAACAGAAAGATCTTCAGAATCTAATTTCAAGGCACTGTCATAACATTGTATGGCACCATCATAATCTTTCAATTTATTGAGTGCATATCCCTTGTTGTTAAGAGAACCAATATGATTTGGATTTTCATGGAGAATTTCATCATAATAAATAATTGCTTCTCGTAGTTTGCCTTTTAAAAATAATCTATTTGCTTCATCAAGAATAGAATCAGTTTTGGGGTTTCTAGTCATCATTAATTTTACATCAAGGCTTCATTAAGATTTTGCCAAAGAGTCCTTTTCCAGTTAACATCTTTGTATGAGCTTCTGCTGCTTGCTCAAAGGAGTAAACAGAGTCAATGACTGATTTAATTTTGCCTTGAGACATCCAGTACAGAGCTTGCTCTAACTCAGCCCTAGTTCCTTGAGTTGAGCCTAAAATATTGATACCTTTGAAAAAAATATGGCGTAAATCAGTTTTTGCATCATAGCCAGTTGTTGCTCCGGTTGTAACAATGGTTGCACCATACTTTAACAAAGTCAATTCTTTATTCCAGTGTGAACCACCAATGTGCTCAAAAATTACATCGACTCCAGTCACATCTCCAAAAGGCTTGGTTATTTTTTTAGAGATATCACGAACTTCCTTATGCCAGTCTTCTTTTCTATGATCTATTGCATAATCAGCTCCTAATTCTAATAATTTATCTAATTTGTCTGGACTAGCTGTAGCAATGACAGTACAACCAAATAATTTAGCGATTTGAATTCCATAATTTCCAACACCAGAACCTCCACCCATAATCAAAACTAGTTGTCCTGGTTGAATCTTTGCTCTTCCAACTAGCATATGCCATGATGTCAACATAGTCATTGAAGCAGCTGCTGCAGAATCATATGTGACATTATCAGGAATTTTTACGACATTAACTTCAGGCAAATGCGTAATTTCACAATATCCTCCCCAAAGTGGACCGGTTTCAAATCCCCAAATTTTTCTCTGTCTACAATCATATTCTCTTCCACTAGTGCATGATTTACAGATTCGACATGACATGTTTCCATGAGATACAACTCTATCACCAATTTTGATATTTTTTACATCTTGGCCTATTGCAATTACTTCACCTGCAGCATCGGTACCTGATATGTGAGGTAATGGTACAGCCAGAGGCTTTCCCCTCATTCCCCAAATATCATCATAATTCAAAGATGCACTTTTTACTTTGAAAATAACTTCATTGTATTTTGGCTCAGGTTCAGGAATGTCTTTAATTTTTAAAATTTTAGAAAAATCATCATCTGTAGTATAGCTATCATACACTAGGGCTTTCATGATTATTTTGAATTTTTTCTGGTTATATGATTTGCCAAGGATATCTTAGACCACAAACAATTATAATCATAACACCAAAAAACACAGCATGTCTGAAATTGCTGCATTACCTGGAGATAAAATAGCATCAATTGAAGAATATGAAGCAGGATACAATACTTTTGACGATGGAGATATGGTTCGTGCAGCAGCTGTAGGTAAGACAGATCTCAATAAAGAAACACGAATGGCAAACATCAAGCATCCAAAGATGATATCCATTCCAAAAGTCGGAGACATCATAATAGGAACTGTAGCTGCAGTTATGTCTTCTATGATAGCAGTATCAATTGATTACATTAATGGCAAACCAACAACATCAAAAGTTGAATGTATCTGTTCAACAAGAAATCTCAGAAAAAAGAATGTGGCCTTGGTAAACGATATTGTTACATTAAAGATTCTAAATCACCTAAATGGCACAATTCATGCAGCAATTGAAGAGCCACACTTGGGTGTATTATTTACAAAATGTAGAAAGTGTGGTGGAAAAGTAGTGCAGATGCGTGACGCCATAAAATGTACAGAATGTGCTTGGATTGATGAAAGAAAACTTTCAGCAAATTTTGGTAACAGTGATTTCGTAAAGCTGAGAGAGTAAGAAATGATACATGTTTCGTTCCAAGGTGAACGAGGGGCATATAGTGAGGCAGCAGCTAAGGCATTTTTCAACAAAGAAATTCAAACAATTCCTCTTCTAACCTTTGCAGAAGTTTTAGAAAATACTACACTGGATAAAACAGAGTATTCTATTTTGCCAGTAGAAAACTCATTGGAAGGCAGTGTTGGAGAAAGCTATGATTTGCTGTATTCAACATCACTTAATGTAATAGGTGAAATGTATCATAGAATTGAACATTGTTTGATAGGGACTGGAACTTTGAATGATGTAGATACTGTGTATTCTCATCCACAAGCATTAGGACAATGCAGGAATTTTATTGAAAAACATAGCATGAAAACAGTTCCTGCATATGATACAGCGGGAAGCGTTAAGATTATCAAAGAATTAAACAAAAAAAACATAGCATGTATTGCCAGTAAGGATGCATCTAAAATTTACAATGTACCTGTAATATCAGAAAACATTGCAAATAATTTGAACAATTACACTAGATTTTTAATATTATCAAAAAACAGCAAGGAAGAAACTGGAAAAGACAAGACTTCAATAATTTTTTCCATAAAACATGAACCTGGTTCTCTTCACAGAATCATAGAAAACTTTCATAATTATAACGTCAATTTAACTAAAATTGAATCACGACCAACCAAGACAAATACGTGGGAGTATAATTTCTACGTAGATTTTGAAGGTCATGCAAAAAATTCAAGAATTGCAGATATGTTAGAGAAAATTAATCACGAAACATTATTCATGAAAGTTCTAGGATCTTATCCTTCAGCAAAACTAAACTAGAATCCTTTTGGTTTTCTTAGAGTAAAGCCCATACTAAATCCAATAATTACCATACCTGAAGTAATGACGATGATATGATATGTAAACAAGATAGGATCAGTTGTGATTTCCAATGTTGCCTCTACTTTTAATTCAGAAGAACCAGTATTTTGAAGATTTATCACAGTTATTCCGTCTTTGAGATGAATCCAGTCCAAAATGACTTCCTTGGTATGAGATGTTTTTGGAATTTGAAGTCCATCACCGGGACTAGATAATTTAAGATCAAATTTTTCTCCTGTAATCTTCATATGCTGTTTTGCATGTTCATTTGCGTTAATTTGATATGAAGTAGATTCGCCTACTGCAAATGTTTCATTTACTTGTATTGTGTGAAATCCAATATCAGAAATTAAAGAATATGCTCC